>JAGRPN010000248.1 GCA_019449555.1 Ramlibacter sp.
CAGGTCATGCCGCCGATGCCGAGGTCGAGCGTGGGTGCGGTGGTGGTGTTCATGGAACGGAGCATGCACCTTGCCATCATGGCAAGGTCAAGTGCGGGATTGATCTGAATCAACCCCCGGCCGCAAATGAATTGTCCCATGCCATTGACCTTCCCATGGTGACAAGGTTCACGCTATGCTTCTTTCCAACCCGATTTGCGAGGATCATCATGAACCAGGTATTCAATGTGCAGGGCATGACCTGCGGCCACTGCGAGAAAGCCGTGACCCAGGCGGTGCAGTCCGTGGACCCGCAGGCGAAGGTCAGCATCGACCGGCCGGCCGGCAAGGTCGAAGTGCAAACCAGCGAGTCGCGCGAGGCGATCGCCCGCGCCATCGCCGAAGAAGGCTACGAAGTCGCCGCATGAGGTCGCCATGAACGCAGCTGCATTGGCCTGGCCGGTGAACATCGGCATGGCGTCGCGCATGTCGGGCGTCACGCCCAAGATGGTGCGCCACTACGAATCGCTCGGGCTGCTGCCGGCGGTGGGCCGCACCGACAGCGGCTACCGGCAGTACAGCGAGGCCGAAGTGCACACGCTGCGTTTCATCAAGCGGGCGCGCGAGCTCGGCTTCCCCATGTCCGACATCGCGGAACTCGTCGGCTTGTGGCGCAACCGGCGGCGTGCCAGCGCGAACGTCAAGCGCATCGCGCAGAAGCACTCCGAGGAATTGGGGCTGCGGATCGAGTCGATGCAGGCGATGCAGCGAACGCTGCAGCACCTGATCCATTGCTGCCAGGGCGACGACCGGCCCGACTGCCCGATCCTGGACGACCTCGCCGGGCTGCCCGACGCGCATTTGCATGCCTGATCCGCTGGCGCTCTATCCAGCGCTGGCACAAGTCGTCCCCAGCCTGGCCGCTCTTGGCGCGGGCGGCCAGGCTTTCACGGTCCCGGCGCGCACCGTCCTGTTCAGCGAACACGACCCCTGCAAAGGCTTTCCCCTGGTGCTGGACGGCGAAATTCGCGTGTCTCGCATTTCGGCCGATGGCCGCTCGCTCGAGTTGTACCGCGTCGGCCCGGGCGAGCTGTGCCTGGTGTCGAGCGCCTGCCTGTTCCGCGCGGAACCGCTGATGGCAAACGGCGTGGCCACCCGTCCGACCAGTTTCCTGCTCATTGCGCCAGACGTGTTCCGCACCTGGCTGGAGAACCCCGATTTCAGGAATCTGGTGCTGGGCTTGTTCGCCGAGCGCATGGCCGACCTCACCGCGCTGGTGGATGCCGTCGCGTTCCAGCGCCTCGACCAGCGGCTGGCGGCGGCGTTGCTCGGTCACGGTCCGGAGCTCGCGGTGACGCACCAGGCCCTGGCACAGGAGCTGGGGACCGTGCGCGAGATCGTCACGCGCCTGCTGCGCCGCTTCGAGCGTGAAGGCTGGGTCGAGCTCTCGCGCGAGCGCATACGCATCCTCGACAGCGCGGCACTGCGCGCCCATTCGCAACAGGCTGCGTGACCTAGGTCACCGACGAGGTGGCTCCGGCGCGTTGCAATGCGTCATCATCAACCCTTCAGGAGTACTGAATGAAACTCAACGTCGGCGGCATCGACCGCATCCTGCGTATCACTCTGGGGATCGTGCTGATCGCCCTGGCCGTGACGGACACCGTCGGCTGGTGGGGCTGGCTGGGCATCGTGCCGCTCGCCACCGGCCTGATCGGCTGGTGCCCGCCGTATGCGATGCTCGGCTTGAGCACCTGCAAGACGCGCGGCGCCTGACAGGCCTGCAGGAATCCGTGCGCTGCGCTCTAATGGCCGCATGGAAACCGTCACCTTGTCCCAACCCCGGCGCGTCGAGCGTCTGGTCACCGGCCGGCCGACCACCGACGGCGCGGGCGTCAAGCTCACCCGCGTTCTCACGCAGGACCTGCAGCAGCGGCTCGACCCGTTCCTGATGCTCGACAACTTCGCCAGCGACGACCCGAACGACTGGAACGCCGGCTTTCCCGATCATCCGCACCGCGGCTTCGAAACCGTCACGTACATGATCACCGGGCGCATGCGGCACCGCGACAGCGCGGGCCACGAAGGCCTGCTGGAAAGCGGCGGCGTGCAGTGGATGACCGCCGGCCGCGGGCTGGTGCACAGCGAAATGCCCGAGCAGGAGGAAGGCCGGATGGAAGGCTTCCAGCTGTGGCTCAACCTGCCCGGCACCCACAAGATGTGCGATCCCTGGTACCGCGACATCGCGAGTGCCGAGATCCCGCTGTTCACGACTCCCGAAGGCGTCGCGGTGCGGGTGATCGCCGGCCACAGCCATGGCGTGGCGGGCGCAGTACAGCGCGAGCAAACGCAGCCGCTCTACCTCGACCTGCATTTCCCGCTCGGGCAGTCCACCTTCAGCCAACCGCTGCCCGCCGGGCACAACGCGTTCATCTACGTGTACCGCGGCAAACTCGAAGTGCTCGATGCGCTCGGCGACCCGATGGCGGTGCCGCTGCACTGCATGGCGCTGCTCGCCAACGAAGGCGACGGAGTCGTCCTGCGCGGCGCCGCCACGAGCGCGGAGCCGGCGCGCGCGTTGCTCATCGCGGGCAAGCCGCTGCATGAACCGATCGCGCAATACGGGCCGTTCGTGATGAACACGCGCGAGCAATTGGCGCAGGCCGTCGACGATTTCCGCAGCGGCCGGCTGGCCTAGCCCCCACCCCCCGCCCTCCCCCGAAAGGGGAGGGAGAAATTCACTTTTCCACCAGACCAGCGGCACCCCGGCGATACAGTTCCGCCGCTTCGTCTTCGCGCGCCTGCGCCAGCTCGGATTCGCGCTGCGCGCGCATCGTGGCGCGCAGCACACCGCGCCCGACCGACGCGACACCGGTGCGCGTCGATGCCCGCTCAAAGGCATTGCGCCGCTGCGCCTGCACCAGCGAGTTCTCCAGCACCACGGCGCCGATGCTGTCGCGCTCCTGCGCGGGCGCGGGCCCGGTGTCCGTGAGCACCGGCGGCGACACGCCGCTGTCGGTCGTCGAAGGCCGTGTCTGGGCGAATGCGCCGCACGTCCCCAGCGCCGCTGCCAGCGCGACACCGCGGATCAGGATGGGGTACTTCATGAGACGCTCCTTGTGAACCATTCCTATTCATGGTGGGTGCGTGCGCGGCGGCCCCATGTGGCCGAGCGCGCGGTTTCACGGTAGGAGCGCTCCCACAGCGCCGCTTTGCGTTGCCGCAGCCTTTCTTTACACATCGGCCATCTGATCGCCACGCGCGCGACACATGAGCCTTGCACACTTCGTCCCAGCCTGGAGCCCGTCGGGGGCTCCGGTCATCATCGAAGTGAAAGGAAGGAAATCATCATGCGACACATCCACAAGCACCTGATCGCCGCCGTGCTGGCCTCGCTGGCCCTGGCCGCCGGTGCCCAGACCGCGCCGCCGGCCGCACCAGCCACCGACAAGCCGGCGATGCGCGAGCATCGCGGCATGCACGATCCGGCGCGGATGCAGGAGCACTTCGCCCGCCGGCAGGCCGCGCTGAAGCAGAAGCTGCAGATCACGCCGGCGCAGGAAGGGGCCTGGAATGCCTACCTGGCGGCGATGAAGCCGCCGGCGAATTTCAGCCGGCCAGCGCCGGGCGAATTCGAGCGACTCACCACGCCCGAGCGCATCGATCGCATGCGCTCGATGCACACCGCGCGGGCCGCCGAAATGGACAAGCGTGCGGACGCTACGAAAACGTTCTATGCCGCGCTGTCGCCGGAACAAAAGAAGGTGTTCGATACCGAGACGCTGCCGCGCCACTTTGCCCGCCGCCACGGCGGGATGTTCCACCGCGGCTGAGCGAAGTGCCTGCGCGATCGAAGCGCAAGGCAAGAAGCCCGTGCCGGGGACGGCGCGGGCGTTCTCATCGCGCGATGCTCGTTTATTGCGCCGGCGTGGCAGGCATGGCGCTGGCGATCACCACCGTGCCGCCGTGCGGATGCATCTGGCTGCGCAGGGCCTGGAACGCCTGCGGGCGGCCCATCAGCTCGCCCACCACTTCGGCCCGGGTCATCGCGCGCGGCTTCATCGGGTCGGCGTTGGGGCTGCCCATCACATAGGTGCTGGCCTCGCCGGGCTTGGGCACGACGCTCGACGTCGCCGCGCCGGCGCCCATCGCGCGGGTGTCGCTCGGCATCGTGCCGGCCGCCGGTGCGGGCGCCTCGCTCACATGGGAATTGGTGGTCGCCGCATTGGGCACCCCGTTGGTCTGGGTGCTGGCTTCACCCGCCTTGGGTGGCAGGTCCGAGCTGCCGGAGCTACCGGAGCCGTAGGTGCTCTGCGCGTAAACGCCCGCGCTGGCCAGCAGCCCGGCCAGCAACATGGGAAGGTAGGCATGGGACTTTTTCATGGCGATTCCTTTGCATCAAGCTGAGTCATGCGCGGCCCCGTGGGGGCCGAATCCAAACCTTAGGAGCGGCGCCGGCGCGCATTTATCGGACGGCCGCCACGCCCCCTGTAGGACAGGCGGCAGCCGCGCGCGGCTGAGCCCCCGCCGGCTACTACCAGCCGTATGCGTCGAGCCACGACGCGCTGGATGCCGACCTCGCCGTGCAGGAAGAAGTGCGCAACGTCGCGCGCGCGATGGCCGGTGCGGTGGACGAACTACGGGCGGGGCGGCTGCGAGCCCCCGAACGCGAACTGAAGGACCCGCGGCCCAAGTAGTGCGTCGCGCTCAGAACAGGAATGCGTAGCGCAGCTGCAGGAAATTCTCGCCGGGGTTCGGCTCCTTGATGCCGCCGTTCGAGATGTGCGAAAACCGCAAGCTCACTTCGCGCCGGCGGTCGGGATCGAGGTTGCGCCCCACGCCGACCACGTCCACGAAGTTGAAGCGGGTGCTGAATTCCTTGTTCTGCCTGCGATAGAGATTGTCCATGTACGACAGCCCGATGCCGCCCTCGAGGAACCACGGCGAGCGGCCCGCGTCCAGGCGCATCCGAATGACCGGCAACAGGCCGACCTGCGTGAAGCCGTGGCGCTGGCTCTCGCCGCGCGCGCTCCAATGACTCACGTACGCTTCGGTGACGCCGCTCAGCTCGGTATGGCCGAAGTCCCGGCGCCACGACCACGGCCACAGCAGCCCGGCCGTCAGGCTGTAGCCGCTTTGCTGGGCCACGCCGCCCTCGACAAAGACGCCGGCGGGGCGGAGGTCGGCGGCGGCCGCGCCGAGAGACAGGGTCGCGATCGACGCCGATAACAGGAAGCGCGCTGTATTCATGACCTTGGAGTGTGCCAAGTGCCGCGCAGCGATGTTGCCGCGGCCCCCGGGCAATACGGCTGAGGCGCAAAAATGGAAAAACGCTGTCATGACGCGGCGGCGGCCGCCTGCTTGCGCATGAGCTCTCGTCCTACAGCACCTCTGCTGCGGCGAGGCCTCCGCGGTTGTGCGCCCGCGCCGTGCGACGCGCTCCCAGGTTCGTCGCGAAGCTCGCGCGTTCATGCGTGCGCAAGCTGTTGCCATCGATCGATGCGCGCGATTGGAGAGTCATGCAAAAGCGTGCGCTGCTCGCAGCGCGCGGCATGCGCCTGCAAGCCGCCGCACGAAGCACCACGAGAGCGCGCCGGTCCCTGGGACAGCAAGACTGCCTGCCGTCCTACACCTTGCGAGCGAGCCCGGCAGTACAAGAAAGTCTGCCTCTTCTCCCGGAGATTTCCGCTGAACTCGATGACAGATCCTGTGGCCGCCGCCGTCGCGCCGCTGACCGTGATGACGGTCAACACGCACAAGGGGTTCACCACATTCAACCGGAAGTTCATCCTGCCTGAACTGCGCGACGCGGTGCGCAAGGTGGGCGCCGACGTCGTGTTCCTGCAGGAGGTGCTGGGCACGCACGAGGCGCACGGCAAGCACGTGGACAACTGGCCCGACGGGCCGCAGTACGAGTTCCTCGCCGACGAGATCTGGCCGCAGTTCGCCTATGGCCGCAACATGGTGTACCCCAAGGGCCACCACGGCAATGCGGTGATGTCGAAGTTCCCGATCGTGCACTACCAGAACCACGACGTCTCGATCGCCGGACCGGAAAAGCGCGGCCTGTTGCATTGCGTGCTGGACATTCCGGGCCACCAGGTGGAGGTGCACGCGATCTGCGTGCACCTGGGCCTGGCCGAAGCGCATCGCCAGCAGCAGCTCGAGCTGCTCTGCGAGATCGTGCACACCGAGGTGCCGCCCGAGGCCCCGCTGATCGTGGCGGGCGACTTCAACGACTGGCGGCGCCGCGCGCACGACCTGCTGTGGCGCGAGGCCGGGCTGAAGGAGGTGTTCGTCACTGCCTACGGCGAATCGGCGCGCACCTTTCCCGCGCGCTTTCCGCTGCTGTCGCTGGACCGCATCTACGTGCGCAACGCCTCGGTCCACCTGCCCGTGGTGCTGCCCCGCCGGCCCTGGTCGCATCTGTCGGACCATGCCCCGCTGGCGGCGGAAATCCACCTGTAAGGCCCGCGATGGAACCGCGCTGGATCCCCGGCAACCAGTTCGAACTGCTCGAGAACGGCGAGGAGTTCTTCCCGCGCGTGTTCGCATGCATCGCCACGGCCACGCAAGAGGTGATCGTCGAGACCTTCATCCTGTTCGAGGACAAGGTCGGGCTGCAGATGCACGAGGCGCTGGTCGCGGCGGCGCGGCGCGGCGTGCAGGTGGACGTCACGGTCGACGGCTTCGGCTCGCCCGACCTGTCCGAGCGCTTCATCGGCACGCTGAGCGAAGCGGGCGTGCGCGTGCATGTGTTCGATCCCGGCAAGCGGCTGCTCGGCTGGCGCATCAACCTGCTGCGGCGCATGCACCGCAAGATCGTCGTCGTCGACCGCTCCACCGCGTTCGTCGGCGGCATCAACTACTCGGCCGATCACCTGGCGGACTTCGGGCCGCTCGCCAAACAGGACTACGCGGTGGAGGTCCACGGACCGCTGGTGGCCGAGATCCATCGCTTCACCCATGCCGCGCTGGTGCAAGGGCAGCGCTACCAACGCACGCGGCAGTGGTGGCGCTGGCGCCGCCGCCTGCGCGCCAGCCCCGAGAACCTCCCCGCCGCCGGCAGCGCGCTCGGCATGCTGGTGGTGCGCGACAACAACGACCACCAGAGCGACATCGAGCGCCATTACCGGCTCGCCATCCGCCTGGCGCGCCGGCGCGTGGTCATCGCCAACGCATATTTCTTCCCGGGCTGGCGCTTCATGAACGAGCTGCGGCGCGCCGCGGGGCGCGGCGTCGACGTGCGGTTGATCCTGCAGGGCGCGCCCGACATGCCGGTGGTCAAGACCGCCGCCACCATGCTCTACCACGAGCTGCTCGCCGCCGGCGTGCGGATCTACGAATACGGCGACCGCCCGCTGCACGGCAAGGTGGCGGTGGTGGACGACGAATGGGCCACCGTCGGCTCCAGCAACCTCGATCCGCTCAGCCTCGCGTTGAACCTGGAGGCGAACGTCCTGATTCGCGACCGCGGCTTCAACCAGGACTTGTCCGCGCGGCTGGAGCGCATGATCGAGCGCAGCTGCAAGCGCATCGAACGCGAGCACCTCGGCCCCGTCGGCGCGTTGCAGGTGCTGCGCAGTTTCCTGGCGTACCACTTCGCGCGCCGCTATCCCGGCTGGGCGTCGTCGCTGCCACGGCATGTGCCGCGGCTGCTTCCGCTGCTCGCGAGCCATTGGCGGGCGACGTACGCCCACCGGCCGGGCACCAAGGAGTGAACCGTGCCCACGCGCACCCTGCCCCGCAATGCGCTGGTCAAGCCGCGGCCGCGCCGCGCTGCCCCGCGCCACGAGGGGGGCAAGCACCATCCCTGGTGGCCGTGGATCAGGCGCGCGCTGTCGCTGCTGTTCTTCGCCGCCGTCACCGTGCTGCTGGTGCTCTACGCGCGCAACATCGACTGGGACGACGTGCTGGCCTCGGTGCGCAACACCCCCGCCCCGGCGCTGGTGGCCGCCGCGCTGCTGGCCGCTTGCAGCCACCTGCTGTACAGCTGCTTCGACCTGATCGGGCGCCGCTACACCGGCCACGACCTGCCCACCGCCACGGTGATGGGCGTGACGTTCGTGAGCTATGCCTTCAACCTGTGCATCGGCTCGCTGGTGGGCGGCGTCGGTTTTCGCTACCGGCTGTACTCGCGCCTCGGCCTGGGCAAAGGCGTCATCACACGCATCGTGTCCATGAGCATGCTGACCAACTGGCTCGGCTACAAATTGCTGGCGGGCCTGGTCTTCCTCGTGCGCCCGCTGCAACTGCCGCCCAGCTGGAAGATGGGCAACCACGGCCTGCAATGGCTGGGCATCGGCCTGATCCTGATCGCAGCGGCGTACATCATCGCCTGCGCGCGCGCTGGCGATCGCGTGTGGGTGTGGCGCGGGCACGAGCTGTACCTGCCGCCCTGGCGCATGGCCGTGCTGCAGATGGCGATCTCCTGCGTCAACTGGAGCCTGATGGCTGGTGTCATCTACGTGCTGCTGCTGCAGAAGGTCGCGTACACCGATGTCCTCACGGTGCTGCTGATCGGCGCCATCGCCGGCGTCGTCGCTCACGTGCCGGCGGGCCTGGGCGTGTTCGAGTTCGTGTTCATCGCGCTGCTGTCGCATATCGTGCCGGAGGGCCAATTGCTCGCCGCCCTGCTCGGCTACCGCGCGATCTACTACATCGCGCCGCTGCTGGTGGCCGTGCTGCTGTACTTCGTGATGGAGGCGCACGCCCGGCAGCGCAAGCGGGCCCTGGCCCGCACCGAGTGGGGCGCCATGAACACGCGATCGGACGAACCATGACAGCACCCGGTTTTCACCGTCGAGGAGCCTGAAGTGGAAGCGCGGCTGGCCGGCGAAACCGACGTCGCGGGCTTCCGCGAGGAAGCGCGTGCGCTGCTGGCGCACCAGATCCCGCCCGAAGCCGTGCACTGGGCGACCACGCCCGCGCAGAACATGGACCAGTTCGCCGACCCCGCGGCGCCGGGCGACAGCCGACCGCGTGGCGTGCCCAAGGCCGCCTCGGCCATCGTCCCGGCCTCGTTCCTGCGGCTGTGCGAGATCGTCGTGCTGCACAACGACCCGGCGCGTTTCGCGCTGCTCTATCGGCTGCTCTGGCGGCTCGTGCACGAGCCCGGGCTGCGCCACAACCCGCTCGATCCCGACATGCTGCACGCGCACCAGATGGGACAGGCGGTGCGGCGCGACATGCACAAGATGAAGGCATTCCTGCGCTTTCGCAGCGTGCGCGACGCGCAGCCGGAGCCGCTGCAGATCGCCTGGTTCGACCCGGCCCATCACATCGTCGAGGCGGTGGCGCCCTGGTTCGCGCGCCGCGCGCCGCCGACGCGCTGGGCGATCCTCACGCCCGAACGCTCGGTCGAATGGGACACGCGAAACCTGCACTTCGGGCCCGGCCTCGCGCGCGCCGACGCGCCGCTGCCCGATGCCGACGATGCGACCTGGCTGGCCTGTTACCAGCGGGTGCTCGGCGCGCACCGTGCGGCCGCGCATGCCGAGGGCGAATCGCAGCAATGAAAGAAAAGGCCGTGCCGGCGCCGCTCGTGCCGCGGCCGGTCGATCGCGAGGATCCGGCCGCCACCCTGGCCCGGGACGGCATCGCCTCGCTGGTCGAATTGAAGGCGGCGACGATGGCCTGCCGCGAATGCCCGCTTGGCGAGACCGCCACCCAGTCGGTGATCGGCGAGGGCGACGCGAAGGCGAAATTGATGCTGGTGGGAGAGCAGCCCGGCGACCAGGAAGATCTGCAGGGGCGTCCATTCGTGGGTCCGGCCGGGCGCCTGCTGGCGCGCGCGCTGCAAGAGGCGGGCATTCCGCCGGAGAAGGTATTCGTCTCGAACGCGGTGAAGCATTTCAAGTTCGAGCTGCGCGGCAAGCGGCGCATCCACAAAAGCCCAACGCAACGCGAAGCGGCGGCCTGCCTTCACTGGCTCGAAGACGAGATCGCCCTCGTGCGGCCGCCGGCGCTGGTGGCGCTCGGCTCCACGGCGGCACGCTCCATCATGGGCCGTGCGGTACCGGTGATGGCCGAGCGCGGCCACTGGCTCGCCCGCCCCGATGGGCGGCAGGTGTTGATCACGCTGCATCCGTCCGCGCTGCTGCGGGTGCAGGAAGGCCGCGAGGAGGCGTTCGCGCTGTTCGTGCAGGACCTGTCGAAGGCGCGCAAGCTGTTCAGGTAGCTTGCGCCCGTGACTGTATTTGCGAACGGTGGGCAACTCGTTGCCCACCGCCTTACATCAGGACGCCGTCCTGGTAGGCCGCGCCGAAATACACGTTCACGCTGGCGATGCGCTCGCCCTTGAAGGTGAGGAACTCGGTGTTGCGGAACGACTTGCCATTGGCGGTGGCGCAGCGGTATGTCACGAAGGCTTTCTCGCCTTCGACCACGATGCTCTCGATGGCGTGGTCGCGCCGCGCGTCGCTGTCCGGCCAGCAGCGCTCGAAGTAAGTCGCCTTGTCGATGGCGTCGTCGTGCGGGCTGGTGAAGGTGAAATCGTCCGCGAGCAGCGTCTCGACCGCTTCGCGATTCTCGCTTTCGTAGGCGCCCAGATAGGCGCGCACGACGTTCGTCAGGTTGGTGTCTTGCATGGACGACTGTAACCTGTCTGCGCACCCGGTGCCTGCGCCGCTCCCGATCTCCCCGCCGCGAGCACGTGAACAAGGCGCGATGCGGCCGTCAGCGGCCCGTCGCGGGGGCGGCGCTGTCGATCTCGGCTACTCCGTGGCGGGCTCGGCTCAGAGTGCGCTTGGCCGCGCGCTTGGTTGCCTTGGCGCTGCTGCGCTGGTCCTTCGCGAGACTCTGGTCCCGCGCCGGCGCGATGTCCCGGCGAGGCGTGACGTTCTTGGCTGCATCGGCATTCGCGGCGTCGGTGTTGGCGGCGGCCGCGACACCGGCGTTCTCGTCGCCCTTGCCTTGCGGCATTTCTTCCACTCCCGACGGTTTGCGCAGGTGCAGGCCGCGCTCGGCCAGGTCGCTGCCCTGCACGCCGATACCGCCTTGCGGCGGTCCGGCCAGGGCGCCCTCGCCGGCTTGCGCACCCGACAGGGCGGGCCGGCCCTGGAAGGTCGCGGCCGCGCCGGCGCTCTGGCCATGCGCCTCCGACAGCGTCAGCAGCAAGGCGACCAGGACCAGGGCCACCATGATCCAGTGGTAGGGCGGATGCTGCATCTTCATGGCGACTCCTTGAAGTAGTGCCGAGTCCAGTGTGCGAGCGGCCCCGTCGATGCGGCAGGTGCATTTGGCAACAGAATCTGTAGGACATCGCTGGCATCCGGCTGTTAAGATTCGCCGCCTTTTGACTCAGCCATTTTTCGCCACTCGATGACCGTCGCTCTCGCGGGACGCGCCCCTGCCACGTTCGAAATCAAGAGTGCCAACCTGCCGCTGGTCGCGCTGCTGCTCAAGTCCGGCGACTTGCAGGCCCTCGCGTCGGAGCTGGCGAAGCGCTTCGGCGACGTGCCGGATTTTTTCGACCACGATCCGCTGGTGATCGACCTGTCGCCGCTGCAAGGGCGCGAGGACCTGCCGCTCGATTTCGGTGCATTGCTGGCGCTGCTGCGAAGCTACAAGGTCGCGCCGGTGGCCGTGCGCGGTGGCAGCGCGGCGCAGATGGCCGCGGCGCGGCAAGCGGGTCTGGCGGCGGCGCCGGAGGTGCTGCTGTCGCAGGGGCTGCGGCCGGCTGAGCCCGAACCGCTGCGAGAGAAAAAGCCGCCCCGGGGCACCGGCCCCTCGCCCGTTCGCACCGAGCCTGCCGAAGGGCCGCAAGCGCTTATCGTCGACAAACCGCTGCGCTCGGGCCAACAGGTCTATGCGCGCGGTCGCGACCTCGTCGTGCTCAGCATGGTGAACGCCGGCGCCGAGGTCATCGCCGACGGCCACATCCACGTCTATGCGCCGCTGCGCGGCAAGGCGATCGCCGGCGCGCGCGGCAACACCGAGGCGCGCATCCTCGCGCTTTGCCTCGAGCCCGAACTCATCTCCATCGCCGGCGTGTACCGCACCAGCGAGGTGCCGCTGCCGGCCAACGTGCTGTCCAAGCCGACGCAGGTGCGGCTGGTGGGCGGCGCCGAAGGCAAGTTGGTGATGGAACCCCTCAAGTAACAAGGACTGAACCCATGACAAGAATCATCGTCGTGACATCCGGCAAGGGCGGGGTCGGCAAGACCACCACCAGCGCCAGCTTCGCCGCCGGGCTGGCGATGGTCGGCCACAAGACCGCGGTGATCGACTTCGATGTGGGCCTGCGCAACCTCGACCTGATCATGGGCTGCGAGCGCCGCGTGGTGTACGACCTCATCAACGTGATCCACGGCGAGGCCAACCTGCACCAGGCGCTGATCAAGGACAAGCAGTGCGACAACCTGTTCGTGCTGGCCGCCTCGCAGACGCGCGACAAGGAAGCCCTGACCAAGGACGGCGTGGAGAAAGTGCTGCACGACCTGGCGGGCATGGGCTTCGAGTACATCGTGTGCGATTCGCCCGCCGGCATCGAGACCGGCGCGCTGATGGCGATGCATTTCGCCGACGAGGCGCTGGTGGTGACCAATCCCGAGGTGTCGTCGGTGCGCGACTCGGACCGCATCCTGGGGATCCTGGCCAGCAAGACGCGGCGCGCGATCGAGGGCAAGGAGCCGGTCAAGGAGCACCTGCTCATCACCCGCTACAACCCCAACCGGGTGGACCAGGGCCAGATGCTGTCGCTGGAAGACATCCAGGACATCCTGCGTATCAAGTTGATCGGCGTCATCCCCGAAAGCGAAACCGTGCTGCAGGCCTCGAACCAGGGCCTGCCCGCCGTGCACATGAAAGGCAGCGACGTGTCCGAGGCGTACAAGGACGTGATCGACCGGTTCCTGGGGCAGGACAAGGCGATGCGTTTCGTCGATCCGCAGAAGTCCGGCTTCCTCAAGCGCCTGTTCGGGAGCCGGTGAAGCGATGGGCTCATTTCTTTCCTTCCTGCTGGGCGAGAAGAAAAAGACCGCCAGCGTCGCCAAGGAGCGGCTGCAGATCATCCTGGCCCACGAGCGCAGCGGCCGCAACGCGAGCCAGCCCGATTACCTGCCGGCCCTGCAGCGCGATCTCGTGGCCGTGATCAGCAAGTACGTCAAGATCGACATGCACGACATCAAGGTCAACCTGGAGCGGCAGGACAACCTGGAGGTGCTCGAAGTCAAGATCGAGCTGCCCGACCTTAAATGAGTGTGCCAAAGGGCTAAAGGCTTGACACAGCCGTGCCACGCGAAGATAAACAGCGGATGACCAAGACCGAAGTGCGTGTCACGCATCGATACAACAATGTATCGGCGCAACGCGTATTCGACGCGTGGCTCACGCCGGCCCTGGCCGGGCGCTTCCTGTTCGCCACCCGCACCGGGAACATCCTGCATTGCGACATCGATGCGCGGGTGGGCGGCAGTTTCACCGTCACTGACCGCCGCCCGGTCGCCGATGGCGAGGAAAGTTTCTACGAAGCGCAGCACCGCGGGGTCTTCGTCGAGATCGATCCCCCGAGCCGGCTCGCATTCGACCTGAGCATCGAACCGCACTCGGAGGCGCCCACCCGGGTGACCATCGACGTGGTGCCCCTGGGCACCAGCCTGTGCGACGTGGTGCTCACGCACGACCTGGGCGACAGCTCGCACGCCCGCGCCGTGGCGGAGCACACGCGCCAGGGCTGGGAAAACATGCTGAATCAGCTTGACAAGGTGCTGAACACGCGTTCCTGGGGCGGCTTCAGGACACCGGGCAATCTCTCGCGGCCCCTTTGAGCTTCGCGCCGGCCCCTCCCGCGAGGGGCTTTCTTTTGCGCGCATACAACGCTTTGGTAACACCGGCGGCCGGAACGCGCCCGGGAGCAGCTTTTAATTGCTGCAGCGCGCAAAATCCGGCCCAGAGCAGGAATAGCTCCTCGAAAAAGACGTGCAAAGGGAGTCGTTTTCTGAATCGCACCGGAGTGACATGCAGTTCGTTCAAGACGATTTGGTCCAGGATTGTTTCGATTGCGGCAACGTCGTTGCCGCCTGGCTCAGCCCCACCACGCTGGGCCGCCTCGAGCCCGTGCTGCGGCGCCTGCTCGCGGGCCGGCAACTGTTCGTGAAGCAGCCGGACGGCACCTGGCGCCCGCGCGGTTCCGAGCTCGGGCTGGCGCACTGTTTCGAGTTCAACGATTTAAAGGCACCCGCGCTGCGGCCAGCGCGCTACTGAGCCATCAGTGCTCGTGCCCGGTCATGCCGCGGCGCGCCCTCGACTGGTTGTCGCTCCCCAACTGGGAATCGCGATCGTGCCGGCTACCCGGCGTGCGCCGGCCCTCGTTCTTCTGGGTCGGCTTCTGCTCGCCGAGCTTGTTGAAGTCGTTTTCCACCTTGCCGCTGAGCGGCGCCTGTTTGTCGCGCGGATTCTGCCGCTTGGTCATGCTGGCTCCTTGAAGTGACTGCCCCGAGTCCATTCTGGAAGCGGCGTTGTCGCGCGGCTGTCGGACGGCATCGCTACTTGCCGCGTAAGGCCTGACTTGCTCCCTCTCCCGCTGGGAGAGGGCTGGGGTGAGGGCAACCCCAGCCCCATCCTCTACTTCGCCGCAACCATCAGCGTTGCCTCGATCTTGTTGCCATCCGGGTCGCGCACGAAGGCCGCGTAATAGCCCGGCGTGTAGTCCGGGCGCAGTCCGGGTGGGCCGTCGTCGGTCCCGCCCAGTTCGAGCGCCTTCGCATGAAACGCTTTGACTTCGTCGATCGAATTGGCGAGGAACGCCACGTGCACCCCGTTGCCTGCGCTGGCTCGGCCGCCATCGTGCGGCTGCTGGATCCAGAACTCGGGATAGGTGCGGCCGTAGCCGGCGCCGAGGGAAAAATCCATCACGCAGCGCATTTGCAGCGTGGCGAGCACGGCGTCGTAGAAGGCCTTGGAGCGCGGGTAGTCGTTGGTGCCGAGCGAGACGTGCGACACGGCGTGCTGGTGGGGTTTGGGCATGGCAGTACCTCGTGAAGGAAATGGACCAGGACCCTATTGGACGCCGGCCTACGGCACGGCCCTGTCGGCATCGCGATACTGTGGAAATCCACACCTCACCAAGGCCCAGGGGTCCCGGCGCATCGACGAACTGCAGGAAAAGACCGGCCGGGGCGCGCACGGTCACGCGCAGGGCAGCGGCACGTCGCAGATCGAGGAAGTCGCCCAGGAGAGCCGCTACACCGGCGCGTGAAACTGCGAGGCCAGGTGCCGCTCGATCGCGCGCGGCACCGCCTTGCGCGCGCAGGCCTGCAGTTTCATGAGCAGCGCGTGGCGCGGCTCGGGCACGCCGAAGCGGCCGCGCAGGTCGGTGCGGATGCGCGCCAGCAAGGCGGCCGCGGTTTGCGCGTCGGCCAGCGCGCGGTGGGCCCGGCCCGACGGGGGCAGCGCATGGAACGCGGCCAGCGAACCGAGCCGGTAATTCGGCGCCTGCGGATAGAGCCGCCGCGACAGCAATAGCGTGCACGCGAACGGCTCGTCCGCGGGCCGGTCGGCGCGCTGCAGTTCGGCCATCCAGAAGCGCCGGTCGAACGACGCGTTGTGCGCCACCATCGGACGGCCCGCGACGAAGCGGCTCGCATCGGCCATCACCGTCGACGCCGGCGGGGCCGTCGCGATCATCTCGTTGCTGATGCCGGTGTAGGCCTCGATGAAGGCGGAGATGCGCACGCCCGCGTTCATCAGGCTCTGGAACCGGTCGACCACCTGGTCGCCTTCCATCAGCACCACCGCGATCTCCGTCGCGCGGTCCCCCATCGCGGGCGACAGCCCGGTGGTCTCGAAGTCGATCACCGCAACGCGAGTCACCGGTCCTTCTTCTTCCTCCCTCCCCTCCCGGGGGAGGGTTGGGGTGGGGGCACGCTGCCTGACTCGCTCCCTCCCCCGCCGGGGGACGGTTGGGGTGGGGGCACGCCTGCCGCCTGCGTCTTCACCGCCAGTTCCCTGAACCCCGTCGCCACGTCCAGCTCGCGCCGGAACTCCCATCCCGGCAGCAGCGCGATCACCACTTCGCAGGTCGCGCGCACCGTGCATCCCGGCATGATGTGTCCGCCCCGCACCGCGCCTTGCGCATCCGCCACGCTGCCGTGCAGGTGCGCGCCGTCGGCGCTGAGCGTGCCCGAGAGCATCAGCAGTTCCAGCGGCCCGTTGATCTCGCTGCCGCGCGATTTGTCGGCATAGCGCAATACGGCCTGCGAGAGGCTGCCCACCGCGGAGACGATGCAGGCCGCCGCGATGCCGTGCGCGCGCGCCAGCTCGGCGAACGCGGCCTCCAGCGATGCGCGCAGGTCGTCGCCGGTCACCAGGCGCAGGATGTGGACGTTCATCGCGACATGGGCCTCAACCGAAGGGCTTCACGCCGACCAGCCAGCCGTGCAGCCAAAACGCGAACACCACGTAGACGATGAGCCCCGCGACGACTGCGATCACCGTGCCCTGGGTGGTGGCCGGCGGGTACACGGTGTTGGCGATGCGGTCGCGCCGGCGCGCCGCCGTGTATCCCAGCACCGCCCAGACCAGAAAGCCGCCGAACAGCAGCACATCGACCAGCATGCCGTTGGCCAGCAGGTGCGCGACCGCCCAGACTTTCACCGACAGGAACTGCGGATGGTGCAGCCGCGACTTGAACCAGTTGCGCGGCACGTAAGCGGCAACGAACAGGATCCACGCGGGCACCATCAACAGCGCCGCGACGTGCCGCATCGCCACCGGCGGCGTCCACAGCAGCACCGGGTTCTGGCGCGCGCGCATGAAGCCCCACACCAGCAGCGCGAAGGTCGCGATCGAGAGCACCGAGTACAGGCCCTTCCACGGCAAGGCGCCGATCTTGCCGATGGTCGCCGTGCGCCAGCCGTCGGCGAAGATGCGCGTGGAATGTACGCCCAGGAAGAGAATCAAGCCCAGCACCAGCAAGGTCATGCCGCACCTCCTTGTTGTTCAGTCAGGTGCAGGGATTATGGAGCGTGCGCCCCGCTTGCTCCTCGTCTTCCGGGGCAGGGCTAGCGGCGTGCGCCCTCTCTTGCTCCCTCCCCTTCCGGGGGAGGGTTGGGGTGGGGGCATGCCGTCCATTGTCCAGCTCGACGGCTGACCCCGAGCCTGTGCCCGCTGAGGCAGGCGCACGCCGACAGCCGAGACAGGAATTCCGCCTACAGCGCAACCGCAAAACACGCGCGCACACTCTGCCGCATAAGGAGCACATCATGGCCTACGGCACCGCGCGCAGTTGGTCCCAGCACGTCAGCCGGCCCGGCAGCGCACTGGCCCTGACCTGGTATGCCCGCGCCGGCGCCCAGCTGCCTGAAAAGCACGAGCCCCGTCTGGACAAAGCGAAGGATCTATTGCGCGCCCTGTGCGAACGCCCCGCCCAAGGCCGCACCACGGCGCTGGGGCGCCGGGTCGAAAAGCCGGGCGAGTGCAAGCCGGGCGGCCCCAGCGGGCAGAAGGACGGCGCGAAGGGAGATGCGAATCATGCGAACAAGTGAAGGCCGCACGCAGCGGCTCTTTTCGTACACCTTGTCGACACGCAGCATTGCCAAGGAGTAACTCATGGCCCACGCCACCGCCGCCAAATGGTCGAAGGAAGTCACCGACCACAGCAACGCACTTGACCTGAAGCAGGGCGTCTTCAAGCAGAAGAGCCCCAAGCGCATCGCCGCATCGCTGAAGGATTCGGCGGAACACAGCGAGCGCCGCAAGAGCGATCCGTATCGCTCGGCGATGTCGATGCTGACCTTCTACGTCAACCGTGCCGGCGCGCAGCTGCAGCCGGAAGACAGGAACAAGCTCGAAAGGGCGAAGGACGAACTACGCCTTCTCTTCCATCGCCCGTCAATCGGGCGCACGACGTTGCAGGGCCGCAGGGTGGAGAAGCCCGGCAACAGCAGGCCGGGAGGCCCGAGCGGACAGAAAGACGGCGTGGACCACAGCCGCAGGCACACCAACAAGTGAGCTGTTACTCCCTCCCCCTTGAATTAACTCCCTCCCCTTCCGGGGGAGGGTTGGGGTGGGGGCCGCTCAAGCCAGGTGGTCGTAGCGCCCGACCTGCTGCAACTCCACCGTCACCGGTTGCTCGACGCACCGCTCCTTGATGCCGGCGATGAACGCCTTGAACGCTTCCAGTTGCGTGAGCGGATTGCCCGCGGCATTGTCGAACGCCGACACGTGCACGAAGCTCACACCGTCGGCCTGCTTGAACACCTGGTAGCGCATGCCGGCGGGCTTGTCGCGCGCGATCTGCACGAACACCTGCTTGATGAGGGCCTCGTTGTCGGCGGCCGACTCGGGCTTGACCTTGTAGCGGACCATGACGGTTTTCATAGGCGGCTCCTTGAAGTTTGGCGATGCTACTCCCGGCGCAGGCGAAGTGCCGAGTCGTGATGTGTGTCTTGCTAAAGACGAAGCACGACACGCCGGCGATGCGGAAATATTTTTGCGGCGCACCGCATCGTTTGGCCCGCGCCGAACGTCTCGCCGCACGCCGACCCTGCGCCAGCAAGAAAGCGCGGCGCCGATCAAAATGCCGGCCCAGGAACGCACACACCATGGACCGCATGAACCCCTCCGCGCTCACCGTCCCCGCCCCGGACTTTCCGCAACTGATGTCGCAACTGCGCGCACGCCTGCACCGCTACTGCGCGCGCATGACGGGCTCGATGCTCGACGGCGAAGACGTGGTGCAGGAAACGCTGATCAAAGCCAACGAGAGCTACGACGCGCGATCGGTGCAGAACGTGGAGGGCTGGTTGTTCCGCATCGCGCACAACGCGGCGATGGACTTCCTGCGCCGCCGCACGCGCGAGGAAATGGTGTTTGCATCGGACGAAGACGTCGAGGCACAGATCGACACGCAGGCCGAAGCCGACCGACGCCATGTGACAACGGCAGCCCTGCGCACCTTCATGCGGTTGCCGCCCGCGCAGCGCAGCACCGTCATCCTGGCCGACGTGCTGGGCTACGCGCTCGACGAGGCCGCCGACGTGATGGGCGCCACCGTGCCGGCCGTCAAGGCGGCGCTGCATCGCGGACGGGCACGCCTGCGCGAGCTGTCGCAGCAGCCCGATGACGCGGCCCCGCCCCCGAGCCTCTCCGCAGCGGACCAAGCGCTATTGGCTGCGTACGCCGAGCGCTTCAACGCCAGGGACTTCGACGGCCTGCGCGAGATGCTGGGCCAGGACGTGCGGCTGGACCTGGTGGCGCGCCGCAAGCCGATGCAGGGGCGCGGCGGCGAATACTTCACCAACTATGCAAAGACGCGCGGGCTGCAGATGACGCCGATGAACCTGGAGGGCCGGCCTGCGCTGTGGGTGGATACCGAGGGCGATGAAGGGCCGGGGGCGCCGGGGTATGCCGTGGTGCTGGAGTGGAAACACGGGAAGGTTGCCGCCATCCGCGACTTCCGTTACGCCCGGTATGCCTGTATTGCTCCCTCTCCTTCGGGGAGAGGGCTGGGCTGCGGGCTCATCCCAACGAAAACTCGCGGCAGAACACCTCGACGCTGAGCACGGGACACAGGCCGCGCGCACCCGCCAGAGCCAGCAGGTCTTTGTCGCCCGACACCAGCGCATCCGCCTTGCCGGCGATGGCCAAATGCAGAAACGGCAGATCGAACGCGTCGCGGCAGGGCGGCGCCACAGGCGGCGGATCCGGGATGCGCACGACCTGCACCCAGGGGATGTAGTCGGTCAGCAGGTCCTGCTGCTCGTCAGCCGTCAGCCTGAACTTCGAATAGGCGAGCACACGCACCAGCTCCCGCGCGGTCGCCGCGCTCGCCAGCGGAACGAATCGTCCGGCCATCCAGGCCGCGCGCACCTGCGCGGTCGGCCCGCCACCGAACAGCAGTGCCGACAGGACCACGTTGGTGTCAAGCACTACGCGGGGCTGCGCCCTCATTTCCGTCGCGCCGCTTTCTTCTTCACCGGCGGCCTTCGCGCGACACGTGTGCCCGCGCCATAGCCAGGCTGCGGCTCGGCCACGCCAGCGCCGGCGGATGCCGTGCGCGCCCAGCGCACGGCATCCGCCACGTCCGCATCAGTCAATCCGAGCGCCGCGAGCTTGGAGCGCACAGCATCCCCACGCTGGATGCGCACCGGCGTCAGCACAATTTGCCCCTGGTGCACGGCGACGTCGAAATATTCCGTCGCGCCGACCGCGGTCACCACCGCCTTGGGCAGGGTCAACTGGTTCTTAGAAGTCATCTTGGCAAGCATGAGGGGAATCCAAGGGAACAAGGATTCCTTACTTTAGCAGTTTCCGGCCTACCGTGCACTGACTAGCCGTCGCGGCTGTATTAGAGCGGCGCAGTTGTCCTTGCCAAGTGACGCCTAACCTGGTAACTTTGCGGCTCAAGCGGCCTTCACTGCCGTTGTAGCGAAAGAATCAGCAGCATGGCCCGCAGTTATGGCTGATATCGTTGATTCACTGACACGCAGTCGGATGATGTCCGGGATCCGCGGCAAGAACACGCGGCCCGAAGTCATAGTCCGCCGCGCGCTCCACGCTCGAGGCTTCCGGTTCGGGGTCAAGCAATCGCGTTTGCCTGGTCGGCCAGATGTAGTACTGCCGCGTTGGAGGGTGGCCATCTTTGTTCATGGCTGTTTTTGGCATTGGCATGGTTGTCAGCTGTCAAAGATGCCCACGAGCAACCGGGCCTTTTGGAAAATCAAGTTAGCTGGCAATCAGGACAGGGATTCGCGAGCACAGATAACGCTCATATCAATGGGCTGGAGGGTTGCAATGATTTGGGAATGCTCATTGAGAGGCCGGGCGGCGCGTGCGCGCTTTGATGCTGTCATGGACGAAGTGGCTCAATGGATTCGCGACCAACCCACCGTCGTCGCGTTCGAAACCGCCGTCGCCCGTCACCATGCTTAAGTTTGTCGACCTGTTCTGTGGTGGCGGATTCGGTGCGCGCGGAGCAGTACGCGGGGGCGGCATACCGCTTCTAGGGCTCGATGCTTGGGACTTGGCCACCAAGACATACAAAACGAACTTCCCCGGTGCGGACGTGCTCACAGACTATATCGAAAACGTGGACATTTCCGCGCTTGGCAAGACCTACAGGCCGGACGTATTGCTTACATCACCCGAATGCACTTCGCATTCCATCGCGAGAGGTGCAAAAACAGGCAA
>JAGRPN010000249.1 GCA_019449555.1 Ramlibacter sp.
GAACTCGCGATCGGCAATGGCGTGTATGACCTCGCCCTGCTCGACCTGGGTTTGCCCGGCAAGGACGGCATGGCCGTCCTGCGCGAACTGCGCGAGCGTCGCGATCCGCTCCCGGTGCTGATCATCTCGGCGCGCGACGCCGTGGCCGACCGCATCGAAGGTCTCAATGCCGGAGCCGACGACTACGTGCTCAAGCCCTTCGACCTCGACGAGCTGGTGGCCCGCGTGCGTGCGCTGCTGCGCCGTCATGCGGGCGGCGCGATGCCGCTGCTCGAGTGCGGCGACCTGACGCTCGATACCGTGCGGCGCGAGGTGCGGCGTGCCGGCCGCGACATCCAGCTCTCGGCGCGCGAGTTCGCCTTGCTCGAAGCGCTGATGCAGCGGCCGGGCGCCGTGCTGTCGCGCGAACAGCTGGAGGATGCGGTGTACGGCTGGGGTGAAGAGGTGGGCAGCAACGCCGTCGAAGTGCACCTGCACAACCTGCGCCGCAAGGTCGGGCCCGAAATGATCCGCAACGTCCGCGGCGTCGGCTACAAGGTGTCGGTCCCGTGATCACCTCGATCCGCCGCCGCGTCCTGATGTGGGCCTTGGGCGCGCTCGCGCTCGGTGCGTGCCTGCTGGTGGCTGGTTCGTGGTGGCTGCTGGCGCAGGAGATGAACGAGGTGTTCGAGGACAACCTCAAGCAGGTGGCCCTGGCTGTGGCGAGCCACCACGGCACCAACGGCACGGCCCCCCAACCCAGGCTGGCGGAACGGCTGCCGCGCGTCTACGAGGAATACGGCAAGTTCGAGTTCGTCACGCAGGTGTGGTCGAGGGAAGGCAAGCTCCTGCACAGCTCGGACGAGGGCGTCGAGTTGCCTTTCCTCTCGCGCAGCGGGCTGAGCGTCGTCACCGCCGGCGGCGAGAAATGGCACCTCTACACGGTCGTGCTGGAAGACGGCATCGTGCAGGCGGCGCAGCGCGCGAGCGAACGCGAAGCACTCGCTCGCGGCACCGCCTCCGCCCTCATCGTGCCGGCGGTCACGATGCTCGCGGTGATCGCGGCGCTGCTCGCGCTCGCGCTGCGGCGCGGCCTGGCGCCGCTCTCGCAGGCGGCGGACGAAGTCACCGCGCGCAGCGACGAGGCCCTGCATCCGATTCCGCTCGACTCGCATCCACGCGAACTTCACCCGCTGGTGATCGCGATCAACGGCCTGATGGCGCGCCTGGGCAGCGCGTTGGCGCTGCAGCGCACTTTCCTGGCTGACGCGGCGCATGAACTGCGCACCCCGGTCGCGGCATTGAAACTGCAACTGCAGTTATTGGAACGCGCGGGCACCGAACCGCAGCGTGCCGCGGCGCTCGAGGAGCTGCGGGCGGGGATCGCACGCGCGCAGCACCTGCTCGAGCAATTGCTGCAGCTCTCGCGCCTGGGACCCGAAACCCCCGCGCTCAAACGCGAACGGATCGATCTCGCCGAACTCGCGCGCGCCGCGGTGGGCCACTTCAGCGCGCGCGCCGACGAGCAAAAGGTGGACCTGGGCGCGGTCGCCGCCGGCGCGGTTCCGGCCGCCGGCGATCCGCAGCAGCTCACCATCCTGCTGAATAACCTGGTCGACAACGCGCTGCGCCACACGCCGCCCGGCGGCAAGGTCGACGTGGCAGCGGAGTTGCGGGTGGGACAACCGTGCCTCTCGGTGGCGGACTCGGGTCCGGGCATTGCCCGCGCGGAACGCGAGCGGGTGTTCGATCGCTTCTACCGGGTGCCGGAAGCGCCAGCTTCCACCGGCACGGGACTCGGACTCGCCATCGTGCGCGCCGTCGCGCAGCGGCACGACGCGGCCGTGACGCTCGATGACGCTCCGGGTGGCGGGCTGCTGGTCAGGGTGCAGTTTCCGCGACCGTAGCCTTGCGGCAGGGCGCGAACAGGTCCATCTGCACGTCGTACACCTTGGTGCTCACGTCCAGCACGCCGAGCAGCGAGTGGAACAGGTTGTCATGGCTGGCGGGCTGCGCGGCATGGCTGCGCAGGCACTCCTGGTCGATGCCGAAACTGCGCCGGAACGCGGGCGACAGCCACATCACGAACGGCACGTTCTTCTGCACATCGGGGGCGATGGCATAGGGCATACCGTGCAGGTAGAGCCCGTTCTCGCCGAGCGACTCGCCGTGGTCCGACACGTACAGCATGGCCGTGTCATGGGTCTTCTGGGCGGCGTCGAGGAAATCGATCACCTTGCCGAGCACGAAGTCCGTGTAGAGCAGAGAGTTGTCGTAGGCGTTGACGATTTCCGCCTCGGTGCAGTGCCGCAGGTCTTCCGTTTCGCACGCGGGCGTGAACCGCTTGAACACCGCGGGATAGCGCTTGTAATACGCGGGTCCGTGGCTGCCCAACTGGTGCATCACGACAAACAGGTTGCCGTGCGTGTCGCGGGCGATGCCTTCCATGCCACGCAGCAGCACCTCGTCGAGGCACTGGCCTTCGGCGCACAGGGCATCGACCTTGGCGTGGTCGAGCTGCTCGGCGGGAAGGCCGTCGCACACGCCCTTGCAGCCTGACTGGTTGTCGCGCCAGAGCACCTTGAATCCGGCCCGCGCGAGCACGTGCAGCAGCGACTCGTGGGTGAGGATCCGGTCTTCGTCGTAATCGCGCCGGCCGGACAGGGAGAACATGCACGGCAGCGACACTTCGGTCGATGTGCCGCAGGCCTGCGCGTGCGGGAAATTCACCACGTCGCGCCGCGCCAATTGGGGATTGGTCTGCCTCGGGTAACCGTTCAGCGAGAAGTTCTGCGCCCTCGCAGTTTCACCGACCACCAGCACGAACAGGGTCGGCCGGTGGCGGGTGGCCCACGCGGCTGCCAGCCTGGCGTCCGGGGCCACGGCCAGCTTGGCCTGGTTCGGCCGGTTGGCGCGGCCCCAGGCGTTGCGCGCCATCGCCGCGAGCACGTTGCCCGGGGTGAGCAGATACCGGGTTTCGCGATGGTTGCGCATCTGCGACGCAAAGTCGGCGAACACCAGCAGCAGGCTGCCCGCGCCGATCACCACGGCAAGCGAAACCCATCCGAGCCGGACCATGACGGCGCGGCCGAGCGGCCGTCGCTTGAGCTGCGGCCACCACACCAGCAGCGACGGCAACACACCGAATACCAGCAGGTGGATCTCCAGGTCCCAGCCGATCAGTTCGCTAGCCTCCTTGTAGTTGGTCGCGAGCACGTTGCGCAGCATCGCCGCGTCGAAATAGATCGCGTACCGGTCCATGTAGTAACCGGCGGCCGCCGAGACCATCAGCAGAATGGTGAGCAAGGGCTTGACCGTGTGTCGGCCGGCCACGGCCGTGCCGGCGGCCACGTAGAAAGCGGTGAAAGTGGTGAACAGGGCGGCGGCGAAGCCCCAGGTAGCGGCCTCGCCCCAGGAGCGGTCCGCGAGCGTGGCCCGCCAGAACGGGCCGTTGCCCGCGACAATCAGGAACGCCGCGACCAGCAGCACCAGCACTTCCACGTGCACTGCCGGACGAGGCCAACGGCGCTTGTGCTCGTCAGGAAATTTCATGGCTCGGAAGTATGCCTTTGTTGAGGTAGCGAGAAAACCTGAAGGTGGCGTCGATCGCAATGGCGACCACCCAGCACAACCAGGCCGTCCACAGGGTATGGCTCATGAAGTGCGCGCCGCGTAATTGCTGTGCCACGCCGAGCGTCAAGCCGGCAGCCAAGGCAATGACCAGTAGCAGCACCGCGGCGCGCGGGGCCGCTCGGCGCAGCACGAAATAGCCCCCCATGAAGGCAAACCCAGCCGACGCGTGGCCGGCCGGAAAACAGCGCCCGGGGCCGCCGTCGACCTGCCCCCAGGCCCAGTGCGAAATATGCCTGGCGACGCCGCCGAACTCGGCCAGGTCCCACGGACAACTGGTCTGGCTCGCATATTTGAGAAGGTTGACCAGAACGACCGACACCAGCACCGTTACCAGCCATTGCACGCGCCCAGCGCGCGCGAGCCGGCGCAGCACGCCCGTAGGCCACCACACGCCGGCCAACAGCCAAGCCGCGGCCAGCCAAGCCAGGTCGCGGGCGCCATGATGGAGCAGGGTCGTGACGGCCCAGTGATCCCGCAGCGGAAAACCGTGCGCGCCGCCGACCAGCCGTGCCAGCGGCACGTCGAGCCCCGCGGCATCCCACGCCAGCAGCAAAGCGAGCGACGCGAGCGTCCACCACCAATGACCGGAAGCGCCCTCCCTCGCGGACCCGCTCTCGACAATTCCCATCCGGCCGAGTGTGCCTGATCAACACTTAAGACAGCCTGAGGGAACGGCGCGGCGCCGGCGGGAGGGGCCGTATCCGAAAGACGCTAAAATACAGGGCTTTGCGCATCAGCCGGTCTGCGGCCCAGACTGCGCAACCCCGCCGCTGCCTGGCCCGCCCCATCGGGCCCACCGCGGCTTACTTTCTCGCAGAAGCTTATGAAAATCGCTCAAGAAATCCGCGCCGGCAATGTGATCATGCACGGAAAGGACCCCATGGTCGTACTCAAGACCGAATACGCCCGGGGTGGGCGCAACGCCGCCACGGTGCGCATGAAGCTCAAGAGCCTGCTGAGCAACTTCGGCACGGAGGTGGTGTTCAAGGCGGATGACAAGATGGACCAGGTGGTGCTGGACAAGAAGGACTGCACTTACTCCTATTTCGCCGACCCGATGTACGTGTTCATGGACGCCGAATACAACCAGTACGAGGTCGAGAAGGAGAACATGGGCGACGCGCTGAACTACCTGGAAGACGGCATGCCGGCGGAGGTGGTGTTCTACGAAGGCAAGGCGCTGTCGGTGGAACTGCCCACCAGCGTCGAGCGCGAGATCACCTGGACCGAACCCGCCGTCAAGGGCGATACCTCGGGCAAGGTGCTCAAGCCCGCGAAGATCGCGACCGGTTTCGAGGTGGGCGTGCCGATCTTCGTGGCCCAGGGCGACAAGGTCGAAATCGACACGCGCACCGGCGAATACCGCCGACGCGTCTGACGCGCGCGCGCCGCCCCACCGTCCAATAAGGCTCCGCGAGGAGCCTTTTTTTCAGCGCCGTCCATGGACTTCGACCTCAGCCAGATCAGCGTGCCGTTTCGCATGCAGCCGGGACTGCGCCGGATCGCCGCGCAGACACTGCGGCTGACGCCCCTGGATGGGGGTGGCGGGCTCGCCGCCGAGAAACGCGCGGTATTCGAGGCCCGGCAGTCGCGCCACTGCGTGGCCGGCTTCGATCCCCGGCCGGCGCTCGACGCCATCGCGGCACGCGGGTGGCAATCAGGCATTCACCTGGATGCGCAAAACGCACCTCCCCTGGAGTTGGCGTTCGAGGAAGATTTCGCCGTTCTCGATGGGGCCACCGGCACGCTGCCCTGGCTTTGCGTTTGCGTTCCCTCGCGCTGGGCGCCGGAGGACAAACTGGGCCTCGGCTTCGAGGCGGTGCACGCGCCCGTTGCCGACAACGCGGCGCTCATCGCGGCCTCGGGGCAACTCGTGTCGCTCGTGACCGCGGGCGATTGCTGGGAGCGCTGGGTGTGGACGCTGAGCCCATCGCCGCGCTACGACCAGCATCCGCGGCGGCAACCGCAGGCACCGTGGCCCGCGGCGATCGATCCCGACGAGTTCGCCCGCCAATGTTGGTTGCGGGCCGAGCGCCAGTCCTTCTTCCCCGTCGGCGCGGGGACACGGCAGGCGGTGTTCGCGATCCGGGTGATGCGCCAGCCATTGCCCGACGCCATCCGGGACCCGGCCGACGCGCAGCGGCTGCACGAGGCGTTCGCTTCGATGTCCGAGGCCGTGCTCGATTACAAGCACCTGCGACCCGCGCGGGAGCCTTTGTTGCGCTGGCTGCGGGCCAGGAACTGATGGATCTTGCCGCGCGCATCCTCGAGGTCATCGGCCCGGTGTTCTTCATCGTCGCGGTGGGCTTCTTCTATGGGCGACGCGCGAAACCGGACCTCACCTGGTTCAACCGCATCACCCTCGACGTGCTGGCGCCGGCGCTGGTCTATTCGGCGCTCGCAGGCCGCGAATTCCGGTTGCAGGACCAGGCGGTGCTGCTCTTCGGCGGCGCATTGCTGATCCTCGCCAGCGGCGTGGTCGCCTGGGCGGTCGCGCGCGGCAGCCGCACGCAGGCGCGCACGCTGGTGCCCGTCGTGATGTTCAACAACTGCGGCAACATGGGGCTGCCGCTGGCGCTGCTGGCATTCGGGCCGCAGAACTTCGGCGCCGCGGTGGCCCTGTTTTCCGTCAGCAACCTGATCCATTTCTCGCTCGGCGCCCGCATCACCAGCGCGCATGCGTGCACGCGCGACCTGCTACTGAGCCCTTTGATGGTCGCGACCGCACTGGGCTTCGCGAGCGCGGCCAGCGGCGTGAGGCCGCCGGAAGTGCTGGTCACCGGCCTGCGGATCCTGGGCGAAGCGATGCTGCCGCTGATGCTGTTCGCGCTCGGGGTGCGGCTCACGGCGCTGCGGCGGCAAGACGTGCCGCGCGGACTGCTCGGCGCCTTCGCGCGCCCGGCAATCGGGCTGGCGCTCGCATTGCCGCTTGCCTGGTGGCTCGGGTTGCACGGGGCTTCGAAAGGTCAGCTGGTGCTGTTCGGAGCGCTGCCGCCCGCGGTCATGCAGTTCATGCTGGCGGAACGCTATCGCCAGGAGCCCGAAAAAGTGGCGGCGATGATCCTGCTGGGCAACGCGCTGGCAGTCGTGTTCGTGCCGCTCGGGCTGGCACTGTCGCTCTAGCCGGCCATTCTTCAGTACACGCGGCGCAGTACCAGCACCGTCACCATCAGCGCGACGACGACGCTCACGCCGACCACGGCGACCCACAGCCCGCCGAACGCCGGCGATCCCCGCCCGATGGGCAGCGCGACGGCAGCACCGGCGGCAACCGCGGGCGTCGCTTCGGGAAAAGGCGTCGCGTCGGGCAGCCAGTCGACCAGTTCGCAGGCCGACTCGGCAGTGAACAACTCGAGCGCGATGCGCTGCAAGCGAGGCCGGCCCGCGTTGCGTAACCACAGTTCGACTTGCGAGCCTTTCACGCGGGCATGCACGATGTCCTTGAGCGCGAGCTTGACGCGGTCTTCCTTCCAGCGCAGCCGTTGGCGGAACCTGCCGGCGATGCGCAGCACTTCCCTCTGCACGCGGGCCTGCACCTCGCCCTTGAATTTGGGAATCCACAGCCCCGGGCCGTCCACGTCCAGCAGGCTGGCCGACAACGTGGCCTGCACCACGGAATAGCCGCCGCTGCGCTCCGGACTGAACTGCTGTGCCGGCCGGCGGCCGATGAGGTCGCGGACGGTGAGCCGCGCGCCGTCCGTGCCGACCAGCACGTGATCGCTCGTCAGCGTCTTCTTGATGCGCATCCCGACGATCGTCCTGCGGTCGTAAGGCCCAACGGTTCGGCCCTCGAGCAGGACGTGATAGACCGTTTCGGCCACTCTGTCCCCACAAAGTATTTGTTTGGATCAAGGATACCGGAGAAGCGCGCGAAAGGCAGCAAAATCAAGCCATGGCTTCAACCCGAAACATACACGACCGGCGCCTCGCGGACGCCTGGGCGACACTGCAGGCGCATTCGCGTACCGGCCTGCCGCTCGACCCGGACGCCAGCCGCCTCGCCTTCGCCGATCCGGAGTTCCTGCTGCGGCGCGAAACCCGCGGCATCCGGTTCCAGCTCGAATTGCTCAAGCCCGACCTGGAGCAGCAGGCGATGGGGATCGAGAACACCATCGTTGTGTTCGGCAGTGCCCGCTTCCGCAGCGAGGAGGAGTCCGCGGCCCTGGTCGCGACCGCCGAGGCAAGCGGCGACGAGGCGCTGGTGCGGCGGGCCCGTGCCGTTGCCCGCAACGCCCACTACTACGAGAAAGCGCGCGGGTTCGGCAAGCTCGTCGCGCGCTACAGCTCGGGCAAGAACCCCGAGGACATGCTGTTCATCTGCACCGGCGGCGGCCCGGGCATCATGCAGGCGGCCAACCGCGGCGCCTACGAGGGCGACGGCATCAGCGTGGGCCTGTCGATCGCGCTGCCGATGGAAGAAAGCGCCAACGCGTACGTCACGCCGGCGCTGTCGTTCAAGTTCCATTACTTCGCGCTGCGCAAGATGCATTTCATGATGC
>JAGRPN010000250.1 GCA_019449555.1 Ramlibacter sp.
CTCGGCGCATCAGGCGCGCCAGCTCACCGCGTTCATCTCGCAGTTCGTCAAGGGCGAGCTCGGCATCAGCAAGGTCGCGATCGTCGGCGAGAACGCCAAATGGGTGCAGGACCTGGTTCCGCTGCTCAAGAAGGGCGCGACGGAAGCCGGCGCCGACGTGCGGGCCACCGAGTTCTTCGACGCCCAGACATCCGACTTCTCGCCGCTGTTCTCGAAGATCAAGGAATCGGGCGCGCAGTACATGGTGGTCGTGCTGTCGCACGCGTCCAGCGACATCTTCGCCAAGCAGTGGTACGACTCGCGTTTCCCGATGGCGTACGGCGGCATCGACGTCAAGAGCATGGACGGCGACTTCTGCAGCCGCATCGGCGGCAAGTCGGTCGGCGAAATGGCGGCCAATTTCGCGGTGCGCGCGCCGCTGACGCCCAGGACCATTCCGTTCTTCGACGAATTCGGCAAGCGCACCAGCCGCTCGCCCGTGTACACCGCATTCAACGCCAACGACGCCGTGTACATCTATGCCGACGCCGTCAAGCGGGCCGGCAGCACCGATCCGGACAAGGTGATCAAGGCGCTCGAGAAAACCAGTTTCACCGGCATCACGGGGCAGATCGAGTTCGACGACACGCACGACGTGAAGCCGGGCACCCCCACGTTCAAGGGGCCGTCGCTGCTGCTGGCGCAATGGCGAGACGGTTGCAAGCGCGAGGTGGTCTATCCCAAGGAAAGGCGCACCGCCGAGTTCGTCTATCCGGCCTGGATCAAGAAGTAATCGCCGCTGCCGGCTTCGACATCCCCGCTCGCGGGCGGGGAGAAACTGACGTGGGGACCATTTGCTCGAGATCCTGATCATCGGCGCCGTCAGCAGCGCGATCTACGCGATGCTTGCCGTCGGTTTCACGCTGATCTTCGGCGTGGCCCGCATCCTGAACCTGGCCCACGGCTCGTTCTACGCGCTGGGCGCCTATGGCGCCTATTTCCTGAGCACGCAGCTGAAACTGCCGCTGCTGCCGGCTGCGCTGCTGTCGATCGCGCTGGTCGCGATCTTCGGCGTCGTGGTCGAGCGCGTGCTGATCCGCCCGATGCGCAAGTCGCAGCTGGCCGTGCTGATGATCACGCTCGCGGTCGCTCTCGTCGTCGAGCAGGCGCTGTTCCTGACCTTCGGTTCGGAATACCGCAACGTGCCGGCGTTCATCGACACCAAGTTCACCATCGGCGGCGTGGACGTGGGCGGCGCGCGCCTGCTCGCGCTCGGCGTGGGCATCGTTGTGATCGCGGCGCTGTGGCTGTTCATCCAGCGCACCCGGCTCGGCTCGGCGATCCTCGCCATCTCGCAGGACCCGCAGGCGGCGCAGTACATGGGGATCCCGAGCGACAGGATCTTCTCCATCGTGATGGGCATTTCGGCCGGCCTTGCCGCGTTGGCCGGCGTGCTGGCCGGCCCGTTCCTGACGGTGCAGCCGACGATGTGGCTGTTGCCCATCGTCAAGGCGTTTGCGATCGTCGTGGTGGGCGGCCTCGGGTCCATCCCGGGCAGCCTGGTCGCCGCGCTGATGTTGGGTTATGCGGAAACGATCGTCGGCTACACCGTGTCGACCGCCTGGACCGAGATCGTCTCGGTGCTGGCGACGCTGTTGATGCTCGTGGTGCGGCCGGCCGGTATCTTCGGGCGGCGCGCCGCTTTCTGAAGCCGCGATGTTCAGCAGACCTGTCGACTTTGCCGGTGCCGCTTCCTTCGTCATCCTGATGGCCGTGCTGCCACTGGTGTTCACCAGCAACTACCTGATCGGCGTGCTCACCGTCAGCGTGATCTACGGCATCTGGGCGGTCACCTGGGATTTCATGTCGGGCCTGACCGGGCGCGAGAACTTCGGCCACAGCCTGTTCATCGGCGTCGGCGCATACACGGCCGGATTCATGAACACCAGCCTCGGCTTCAACGGGTGGTGGAGCCTGCCGGCCGCGATGGTGATGTCGGTCGTCGCGGCAGTACTGATCGGGCTGCCGACGCTGCGCTTGAAGGGGCCGTATTTCGCCTTGGCGATGCTGTCGGGCGCCGTGATCATGCAGCGCCTGATGCTCATCTTCTGGGAGCAGACCGGCGGCGAGGAGGGCATCAACGGCCTCACGCCGCTGATCCGATCCCAGCTTGGGTTCTACTACTTCGCCCTGGGCGCGCTGGTGGCGATCACCGCGCTGCTGCTGGCGGTGGCCCGCTCGCACTGGGGGCTGATCCTGCGCGCCATTCGCGGCGACGAAGCCACCTGCCAGGCAGCCGGCATCAACGTCACGTTCTACAAGATCGCATCGCTCGTGATCAGCGCGGCCTTCGCCGGCGCGGGCGGCGCGATGTACGCGCATTACCAGCTGCAGGTCAGCCCGCAATTGTTCGCTGTGGTCACCTCGATCACGATCATCACCATGGTGTATGTCGGCGGCATGGCGAGCATCTACGGGCCGGTCGGCGGCGCGATCCTGCTGGTGCTGCTGACGGAGCTGCTGCGCAATGTCGGTGAATGGCGCCTGATGGTGTACAGCTGCGTGCTGATCCTGATCCTGTTTTTCCTGCCCAACGGCCTGGTGGCGCCGACCTGGCGACGCCTCAAAGGGGTCCTGGAGCAGCGCCCATGAGCGCCCTGCTGGAGGTCACCAACCTCAACAAACACTTCGGCGGGCTGCATGCGGTCAAGAACGTCACGTTTTCGCTGGAGCGCGGCGAGATCCTCGGTATCCTGGGTCCCAACGGGGCGGGCAAGACGACGCTGTACAACCTGCTCACGGGGTTCATCGCGCCCGATCCTGGCGCCAGCGTCGTGTTCGACGGCCACAAGCTCATCGGCCTGGCGCCGCACCGCGTCGCCGCACTCGGCATCTCGCGAACTTTCCAGCTGTGCCGTCCGTTCATCGGGCTCACCGTGCTCGAAAACGTGGTCGTCGGCGGGCTCGGCTCCGGCGGGCACGACGGACCCGACCTGGACGCACGCGCGCAGGCGCTGTTGCGGCAAGTCGGCCTGGCGGGCAAGGAGCGGGTCGCGGTCGAGGTGCTTTCCTATGGCGACCAGCGCCGCCTGGAAATCGCGCGGGCCCTTGCGGCCAAACCTTCGCTGCTGCTGCTGGACGAACCGTTCGCGGGACTGGGCAGCGGCGAGATCGCCGATCTGTCGGCGCTGATCAGGCAAGTCCATGCGGAGCAGGGCCTCACCGTCATCCTGATCGAGCACAAGTTGCGCGAATTCATGCGTCTCGTGGGGCGCGTCATCGCGCTGGATTTCGGCGAGGTGATCGCCGAAGGCACGCCCGAAGAGATCGTGCAGCACCCGGCGGTGATCGAGGCGTACATCGGGCGCGACGCCATCGCCACGGAGTCCGGCGATGCTGCTTGAAATCGACAAGCTGTGCGTGTCGTACGGCAAGGCGGTTGCCCTGGAGGACGTGAGCCTGCGGGTGGCGGAGGGCGAGTTCGTCGCGGTGCTTGGGCCCAATGGCGCCGGCAAGAGCACGCTGCTGAAGGCGATCTCGCGCGCGCAGCCGTCCACCGGCAGGCTCGATTTCAAGGGCGATTCGCTGCAGGGGCTGGCCGCCCACCAAGTGGTCGGCCGGGGCATCTGCCATTGCCCCGAGGGCCGGCGCCTGTTTCCGGAACTCACCGTGCTGAAGAACCTGATGCTCGGCGCCTATCTCCGGCACGACGCGTCAGGCATCGCGGGCGACCTGACGGCCGTGTACAGCCTTTTTCCGATCCTGGAGGAGCGTAGCAGCCAGATCGTCAGCACGCTGTCCGGCGGGCAGCAGCAGATGGTGGCGATCGGCCGCGCGCTGATGGGCAAGCCTTCGCTGCTGCTGCTCGATGAACCGTCCGTGGGCATCGCGCACCGGCTGAAGATGGAGATCTTCGACGCGATCAAGCAGATCCAGCAAAGAGGAACCGCGATCCTGATGGCCGAGCAGGACGCGCAGTCCGCGTTGCGCATCGCCGACCGGGTGTACGTGCTGGAGCACGGCAAGATCGGGCGCGAAGGCAGCAGCGCGGAACTGCGCTCGGATGATTACATCCGGCAGGCGTATCTGGGCGTGGGGTGAGGCCCAAAAGCGAACAGCGGCAGGCCGTGCCAGCCCTTCATTGGTGGCCGCCAGCCATAACGCGATCTGCGGCCAGATCATGACCAGCGCCATCGCCGCGATCATCAGCACCACATAGGGCGCCGAGCCCCGCACAATCGCGCCCAAGGGCGCGTTCGTGATGGCCCTGATGGTGGGCGCTCGGGTCTTTGCCTTGGCGGGAAATGCGCCACTCGCAGCCTGAAAAGGTATGCTTTTCAATGGATGCGCCGACTAGATTCCAATATTTATAGATACCTTCTATGTAGAAAATATAAAACCGGAATACTGGTCGGGCAGCCTACTCCTCTGCCAATGGAACCCCGCATACGTCGATAAGTTTGCGGCGGATCAAAATTGACCTGTTGACTCACGGGCAAACTGCACCTCCCGACAGAGTCATACTCGGCTCGACCCACTGCAAGGAGGTGACCATGTGTCATCAACGTTCGCAGTTCATCTCGACCACTGCTCGTGACGGTCATGAGGCGTGCGTTTCACGCACCGGCTCCTTCCTTTCGCCCAAGGTGGGAGCGCCGGGAGACCTTCTCTCCTGGCGCTAGCCCGCCTCGCCATCCGCCCTCCTCTTCCGGAGACTCGATCAGCAGCCGGGCACGCGTCCTTGGAGGACGAGCCGGGCAGGCGCACCGCCGCTGGTGACTTCGCGCCGCAGCTTCACAGTGCTTGGTGGTGCAAAGGAGACAACGTGGAAACTTCGACTTTCGACATCAAATTGTCCCGTGCCGGCGAACAGATGACAGCTGTCACCATTGCGGTGGCGCTGGCATTCGCCGTGCGCCTCGCGATCGACCCGTTCATCGGTGACAAGCATCAATTCGTGCCGGCGTACGCAGCCATTGCAGCAATCACCTGGATGGTCGGCTGGCGCGCTGGCGCCGTTACCGCGCTGATCTGCCTGCTTTCCGGAGAGCTATTCAATTCCGTGAGTCCGTTGGACTCGACGACAACACACGTCGCCATCGCGTTCATGGGTTATGTCGGCGTGTCCACATCGATCATTTCGCTGGCGGAGTGGCTAAGGCGCGAGAAACAGGAAGCTGCCGTGGAAACAAGAGAGCTTCGCGAAGCTGACGAAAGGATGGCCGATTTCATGGCGCTACTGGCGCACGAATTGCGCAGCCCCCTGGCGACCATTGCCATGGCCAGCAGCCTGCCGCGAGCAGGAGCACTCGACCCTCTGGCGGCCGGCCGCGCTTTAGCCATCATCGAACGCCAGGCGGAACACATGACCAAGCTCGTCTGCGATCTGCTGGATGTCTCGCGGGTGCGCACAGGGAAGCTGTCCATTCACCGTGAAATGTTCGATCTCTTCGCCGTTGTCCAGGAGGCGGTCGGCGACGTTCATCGCGCGATGGAAGCAAAGCAGCAGAAGGTGAGGCTGCTCCAGCCCGACCCGATTGGTTTCATCTACGCCGACCCGCAGCGTATCCGCCAGATCGTGGTGAACCTGGTCCAGAACGCATGCAAATTCTCACCGGAGGGCGGTGAAATAGAGATAAGCCTTCTCAGCTACAACTTCTCGATTTGCATTGCCGTGAAGGACTCTGGAATTGGTATACAGCCTTCCGACCTGCAGCGCATATTCGAGCCGTTTGTCCAGGTGGGCACCTCCGACGCAACCGTACGCGGTTTAGGGCTCGGTCTGCCCCTGACGCGCGAACTGGCGCAGATGCATGGAGGCGACGTACGCGCCTTTAGCGCCGGACCCGGGCGTGGCTCGGAGTTCATCGTCACCCTTCCACGCCAGTCGCCGCCGAAGCGCGTAATGCGCTCGTCACGCAGGAGTGTCGAGGAGAGAAGCCGCGCGTACCCCGGCGTCTAGGGCTGTTGATAGCCGTTTGGTTGAGTTGCGACGCGGGACTGTCAAAAGGCACTGGCGGAAACGGAGGGATTCGAACCCTCGATGAGGCTCTACACCCCATACTCCCTTAGCAGGGGAGCACCTTCGGCCACTCGGTCACGTTTCCTGTGCCCGCAATTATGCCCGAAACACCGCTCCGGCTGCAGTCCCGCCGGACGGGAGAACGGCTCAGCTGGAGGGCTGTTCCAGGTCGAACGCCCGGTGCAGGGCGCGCACCGCCAGCTCCATGTATTTCTCGTCGATGACCACCGAGGTCTTGATCTCGCTGGTCGAGATCATCTGGATGTTGATGCCCTCCTCGCTCAGCGCGCGGAACATCTTGCTCGCGATGCCCACGTGGCTGCGCATGCCGATACCCACGATGCTGACCTTGCAGATGCGCGTGTCGCCTTCGAGGCGGTCCGTCCCGAGCGCCGGCAGCACCTTGGTCTTGAGGACATCCATCGTGCGCGCGTACTCGTTGCGGTGCACGGTGAAGCTGAAGTCGGTCTTGCCGTCCTTCGAGATGTTCTGGATGATCACGTCGACTTCGATGTTCGCATCGGCGACGGCGCCCAGGATGTTGTAGGCGATCCCGGGCCGGTCGGGCACGCCCAGGATGGAGATCTTGGCCTCGTCGCGGTTGAACGCGATGCCGGATACGACGGCTCGTTCCATTTTTTCGTCTTCCTCAAAAGTGATCAGGGTGCCCGAGCGGGCCTCCTCCTGGATGTCGATGTCCCACGGGGTGAAGCTCGACAGCACACGCAGCGGCACGCGGTACTTGCCGGCGAATTCCACCGAGCGGATCTGCAGCACCTTCGAGCCCAGCGAGGCCATTTCCAGCATTTCCTCGAAGCTCACCGTCGCGAGGCGGCGCGCTTCGGGCACCACGCGCGGGTCGGTCGTATAGACACCGTCCACGTCGGTATAGATCAGGCACTCGTCCGCCTGCATCGCCGCCGCCACCGCGACGGCCGAAGTGTCGCTGCCGCCGCGGCCGAGCGTAGTGATATGCCCGTCGTCGTCCACGCCCTGGAATCCGGTCACGATGACGATCTTGCCTTCGGCCAGGTCACCGCGGATCTTGCGGTCGTCGATCGACTCGATCCGCGCCTTGGTGTAGGCGCTGTTGGTGAGGATTGGCACCTGCCAGCCTGCGTAGCTGACCGACTCCATGCCTTCGGCCTGCAGTGCGATGGCCAGCAGCGCCGAAGAAGCCTGTTCGCCGGTGGCGGCCAGCATGTCGAGTTCGCGGCACAGCGCGTCGGTCTGCTTGGGCGGCGCGAGTTCCTTGGCCAGCGCCAGCAGCCGGTTGGTCTCGCCGCTCATCGCGCTGGGAACCACGACCATCTGGTGGCCGGCGCGGGCCCATTTGGCTACCCGCTTGGCGACGTTGCGGATGCGCTCCGTGGAGCCCATCGACGTGCCGCCGTATTTGTGAACGATCAATGGCATCGGAAGGGTGGGGGAAAGAGGCGGCGGTTGGCTGGAACCGTCGGGCGCGGGCCGCACCGCGCCGACCGGCCAATTATAAGTAGGCGAGGCGTGGCCGCCGCTCCAGGCGACTCCGCCGGCATCAGGCGTGCGGGCAATATTTGAGCGCCCCCTGATGAAGCTCAATTCGCCCCTCCGCCACCTTGATGCGGATGTCGTGCCCGCGCGTCGCGCAGGCCTCGACCTGATCCAGCAATTCCTCCATTTGAGCCGCGCTGGCGGCCGCGCCGTGCTCGGTGCGCAGCCAGTGGCGCAGCACGTTGGCCTGCCGTGGTCGTGACAATTTGCGCAATTCGCGCAGCACCGGCGGATCCCCGATCGCCGCCAGGTCATCGGCGCCCAGCGCGGCGAGCAGTTCCTGGGCTTGCGCCGCATGGCGGGCCGAGCGCGCAAATGTCTCCCGGAACTGCGGAAAGGCCTGTTCGAGGGCGGGCAGCAATTCGCGCCGGATGCGGTTGCGAGTGAACGCCGCATCCGCGTTGGTGGGGTCTTCGATGAACGGGATGTCCTGCCCTGCGAGCCAGCCGCGCAGCGCGCCACCGCTCACCGCCAACAGCGGCCGCTCGAAGCGCATGCCCTGACGCTCGAAAGCAGCCGCCATGGCGGCAAGCCCCGGCAAACCGGCGCCGCGGCTCAGGGCCAGCAATATCGTTTCCACCTGGTCATCGGCATGCTGGGCCAGCAGCACCGACTTCATGCCGAGCGACGCGGCGCATTCAGCCAGTGCCGTGTAGCGCGCCTTGCGTGCCGCGTCTTCCGGGCTTTCGCCGGGCGCGTGGCGAGCATCCACGCGCACCACGTGCAGCGGCAGGCCTAATCGCTCGCAGGTGGCGCGGCAAAGCTGCTCGAAATCGTCGGCGGCAGCCTGCAGCCCATGGTGGACATGGATCGCGTGGACCTGCCCGGGCCACACGGCTGCGGCCGCGAACAGAAGCGCCATCGAATCGGCGCCGCCGCTGAACGCGATGGCCAGCGGGAGCTCGCGCGCAGCCCCCTGCAAAGGCGCCAGGGCGGGATTGTCCGAGGCGCTACCGGGCTTCGGCCTTGGTGTCCGTGAAGCGGCCATAGCTTTGCAGCCGCTCGTAGCGCCGCTCCAGCAACTCGCGCACCTTCAGGTCGCTGAGTTGGCGCCAGGCGTCGTTCAGCGCGCGCTTGAGGAAAGCAGCCATCTGGCGGTGGTCGCGATGTGCGCCGCCGACCGGCTCGTTGACGATCTTGTCGATCAGGCCCAGCGCCTTCAGGCGGTGCGCGGTGATGCCCATCGCATCCGCGGCGTCCTGCGCTTTCTCGGAGGTCTTCCAGAGGATGGATGCGCAGCCTTCCGGGCTGATCACCGAATAGATCGAGTACTGCAGCATCAGCACCTGGTCGGCCACCGAAATGGCGAGCGCGCCGCCCGAGCCGCCCTCGCCGATCACGGTGGTGATGATCGGCACTTCCAGTTGCGCCATCTCGAAGATGTTGCGGCCGATCGCTTCCGACTGGCCACGCTCTTCGGCATCGATCCCCGGATAGGCGCCCGGCGTATCGACGAACGTGAACACCGGCAGTTTGAATTTTTCCGCCGTTTTCATCAGTCGCAGCGCCTTGCGATAGCCTTCCGGCCGGCTCATGCCGAAGTTGCGCAGTGCACGCTCCTTCGTGTCGCGGCCCTTCTGGTGCCCGAGCACCATGCAGGCGTTGCCGTTGAAACGCGCCAGCCCGCCGACGATCGACAGGTCGTCCGCGAAATGGCGGTCGCCGTGCATTTCGATGAAATCCGTGAAGATTTCGTTGACGTAATCCAGCGTGTAGGGTCGCTCCGGATGCCGGGCGATCTTGGTGATCTGCCAGGGCGTGAGGACGCTGTAGATGTCCTTGGTCAGCTGCTGGCTCTTCTTGCTCAGCTGGTCGATCTCTTCGGAGATGTCGACCGCCGATTCCGTCTGCACGTAGCGCAGTTCTTCGATCTTCGTCTCGAGCTCCGCGATCGGCTGCTCGAAATCGAGAAAGGTCTTCTTGGCCAAGGCGCGCTCCTCGTCTTGTTCGTGGCAGGGCCGTCAATACTCGACCGGCAGGGGATCCAGCGAGCGCCAAATATACCAAGTCGCGACACTGCAATACGGATCCCAGGCGACGGCCACTTCGCGCGCATCGCTGCGGCTGACCGGATCGCCCGAAAAATAGTTCCGGCTGATGCCGTTGAGAAGGCCGACGTCGTCCAGCGGCAGCACGTTGGGCCGCATCAGGTGGAAGATCAGGAACATCTCCGCGGTCCAGCGGCCGATGCCGCGGATGCCCACCAGTTCCGTGATGATTTCCTCGTCCGACATCGCCTTCCACGCGTCCACGTGGATGGCGCCCGAGTCGAAATGCAGGGCCAGGTCCACCAGGTACTCGATCTTGCGCGCCGAGAGGCCGGCCGCCTGCATGTCGTCGACCTTGAGCTTGAGCACGTTGGCCGCGCTCATGCGCCGCGGCAGTTTCGCGAAGCGGTCCCAGACCGTCTGCGCCGCTTTCACGGAGATCTGCTGGCCCACGATGCTGCGCGCCAGCGTGGTGAACGCATCGCCGCGCGACTGCAGGCACGCCTCGCCGAATTGCGGGATCAGGCGCTTCATGACGCGGTCCTTGCGGGCGAGGTGGCGGCGCGCCTCGTCCCAGTAACCGGGCGTGGTCAGGAGGATCTGCGTAGGCAGCGTGCTCATGACGCAGCCTCCCACGTCGTGCCTGAAGGCGAGTCCTTGAGCACCACGCCCAGGGCCAGCAGTTCGGCACGGATGCGGTCGGCCTCGGCAAAATTCCTCGCCTGCTTGGCTGCCGCGCGGCGTTCGATCATGGCTGCGATCGTGGCCTCGTCGAGCCGCGTTCCAGCCCGCAGGAACGCCTTGGGGTCGCCTTGCAGGATGCCCAGGCAGCCGCCCAGCGCCTTGAGCAGGCCGGCCAGCTGCGGCGACCTGCCGCGGTTCACATCGGCCGCCAGCTCGAACAGCACCGCCACGGCTTCGGGCGTGCCGAAATCGTTGTCCATCGCAGCCTTGAACCTTGCGGCGTGGCCTTGCGACCAGTCCACTTCCACCTGCGCCGGCGCGACGAGATCGAGCGCGGTGTACAGCCGCTTCAGGGCCCCACGCGCGTCTTCCAGGTGCACGTCGCTGTAGTTCAGCGGACTGCGGTAATGGGAGCGCACGATGAAGAAGCGCAGCGTCTGCGCGTCGAACTGCTGCAGCACTTCGCGGATCGTGAAGAAGTTGCCCAGCGACTTCGACATCTTCTCGTTATCGATGTTCACGAAGCCGTTGTGCATCCAATAGCGCGCGAGCGGCTGGCCGTTGGCGGCTTCGCTTTGCGCGATCTCGTTCTCGTGATGGGGGAACTGCAGGTCCGCGCCGCCGCCATGGATGTCGAAGGTCTTGCCCAGCAAGGCGCAAGACATGGCGGAACACTCGATGTGCCAGCCGGGCCGCCCCTTGCCGTAGGCACTGTCCCACTGCGCATCGGCCGGCTCGCTCGGCTTCGCGGCTTTCCAGAGCACGAAATCCAATGGGTCTTCCTTGCCTTCCACCACGGCCACGCGCTCGCCCGCATGCAGCTCGTCGAGCGACTTGCCCGAGAGCTTGCCATAACCGGGAAAGCGCCGCACCGCGTAGTTCACGTCGCCGCCGCCGGCGCGATAGGCGAGCCCCTTGTCCTCGAGCAGCTTGACCATGTCCAGCATCTGCGGCACGTAATCGGTGGCGCGCGGATCGTGCGTCGGACGCTCGATGCCCAGCGCGTCGAAGTCGCGGTACATCTCGATGATCATGCGGCCGGTGAGCGAGCGCACGGGCTCACCGTTCTCGACCGCCCGGCGGATGATCTTGTCGTCGATGTCCGTGATGTTGCGAACGAAAGTCACGCGGTAGCCGCTGGCTTTCAACCAGCGCTGCACCACGTCGAACGCCACGTTCGCGCGCGCGTGGCCCACGTGGCACAGGTCGTACACCGTCATGCCGCAGACATACATGCGCACATGGCCCGGTTCCAACGGTGAAAAATCTTCCAAGGCACGCGACAGCGTGTTGTGGATGCGCAGGCTCATGGATAAATGGGGAGCGCCGGTCCGCGGTACGTCCTCGGGTGCGGCGCTGGTTCGGATCGTCTTGTGGTTCGGCTGCGCACGCGAAAGCCGGCGGCTACAATCCAGCGCAGTATAAAGCCCTCGGTCGGGGCTGTCACACGCGCAGGATTTCATCGAGGCCTTATGACGCATGGCGCATCCGCGCTGGTTCGCACCTTCCGCATCCTGGCGTTTGCCGCCGCACTGTGGGTGCCGCTGGCCGGCTTCGCCGACGATTACACCGATGTCACGGAGCTGATGCGCTCCGGCAAGAGCGTCGAAGCCCAGGCCAGGATCGATCGGTATCTCGCCGCCAAGCCGCGGGACCCCCAGATGCGTTTCCTCAAGGGCGTGCTGCAATCCGAAGCCGGGCGCACCGGCGATGCGATCGCGACGTTCACCGGCCTGACTCAGGAGTATCCCGAACTGCCCGAGCCGTACAACAACCTGGCCGTGCTGTACGCCGGCCAGGGCGATTTCGACAAGGCGCGCGCCGCACTGGAACTGGCGGTCCGCACCAACCCGGGCTACGCGACGGCCCACGAAAACCTGGGCGACATCTACGCCCAACTGGCGAGCCAGTCTTACGGCCGCGCCCGTCAACTCGACCCGCGCAACACCAGTGTCGTGCCGAAAATCGCGCTGATCCGGCAACTGCTCGGCCCCGCGGTCAAGGACCCGGCCAAGCCGGCGGCTGCGGCGCCGACCCCGTCCGCCTCGGGTGCCGGATCGCCGGCCGGCTGAGCAGGCGCGGCGGTCCCATGGCCGTTACCATTGCAGGTTTCGCACGACCCGGCGCGGTGCGGCCGTTCGACCGGCGCCCGCCTGTTCGCCTTCCATTCCAGTTCGTTCAAGGAGTACCCGACCGATGACCTCTTTCACCCGCCGATTTGCGGCGCTCACCTTGTGCGCCGGTCTTGCGGTGGCTAACACCGCGGCTGCCGCCGACCAGGCACCGAGGGTGAAGTTCTCCACGACGGCGGGCGACATCGTGGTCGAGGTCTATCCGGACAAGGCGCCCAAGACCGTCGAGAACTTCCTGCAGTACGTGAAGGACAAGCATTACGACGGGACGATCTTCCATCGCGTCATCAACAACTTCATGATCCAGGGCGGCGGCTACGACGCGAACTACGTGGAAAAGCCGACGCGCCCTCCTGTGCCGCATGAAGGCCAGCAAGCCTTGGCGAAGGGCGGGCCGAAGAACGTGACGGGCACCATCGCGATGGCCCGCACGAACGAGCCGAACTCGGCGACCGCGCAGTTCTTCATCAACGTGCGCGACAACCCTTCGCTGGACCCGGTCATCATTCCGCCGGGCGATCCCGTACCGCGCTTCGAATACCAGGGACGGGTGTACGAGAACGTGCCGCGCTCGCAACTGTTGGCCTCACCCAAGCTTTACGGCTACACCGTGTTCGGCAAGGTCGTGAGCGGCATCGATGTCGTCAACAAGATCAAGGCCATCCCCACCGGCGCTGCCGGCCCGTTCTCGAGCGACGTGCCCAAGACGCCGGTCGTGATCACCTCGGCCAATTTGGTCAAATAGGTACGGTTGGCGCAACGCCCCCTCATCATCGAAGGATCTTTCATGAGCAACCCCAAAGTCGAACTCCACATCGCGCGCTACGGCGTCATCACGCTCGAACTGGACCAGGACAAGGCGCCGAAGTCGGTCGCGAATTTCCTGTCGTACGTGCGCAAGGGCCACTACGACAACACGATCTTTCACCGCGTGATCCCGGGCTTCATGGTCCAGGGCGGCGGCTTCGAGCCGGGCATGAAGCAGAAGCCCACCGATGCGCCGGTGGAGAACGAGGCGAACAACGGCCTGAAGAACAACAACTACACGGTGGCCATGGCGCGCACGCAGGCGCCGAACTCCGCCACGGCCCAATTCTTCATCAACGTGGCCGACAACGAGTTCCTGAACCACACGTCGCCCACGCCGCAGGGCTGGGGTTACGCGGTATTCGGCAAGGTGGTCGGCGGCACCGGCGTGGTGGATCGCATCAAGGCCGTGAAGACCGGCCGCAAGGGCTTTCACGACGACGTACCCAACGACGACGTGGTGATCGAGAAGGCCGTGGCGCTCTGATCGTGCCGGCATGAGCGTGCCACCGATCGCGCAGCTGCGGGCCCCTGCGGCATGGGGCGCGGTCGACGTTCTTTCCGATCTGCATCTGCATGTGAGCGAGCCGGGCACCTTCGACGCCTGGCGCCGCTACCTGCGCGGCACGCCCGCCGATGCCGTCTTCATCCTCGGCGACCTGTTCGAAGTGTGGGTCGGCGACGACGCCGCGGCGCAGCCGGGTTTCGCGGCGGATTGCGCCGCCGTGATCAAGGAGACCGCCCGACAGCGCGCCATCTTCTTCATGCACGGCAACCGCGACTTCCTGGTCGGGCGGGGTTTCCTGCAATCCTGCGGCGGCGAGCTGCTGTCCGATCCGACCGTGCTGGAGTTTGCCGGCCGGCGCTGGCTGCTCACGCACGGCGACGCCTTGTGCCTCGCGGACACCGAGTACATGCGCTTTCGCGGCGAGGTCCGCGCGCCCGCCTGGCAGCAGGATTTCCTGTCCAAGCCGCTGGCCGAGCGCCAGCAGATTGCCCGCAAGCTGCGCGAGCAAAGCGAGGCGCGCAAGCGCTCCGGCGTCGATTACCCCGACGTGGACAGCGCCGCCGCGGTTGCATGGCTCGAGGCCGCCGATGCGCAGGTCTTGATCCACGGGCACACCCATCGGCCCGCCGACCACGAGCTGGGCAGCCGCCGGCGCATCGTCCTCAGCGATTGGGATGCGGCCAGCACGCCGCCACGGCTGGAGATCTTGCGGCTAACGGCCGGCGGCGCGCAGCGGGTGGCCCTGCCCTGATGTTCGGCTGGCTCAGAAAGCGCCGCGATGCCCGTTCCATTCCGGACGGCATGTGGCGGCACGTGCTGGCGCGCTACCCGTTCCTTGCGGCGCGTTCGCCCCGTGAACAACAGCGGCTGCGCGAGCTTGCCGCGCAATTCCTCGCCACCAAGCAGTTCCACGGCGCCAACGGGCTCGTGATCACGGATGCGGTGGCATTGGCCATCGCCGGGCAGGCCGTGCTGCCGGTGCTCAATCTCGGCCTCGCCTGGTACGACGACTTCGTGGGAATCGTGGTGCATCCCGCGGAGGTGGTCGCGCGGCGAACCGTCACCGACGAGCATGGAGTGGTCCATGACTACGACGAGGTGCTCGCCGGCGAAGCCATGCAGGGCGGCCCGGTGATGCTGAACTGGAGTGACGTGGACAGTGCCGGCCGCACCGCCGAACAGGGCTACAACGTCGTGATCCACGAGTTCATCCACAAGATCGACATGCGCGACGGCCTCGCCGACGGCTGCCCTCCCCTGGCTTCTCGTGCGGCCCGCGATGCATGGCTCGCAGTGATGAGGTGCGAGTACGAAGCCTTTCGCGAGAAGGTCATCATCGCGGAGCGCTTCGGGGGCGCGCCGACATGGCTGGATCCTTATGGCGCGACGGAGATCGACGAATTCTTCGCCGTCGCCTGCGAGGCCTATTTCGTCAACCGGCAGCGGTTCGAGGCCGAGTTCCCGGCCTTGTTGCCGCTGCTGGACGGTTTTTTCGGCCCTAGCGGCGCAATAGCGTCTTGAGTGCGCCCTGCAGCCGCCGCGCGGCGCCGGCCTCGTAGGTACTCGCGAGCACACGAGCCGTATCCTGGCCCCACGTCTGGGCCGGCGACGGGTCGTTGCGGCGCGTCAGCAATTGCAGCTGCAACGCCCGGCGCGCATTCAGGTACTCGGCCGGCGTCGGCGCTTCCGCGGCGATCTCGAGCCGCAAGAGCGCCTCGGACGCATCTCCCGACGGCGCGCCGCCAAGCGCCTGGACCCAGCTGGCGCGCGCCGCCGGCGTCACCGCCTTGCCCAGTTCCTGCAGGCTCGGCACCTGGTCGGCGGCGCGCTGTTCCCACGCCGTCATCAATTGGGTCAGTGCTTCCCCATGCGCCTGCGCGGCCAATTTCTTCAGGGTCGATTGCGCGTGCTCGAGCGCCTCGCGTTGGGCGCGGAACGCAACGTCGCCCAAGCGCGGTCCGCGGTCTTCGAATGCGGGCCGGTCGCCGAAGCGCCCTGCGCCGCCCGGCCGCTCATCGCGGCGCTCACCGAATTTCCCGCCCGGCCCGCCTTTGCGGTCGCCGAACTTGCCACCGCGCCCAGGCGGCACAGGCTCGGTTTTCTTCATGCCCGGGCGGTCGTCCCCGCGCATGGCAATCACCGGTTTCGGCGCAGGCTTGACGGGCGCCGCGGGCACCGGCGGTGATTCGGCCTCCACGGGCTGGGCCGTATCCGAAGCGGGCGTCTCGGCGGGTTGCTCCGGGGCGGGGGCAGCCTCGCCCGACGGCGCTTCGGCCGGAGGAGCCACCAGCGCCGGGCCGGCCGCAGCGACCGCCGCAGCCGCCTGTGCCTGGCCCCGCAGCGCCGCTTCGAGCGCGGCCATCGCCGCCTTGATTTTCTGCATGTCGCCGGTCGCATTGGCGGCTTCGAGCGCCTTGGACGCCTCGAGAACGGTGCGATCGCGTTCGCTCAATGCCGCGGCGGCCTTGTCACGTTCCTCGCTCTTGCGATTGAATGCCTCGTCGATCGGCTTGCGGAACGCATCCCAGAGCTTCTGCTCGTACTTGCGCTCGAGCGGAATGATCTGGGCCTCGGCCTGCCAGCGCTGCTGCAACGCCTTCACCGCGTCGACGCGCAATTGCGGAGCGGCGCCGAGCGCCTTGGCCTCTTCGATCATCGCGTGGCGCCGCTCGACGCTCTCTTTCTGCACCGCTTCCAGGGGCGCCGCGGCAGCCTGGATGGTTTCCTTCCAGAGCGGCTGCAGTTCGGCAAAGGCTTTTTCGCTCAGGTGGCCGGCGTCGCGCCAACGGGCTTCGAACTGATGCAGGATGCGATTGAAGCCTTTCCAGTCGCCGTCCTTGGCCGTGGTGTTTTCAGCGGCCCAGGCCTTGAGCTCGTCGATCAGGGCGAGCCGCTGCGCCCGGTGCTCAGCCGCCTCGGCCTTGACCTTGTCGAGCCAGGCTTCGACGACCTTGTGCGCCTCGTTGCAAGCATCGTCGAAACGCTTCCAGAGCGCATGGTTGGGCGGGCCGCCCTGGTCGGTCTGCTTCCACTGCTCCCGCAGCGCCCGCAGTTGTTCCTGCATCTTGCGCCCGCCGTAGCGCGGCTTGGGCGGTTGAGGCTCCTGGCCTTCGACCGGCGCGGGCTGTTCGAACAAGGCCTCGGCCTTGGCAACGAGTTCCTGGCGCAATTGGTCGGCACGCCAGCGCTGCCAGCCCTCGAGCTCGCCTGCCGCCGCGAGCGCCGCGTGCGCCTGGTTTTCGAGCTTGTCATCGATCAGCTTGCCGTGTTCCTTCAGCGCATTGCGCAAGCCGGCCGCCGCCCCTGCGCTGGCTTTCCCGTGGCCCTGGGCGATCTCCTGCTCCAGTTTGGCAAGAACATCGCGCACTACCTGCGTGGCCTGGGCCCGAACCTCGGGATCCACCTTCGGTTTGGCGGGCCGCACGGGCGTCTCGACGGCCACGCCGCGCGCGGCGCGCAGTTCGTCGGCCCACACCGGGACCGGCGGCAGCGGCGCCGACGGATCCTGGGCCGCGGCCACCGCCTGGGCCAGTGCGCTGCGGAACGCATCCCAGACCGCTTGGAGCTGGGCGCGCGAAGCCTCGAGCAGCGGCGGGAACTTCTTGTCGACACTCGGCCAATTCGGATCGGACAGCAATGCCTGGGCCTGCGCCTGCCAATCCGGCACGTCGTTCGCCAGCGCCTCGGCAGCGGCCTGAGCGTCCTGCCAGGATTTGGTGGAGAGCACTTCGATGCGCTGGGCCAGCAACACGGCCGCTTCACGCTGCACCTGAACCCGGTGCTGCAGGTCCTCGATGCCTTTCACCCGGTCCGCGAGCTGCGTCTTGAGCGAGGCCAGGGGCTCGCGGCTGAGCGGCGCACCCGCTTTGGCCGCGTCGCGTTGCCATGCCATGGCATCGGCGATATTGATCGTGTCCTGCTGCAGTAACGCGCGGGCCTTTTCCGCCCACTCGGCGGCGATGGCTTCCTGGCCCTTGCTGCGCTTGATCTCGTCGAGCTTTTCTCGCAGCAGTTTCGCGGCGCCCTTGTCGCGCCCGCTGAGTTCGCGAAACACCTCCTGCATCTGCTCCGCGCTGGGATTGGCGGCCAGCCATTCGCGCACGCGCGCTGCACGCTCTCCGGAGGTGGGAGCGGAAAACGCGCCGCCGGTCAATGCATCGAGCGAACGGGTGTCGTTGGGTTTGAGGGTGGCTTGAGTCACTGGCGTTTCTTGGGGTCGTTGGGCGAAAGCCCTCGCAAGGAGGGCAAGCCGCTATTCTCGCCGCGAAATCGCGCGGCCCATCGGCGGCGGTAACGACGGCTCACACAACCGGCGCGAGCTTCGGAAAAGAGAAAGCCCGGACAGACGGCGAAACCGCCTGCCGGGCTTGACGGCTGACTTGCAGTCATAGCCGCCTGGGTTCGCAAACAGGGAGTGTTCGTCCCTGGTTGCGCCGGAGGCAAGAGATTGCCTCCAAGAGGGGCCGGGGCTACCGCCGAAGCGGCCCTACCGGCTGATGCCCGATCACTCGGGCACTATCAAGTTAGGTCAGTGCCCAGCTCTTTTCAAATCCGACTTTTCAATGGCCGCAGGGCGCGCGATTGCGGATATTGCCTTGACAACTTGCCGGCATCGGGGCATCAGGGACGTCGCCAGCACGTTCTGGACGCCTTATCCAACTGTTACGGCAGCGGGATTCCCGACGAGCGGCGATTGATGTGTCCGTCTCACGATCCGGCAGTGGCTGGATCGCCTCGCAACCAGCCCGGCGCCTATCGTAGCGCCGCACCGCCCGCCATTCTTACCGATCGCGCTATTTATTTAGGAGCAGGCGGAGCGGAGCCTGGAACCTCGGCGGTTTGTCCGACATGGGAATCGGCGATGGGATGACGCGAAATAGTACCGGCCTGGCGGTAAATTTGGAATCTTTTCCGCTTGTTTTGCATAATAAAGTAACTTGATATTCTTGACTGGGTATTAAACGCGCCTCTAGAATTCGCCCGTCCCCAGCAAAGTACCCGGGACAACGAATCGCTGCCGACCCCGGCTAAGTTGAATTGCTGCGACGAGTCCAGACGGACTCCCGGCCATTCGATGGCGTACCAATCCAAACGAGGAGCCTGACGGTGTGGCGCTGCCCCAGCAGCAACACAAAAGCAGGCCCGCGCGTAGAAAGGAAGTGCTATGACAGCGTTAACGAGAATCGCCCAAGGCCTGCGAACCTTCGCATCGGACATCGCCGACGGCTTCTTCGAGATCACGCACAACGGTTTTGCCCTCGTGGGCCTGGCCGTCGTTTTCTCCATCGTCGGCCTCTCGGCGCGGCCGGACCTGCGCGATGCCGGCGAAATCAAGCTCAGGAGCTGGCTCCAGGCCCGCCAGATCGCCGCCACCGGCCTGCAGATCGAGCTGGACGCGATCGACCGCGCGACCGCGGCCAACCCCCAGGACCTGCCCAAGCAGCAGGCTGCGGTCGCTTATTGGCTGAGCAAGAAGTACCGGGTTGCGCCAGAGCCCCTCAGTGCGCTCGTGGCCGAGGCGTACGAACTGGGCGAACGGGCCAAGCTCGATCCCACCCTCATCCTGGCCGTCATGGCGATCGAATCCGGGTTCAACCCATTCGCGCAGAGCGCGGTCGGCGCCCAAGGGCTGATGCAGGTGATGACGCGCGTGCACAGCGACAAGTACGAGAACTTCGGCGGCAAGCTGGCTGCATTCGACCCGGTATCGAACCTGCGGGTGGGCGTGAAGGTGCTGCAGGAATCGATCCAGCGCGCCGGCTCGCTGCACGAGGGCCTGAAGTTCTATGTCGGCGCGGCCAACATGGGCGATGACGGCGGCTATGCCGACAAGGTCATGGCCGAGCATAGCCGCCTGAAGCAGGTGGCGGCGGGCCGCGCCGTGCCGTTGCCGCAGCCGCCGGTGGTTCGTACCGTGGCACCCGTGAACGCCGAGCCGCGGCCCGGCGATGACAAGGTCGCGGTGCTTTAGCTGCGCTCCAGGCCGGGCATCCCGCTCCGCTACACTAACGACGTACGCGACTGGCGATAGGCGCGGCGCCCGTTGCGGCCGCCGGCGCTGACGTGGAGTTGCCGCAGCGGGGCTGTTGACCCGCGACCGGCCGCGAAACCACTGGGAAGCGTGCCGCCGGGCCGACCGGCGTCCAGCCGTTCGCCTGGGCAGCCCACACCGGGACAACGTCTATCCAACAGGACTGCCATGTACCATCGAAACATCCTCGTCGAGCAAGCCGATCCCGAACTCTGGGCGGCGATCCGGGCGGAAAACAAACGCCAGGAAGACCACATCGAGCTGATTGCGAGCGAGAACTACGCCTCGCCGGCCGTCATGGCCGCGCAAGGCAGCCAACTGACCAACAAGTACGCCGAAGGGTATCCCGGCAAGCGTTATTACGGCGGCTGCGAGAACGTCGACGTCGCCGAGCAACTGGCACTCGACCGCGTCAAGCAGCTTTTCGGCGCCGCTGCGGCCAACGTGCAGGCGCATTCGGGCGCGCAGGCGAACGAAGCCGTGTTCCTGGCATTTCTCAAGCCCGGCGACACGATCATGGGCATGAGCCTCGCGGAAGGCGGCCACCTGACCCACGGCATGGCTCTTAATATGAGCGGCAAGTGGTTCAACGTCGTTTCCTATGGGCTGAACGCGCAGGAAGAGATCGACTATGACGCCATGGAGCGCAAGGCGCAGGAATCCAGGCCCAAGCTGATCATTGCGGGCGCGTCGGCCTATGCGCTCCGGATCGATTTCGAGCGTTTTGCCCGCGTCGCGAGGGATGTGGGCGCAATCTTCATGGTCGACATGGCCCATTACGCCGGGCTGATCGCCGCCGGCGTGTACCCCAACCCCGTGCCGCACGCCGACGTGGTGACCTCCACCACCCACAAGAGCCTGCGCGGCCCGCGAGGCGGCTTCATCCTCATGAAGCCCGAGCACGAGAAGGCGATCAACAGTGCCATCTTCCCGGGCCTGCAGGGCGGGCCCCTGATGCACGTCATCGCAGCCAAGGCCGTGGCTTTCAAGGAAGCGCTGGCGCCCGAGTTCAAGACCTACCAGCAGCAGGTGGCCAGGAACGCCCAGATGCTGGCTGAAACCCTGGTGCGGCGGGGTCTGCGCATCGTGAGCGGCCGCACGGAGAGCCACCTCATGCTGGTGGACCTGCGCGCCAAGGGCATCACCGGCAAGGAAGCCGAGGCCGTGCTGGGCGACGCCCACATGACCATCAACAAGAATGCCATCCCCAACGACCCGGAAAAACCCATGGTGACCAGCGGTGTGCGCATCGGCACGCCGGCCATGACCACCCGGGGCTTCAAGGAAGAAGAAGCACAGATGACGGCGAACCTCATCGCCGACGTGCTCGACAAGCCGCGCGACCCGGCCACCATCGCCGCGGTGCGGGAAAAAGTGAATGCGCTGACGCGCCGCTTCCCGGTTTACGGATAGAGCTCATGAAGTGTCCGTTCTGCGGCAATGCCGATACCCAGGTCGTCGAGACGCGGGTGGCGGAAGACGGCGACTTCGTGCGCAGGCGGCGCCAGTGCATCGCTTGCGAGAAGCGTTTCACCACTTACGAGCGACCGGACGTCACGTTCCCGGCGGTGGTGAAGAAGGACGGCCGCCGGATCGACTACGAGCGCGCCAAGCTGCAGGCTTCCATGAACCTGGCGCTGCGCAAGCGCCCGGTAAGCACCGAGCAGATCGACAATGCGGTGGAGCGGATCGAAGAGAAGCTGCTGAACCTGGGAGTGCGCGAGATCCCCTCGTCGCGGATCGGCGAACTGGTCATGCGCGAACTGAAAAAGCTGGACAAGGTCGCTTATGTGCGTTTCGCCAGCGTCTATCGCAGCTTCGAGGACATCGACGAATTCAAGACGCTCGTCGACGAGGTGCGGCGCTAGTCAGGCGCTCACATCTCAGGCGCAGGCGGTTGCAGCAACGTTCTCGACCCGCGCGCGCCCGGCGTTGTTGATGACGATCTGCCGGGCCTGTACCGTACCGCCGGATTCCTTGCACAGAGTCAGTGTGCCCGCCTGGAAGGCGCCGCTAGCCAGGCGGGTGCGCCCTGAAGGTATGAAAGAAATGTAGCGCGCGACGCTTTGGTTGCCCCACAGCTTGAACCCGCCCGCCAGCGCTTGCGTGTGATGCACGATCAGTTCGCCCGCATCGGCGACACCATTGTCGTTCGGGTCGTGAAACACGATCCAGCCCTGGTCCCAGCCGCCGCCGGCCGTGCACCGCAGGCCGTCGTCTGATTTGCACATGGCGACCCGTCCGTTGTGCTTGATCGCCTCGCTGCGCGCCAGGTACATGGCGGCCAGAAAGGAATTCGAGTAGGAGGTCAGCCGGGTCGAATCGATCATTCGCGCCATCGACGGCACGGCCACCGCCAGCAGCACGGCCGTCACCGCGATCACGACCAGCAACTCGGTCAATGTGAAACCCGCGGAACACCGGGCTGCCCCGCTGCGGGTTGCTGAATAGCAGGTGGAACTTGAGGGGGTGATGTGCGGGATGTCCATGCCCGAACATTAATGAACTCCCTCAAACCGGTCCTGCTACTAATGAGTCCAAAACCAGTTAACAAATAACCGACTCGGCCCGGCCTCGCCTGCTCAATCGGCGGCGTTCGATTTCCAGTAGATGGTCTTGCGCCTGGAATCGATCGTCGGCTTCACCTCCTGAGGATCGATCGTCACGCTCGGGCCGCCGTCGCGGTTGGCGGCGCCGATCGCCACGGTGGTGGTCCTGCCATCGATCACCACCCGCGCCAGCGTCGGCGAAGGTGTCAGTCCGCCACCCACGAACGGGGACGAGCGTATGCCGCCGCAGCTGTGAGTGCCGCTGCCGATGGCACCGCTCGCATTCGCCAGGCTGACCCAGTAGCCTCGCGCCTCGCCCAGCGGCGCGCTACAGCTGTTCGATGAAGAGTCCGGGGGCAGCGGCCGGTTGGTGTTGAAGGCGACCATGCCCGCCGCGATGAGGGCGGACGTGACGACCTGCTCGCCACGGTTGGGAAGATCCATGAACCAACCTTTCCAGGCGGAGCCCGGAGCGACACCATCGCCATCACACGTGGTGTCGGCGCTGACATCCATCATGGGCGCCGCATCCAGGTTGACCGCCGTCGCCGTCGTGGAAGACGCCGGGATCGTTAGGTCGTCGAGCAGGACGTAGAAGCGATCCTTGACGTTCGACTGGAATGGGTAGTTGGACAGCAGGGGGCGCTCCCGGTTACCGGATCCCAGCGCGACATACATACTCGTCCCCACGCCTAGCAGCGAAGGCGGATACAGGAACTTGCGCCCGCCGCCGGTGGTGTAGGCAACCTTTCGCATTCGCCAGTCGCCTTCGGCCAAAGGTGCGAGCGCATGGGCGGAGTCGGAGAAGTCGATGCGGTAGATGTTGCCTTTGGTATCGGCGGCATAGCCGAAGTCCACCGATCCATCGCCATTCGCATCCGACAGCGTGATGTCGGCCGCGAAGCTGCCCGCGTCCGCATCGGTGAATTTCCTGATCACCACACCCGTATCGGCGTTGATCACGTACACCCAGTTTCCCTTGCGCGAACCGCAGCTGGTCGTGGTCGAATCCGCGTCCTCGCACCGATCGTATCCGCCGCCCACCACCAGGATCGGTATGCGGGTGCTGTCGGAATACCCGGAATATCCCTTCAGGAAAGCCGGATTCGGCATCGACCAGGTCTGCCCGATCCCTAACAGATCTGTATGCGTGCAGCCCGTGTCGTCGGCGAGGTTCGGGCATCCGATGCGCCACTTGATCCGGGGCGATGCCGGGTTCGTCACGTCGAAGGCGTACAGCATGCGGCCCCCGCGTCGCATTGAAGGAAAGATCCAGACCTTCGAGCTGTCGAGGTTCTGGTAGAGACTGAATGAACCGTCGAAGAAATAGTCTTTCGGTTGCGGGTTCAGCGTTGACGTCACGTTGGGATAACTGACGAGTGGCGTGTTGTCATGCAGGCGCTGATACGCGGCGTAGTGCTCCGGCGCCACATAGGCCCACCGCTCCGTGCCGGTGGCGGCGTCCACGGCGCGCAGCATGCCGTC
>JAGRPN010000251.1 GCA_019449555.1 Ramlibacter sp.
CTCGTTCTCGCGCGCATCGCGCGGCAGGTGCACGCCTTCCCCGGCTACGCCCAGGTGCGGCGCGTGGCGCTGCTCGCCGAAAAATGGACGGTGGACAACGGCCTCCTCACGCCGACCCTCAAGCCCAGGCGCGCGAAGATCCTCGAGCTCCATCGCGACCGGCTGGCCGAGATCTACAAGGGGCACGGGGCGTAACGATCCGCCCGCTCCCTTGGACGGGCTCATGCCATGAGCCTGCGCGGGAATACGGTCACGGCATGAAACGCCGGTCTTTCATAGCTTCCCTGTTCGCCGCCGTCGCCGCGCGGTTCGAGATTCCCGTAACCGGGCCGGCGACCGCCCCGCCACTGGGGCTCTCCCCGCCGTCGATGCTTCTGCCTGGAGGGCCGTCGGTCCAATTCGATTCCCGACGGACGGTCGCCAGTGGCGAATCACCAGCTACGGCATCGTATGAATTCGACTGCGTGCCCGTTGCCGGCTACCAGTATCACCATGGCGAATCGGTCTGGAGCCTGCTCGCGGAAGGTCAAGCGCTAGATCTCACGCGGGAACCCGGCAATCCTCATGACGCCGGTGCCATCCGGGTCGATTGGCACGGACTCAAGCTGGGCTATGTGCCTCGAGCCCGTAACACGGCGCTCGCGAACCTGATGGATCAGGGCGTGATGGCCCGCGCCCGGATTGCAGGGATTGCGAACACCGCCGACCCGTGGGAGCGCATCTCGATGGAGATCGAGATCGAAGTCGGGGTGTAGCGCCGTTTCATGGAGAAGCTTGTTCCCGGCAATCAACAAGGGGTAGATTTCGTCATCGGAGAATTGACTGCCGTCAATGAAAGACGCCATCGAGTTACCTTCCTACACGGAAGAGTTCCTAGCCGGCCTCGGCCCCGCGGCGCTCGTCGAGCTGATGCGCGACGACCACGATCGTGTTCCGCGGTCCGTCATCGATGCTTGCGCGAGGCACGGGGAGGACATGACGGCCGCATTCCAGGAGATGGCCGAGAGATGCTGGCCGGAAAGCGAAGCGTCGGGCGACTGGTGGCTTCGCCTGCACGCCGCCATGGTCCTCGGGTTGATTCCCTCCGAGCGGGCGGGCCTGCTGCTCGTGCGCTTCATGCGGCGCATGGGGGAGGCGGACGACGCCGATCTCCAGGACTGGCTTTCCGGCTACTGGCCCGCTCTTTTCGCCAACAAGCCCGACTCCGACCTGGCAGCGCTGCGCGAGCTATGCCGTGACAACAAGCTCGATTGGTACATCCGCGTGAACGCGGTGGAACCGGTCGTCGCTGCCGCCGAACGCCGCGGCCGCGAGGCGCTCGACGAGGCGCTCGCCTGGGTGGCGAGCATCGCGGCCGACGAGGAGGAGGACTTGGAGGTGCGCCTGTCGTGCGGCAACACGCTGCTCGATTTCCCGCGCGAGCGCCACCGGGCACTGATCGATGAACTGGAGAAGCGGGAGGTCGGATTCGGCAAGCACTTCTCCGTGGAGGATATCGAGAGGGCCTATGCGGCCGGGGAAGATGCTCCTGACTGGCGAGGGCGCGAGAATCCCTGGGCGTTCTACACGACCGAGGCCATCGCCGAGCGACAGCAGCGCTGGGCTCTGGAGGTCAACTCGGAGAAAGACGACGAATTCGAAGAAGGCGATCTTCCCTTCGATGAACTCCCGCTGACCTACATCCGGCAAATGCCCAAGGTCGGCCGCAACGACCTCTGCCCGTGCGGGAGCGGAAGGAAATACAAGAAGTGCTGCCTGCTCAAAGAGGAAGGGCAAATCGGATGAGTCAGTGCGCAGGCGAAGTGGACCTGAGCCCCACCACGTGGGAGGACCGTCGCCGAGACCAATCTCGTCGAGCGCTGATACGTGCGCTGCGCAAGCGCCCAGGGTATCGACGACGCAGGCAGAGGGGGAGTAGGCGATGATCTATGGGGAGTTCTTCAGGCGCGCGACTCGTACCGAGGAGAACCCAGAGGGGCTGATCCCGTTCCCGTATCAGCGCCGCCTCGGAGAAGAACCATGGCCTGAACTACTGGACGTTCCAACCGGCATGGGGAAAACCGCCGCGGTCGTGCTGGCCTGGCTTTGGAAGCGCGGCTGGCGCGAGGGGGGACGCGAGGCCGGCCCGGACGCAGGGACACCGCGGCGGCTCGTGTACTGCCTGCCGATGCGGGTGCTGGTCGAGCAGACGCAGCGAAACGCCCGTCGATGGCTGGAGAACCTTGCGGTTGCAGGCATGCCGGGCGAAAACAAGGTCTCAGTTCATCTCCTGATGGGTGGTTCCGAGGACGTGAGAAAGGCGACTTGGGCCGACTACCCGGAAGAGGACGCGATCCTGATCGGCACCCAGGACATGCTGCTTTCGCGGGCGCTGATGCGCGGCTACGGAATGAGCCGCTATCAGTGGCCGGTGCACTTCGCCTGGCTGCACAACGACGCGCTGTGGGTGTTCGACGAAGTGCAATTGATGGGCCCGGGCTTGAAGACCAGCGCTCAACTTGAAGCGTTTCGCCGGAGGATCGCTTTGTCTTCGCGCAGCCGCAGTCTATGGGTCTCGGCCACGCTCAAGCGGGACTGGTTAAGAACGGTAGATTTCGATCCCGCCTCAACGATCCCTCTGGAGCTGAGCGAGGAGGAAAAGAAGGTACCCGCGGTTCGGGAGAGACGTGAGGCGGTCAAGGTTCTGACGGGCTGCGATGTGGCGCTCATCTCGACGAAGCCTTCCAAGTCGGGAAAAGCGGAGGAAAGCGAAAAGGTCGGCAAGCTGACGGGCGACGACATCAAAACTTACCTCAAAGCATTGGCTGACCGGGTTCTTGCGGCGCATCAGCCAGGCACCACTACGCTTGCAGTCCTCAACACTGTTGAGCGGACGCAGGGCCTGTTTGCCGAGCTGGAAAACCGCCTTGCGGAATCTCCGGTGAAAGGGAGGAAGAACGCGGCGCCATCGGTTTCAAGCAACCCGGAACGGCTGTTGATTCACTCCCGTTTCCGTGCCGAAGACCGCCGCGCGAACGAAGAGCGCCTGCATTCTGACCCGCCGGCCGAAGGCCGGATCGTCATCGCCACCCAGGCCGTCGAAGCCGGCGTGGATATATCCGCTCGCGTGCTGTTCACGGAACTGGCGCCTTGGGCCTCGCTAGTGCAGCGCTTCGGACGCTGCAATCGTTACGGCGAGTTCAACAAGGCAAAAGAGGCGCAGGTCATCTGGATTGACGTAGCGGATGCCAACCCTTACACCACCGAGGAACTCGATGCCGCGCGGCAAGTTGTGGCAAATCTCGAGAGCGCCGCGCCTGCCGATCTTCCGCAGATCACCGCCGACGCCCCGCTGCATCCGGTGTTGCGGCGCCAGGATTTTCTGGACTTCTTCAACACCGACCGTGACCTTTCCGGTTTCGACGTGGACATCGCGTCCTACATTCGTGATACCGACGAGGCCGATGTGCTGTTGTTCTGGCGCGCGCTGGACGGCGATCCTCAGGATGAACCGCCCGCATCGCGTGAAGAACTGTGCCGCGCCGGGTTGGGTGCAGCAAGAAAGCTGCTGGATCGCCTGAAAGACGGGGACGTACGCGTGTGGGACACATTAGCCCGCAAGTGGACAACACCCAATCCCAAAGGTCTGCGCCTGCGTCCCGGCATGACGCTGATGCTGAGAGCCGCTGTCGGCGGCTATACCCCGAGCCTTGGCCTTGCCCCGGAGAGCCATGTCGCGGTTCCTCTAATAACCGCGCCTGAAAAGGAATCACTGGCCGAAGATGCATTTGATGATGACCACCGCAGCCTCTTGCAGGTATCGGTTACGCTCCCGCGCCACCTTGCCGACGTTGAACAAGAGGCGCACCACCTTTGTGAGGTGCTGAAAGTCAAAGAGCCGCAGGCCATTATCCGTGCCGCGCGCTGGCATGACGTGGGCAAGGCGCATGAAGCCTTCGATTCGATGCTCCGGTACGCGCACGAACAAGGAACAGGCGAACCGCTGGGCGCAGGGTACTGGGCGAAGTCTGGGCGTAATCCAGACCGCAAACCCGGCAAGCCGCGTTATCAGGTAATTGTGGACGGCAAGGCTGTAAAGCGCACGCGCTTTCGCCACGAGCTCGCGTCGGCGCTTGCCTGGCTTGCATTGCATGGCGACGATGCTGACGCCGACTTGATCGCATATCTGATCGCCGCGCACCACGGCAAGGTGCGCATGTCGCTGCGCGCACTCCCACAAGAAACTGAGGCGCCGGATGGGCGGCTATACGCACGAGGCGTGTGGGACGGTGATCGCCTTCCAGCGATGCAATTCGTGAACGGCGAAACCGTCCCTGAAGTCGAACTCAAGCTGGACCTGATGCAACTCGGCGACGGACCTCGGGGCCCGTCGTGGACCACGCGCACACAAAGGTTGTTGAAGGTGCTCGGTCCGTTTCAGTTGGCTTGGTGCGAGGCGCTGGTGCGAATCGCCGACTGGCGCGCTTCACGTGCGGAACAGGAGGCTGCTAAATGATCCATGAACACCCCTTGCCTGGCTGCACGCCCACGCCGCTGGCGTCCTACCTCAAGGCGCTGGCCGTGCTGCGCTTGGTGGCCGAGGCGGGGACCGATGGGGGTGGAGATTCAGAAGCCACCGGTTTCTGGCGCGAGGACGTGTTTGTGCTGCGCACGAGGTTGACGAAGGAGGAACTGCGTGCGTTCTTTTTGGATCGGTATCGCCCCACGCCTCTGATTGCGCCGTGGGGCGCGCGCTCGGGTTTCTTCGCAGAGAGGTCGGAGAAGACAGCCCGAGAGGCGCTTTCGGCGATTTCAAATTCTGACGGTGATCGACTAGAACCCTTCCGGAGCACGATCAATGCTGTACGCGATCTCCTATCCAGTCACGGTTTTGACGAAAAAGCCTCGGACGAAAAGAAGATCGAACTTCTGAATTTGTGTCGCGCGGAACTGCCGGATCACATTCTTCCTTGGCTCGATGCATGTTACGTGCTGACGTCCGAGGGGCGCAAATTTCCTCCGTTGTTAGGAACAGGCGGTAATGAGGGTAGCGGGAGTTATGTCTCTGGGTTTGCGCAGCAGGTTGTCGCCTGCATTGTCAGGCGTGGGCACGACCATGCGCTGGAGTTCGCCTTGTTCGGCATTGCGGCGTCGAACGCGCACTCGGATCAAACGCCCGGTCATTTCTCGCCTCAAGGATCAGGGGGCGCGAACGCTTCGACTGGCTTCGAGGGGGGTGTACAACTCAATGCTTGGGATTACCTTCTTTGTTTAGAAGGCACTCTGTTCTTCGCTAGCGCATCAACACGTAAGCACGAATTTGCCCCTCCGCAGATCAACTTTCCTTTCACTGTCGCTCCCACAGCAGCCGGGCATGGCAGCTACGTAATTGCCGAGGAGAGACCAAAACGGGCGAAGCGGCAGGTCATGGAGATTTGGTTGCCATTGTGGGAGCGACCTGTTGGGCTCGACGAGCTTAAGACAATGTTCTCAGAGGGACGGGTTACCTTGGGCGCAAGGGCGATCGTGAACGGCCTAGATTTCGCTCGGGCGCTTGCAGGATTAGGGATCGACCGCGGGCTGACTAGCTTTCAGAGATTTGCGTTCTTGATGCGAAACGGGCAGAGCTTTTTCGCCACCGCGCTCGATCGTTACCGCGTTAAGAGAAGCCCCGACGCTGACCTCATCGCCGAACTGGAGCATCGCAATTGGCTGGGTTCCGTACAGCGTTATGCGCGCGATGAGAACGCCCCTAACGCCTTCCGCGCCGCGGCTCATCAACTCGACACCGCCCTATTTGTGGTGACACAACAAGCCAGCCGCACTGCACTGCAAACCGTGCTGCGACGCGTGGGGGATATCGAAGCCGCGCTCAACGTCAGCACTAAGTCGCAAGAAGCCGTGCGCGCACCGGCTCCGCGTCTGTCGTTGGCTTGGGCGACCAAGGCGGACGATCAGTCCGCCGAATTCCGCATCGCCGCGGCGCTTTCCGGCTTATGCCTGCGAGACGACAAAGGCCGGCGAGTTCTGCATGCCCGCCGTCACCTTGCCGCAGTCAGCGAATCCCTCAACCGAGAGGGCGATCGCGCATGGGAACCCACCTCCCAACTCGCAGTTTGGCGACGGGGGCCGCTCACCGGAAATATCGCCGCGTTGTTGCACCGGCGGCGGCTGGAAGCGATCGCGCTCGGCGGGGAAGGCGAAGTGCTGACCAGCCAGACGGGTGCTACCCGCGACGATGTAGCCGCGTTTCTCGACAGCGCCACCGACGATACCCGCATCGGCGAACTTCTCGGCGGTCTTGCTTGCGTGGACTGGAACGACTCCGAGCCGCCAAGGGCAAATAGACGTGCAGATGAAGATGCCGCGCTGTCGCCCGCATTCACGCTGCTGAAAGTCTTTTTCACGTCAGAGTCCGTACTGCGCGCCTTGAAGTGGCTGCCGCCGGATCGAAGTTTCCGCCTGCCCGCCGAAATCCCGGCGCGCCTGGATGCCAACGACGTACAGGCTGCCGTGCGCATCGCGTGGCAACGCTTGCGCGCGATCGGCGTGAAGCTGCCGGGCCGAAATCCGCCCCAGGTCGCGGGCGTGGATGGCAAGCGCTGGCTCGCGGCCTTGTGCATTCCGCTCACCTACGCAGAAACCGTACGGCTGCTGCGCGGCCTCGATTTGGGCCCCCAGTCCGAAGCCGATCCTATCCAACCAACCGAACTTACTGTCTGACCAGGAGAATCGCCATGCCGATAAAACTCGATGCTCTCGCGACTGCGCCGCGCCTGCTGTTGGAGGCACACCTGCAACCCGTTCAGGGCACACGCTTCCAGCCCACCGGATTTCCGAATCTGGGCGCCGCCACTTACGACGGACCGAATGGCGAGCGCATGCTACTGGTGGAGTCAGCGCAGAGCATGGCAAATCGCTTGGAAACGGTGTGCTGGGACAGACCCGCTGACAACTGGGTGGCTCCGCTCAAGGGATTGCCGCTGGTAAAAGTGGTGGACAAGAAGGGTAAGCCGTTGACCAACACTGTCTTGGAAGCGCACCGCATCAACTCGCCGTACATTCTGGAAGGCAAGGACAAGAGCGTGTTCCAGACCCTGAAGTCAGAACTCGCCGACATGGACGAAGGGCCGGTGGACATCAAGAAGCTCGCCGCCGTCCTGCTCAAGATGGATGCGAATGCGTTGATCCACGGCGTATTCCTGGCCAAATCAGATCTCGCCGGCGGGCGCCTACGGCTACCGCGTGCCTTGTCGTCCTTCATCGAAGCGGAAGAAATCAAGGAAGCGCAGAGCGGCGGCGTGAAGAATGATCGCGTCAACCCGTCGGGCGATACGGCCAAAGGCTTCGGTAACGTCCCCTTCGCCCGCTCCGAATTCACCTCAGCCAAGATCGTCGCCTACTTCAATCTCGATCTCGCCCAAATTCGTGCCTTCAGCCTCGGCCAAGCTGTCGCCGATCTATTGATCGCACTCGCCCTGTTCAAGATTCAGGCCTTGCTCGCTTCCGGCCTCCGCTTGCGTACAGCCTGCGATCTAGAAGTCAAGGTAGACGGAGTGCTCATCAAACGGCCTGCAGATTTCGTGCTGCCGACATTGACTGAATTGGAGAAGGCGCTTCCGGGTCTGATCGCGACCGTCGCCAAAGAGCAGAAATGGCCTGACGACCGCGTCACCCGCATAAATTGGAGTTGAGCCGCCCGCCATGCTCGCCATCGCCTTCACCTTCCCCGCCGGACGTTATCACGCCACACCCTGGGATCGGCACGTCAACGAAGCGGACGTCGCCTGGCCACCAGATCTGTGGCGTATCACGCGCGCGCTGATTGCGGTGTGGTATCGCAAACTCGACCCTGTGCGCTTTCCGCGTGAGCGTCTTCATGAACTGCTGGCGTGTCTTGCTCAAGCCGAACCGCCATCGTTTCGTTTGCCGGAATCTGCGATTCATGCACATTCGCGGCACTACATGCCTGGCAAGGGCCCCAAACGCACGCTGGTGTTCGATGCTTTCGCCCGAGTTGCGGATGACGATCCCGTGGTCATTGCCTGGCCAAGGCTTGCCCTGGATGCACCGCAAACGGAACTGCTCGACGCCCTGCTTGAGAATCTGGGCTTCCTGGGCCGCGCCGAGTCCTGGGTCGACGCTCGCCGCGCGCCAGCGCCAGTGGACTTCAACTGTGTGCCCGCTGCCGAATCCGTGAATCGTGAAACAGGAGAGGTAACGGGCGAGATCGTGCGCCTGATGGCGCCGAACACGCCGGAGACTTATCGCGCATTCCGTTCCGGAGAGCTCGAAGCCGCCGGGATCCAGCTCGACCCCGCGGGGCGCCCGCCCAAGCTCAAGCCGGACCAGAAGAAGTTGCTGACAACCCTCCCCGACGACTGGGTGAACGCCATCGGCGTCGAAACCGGCGAACTCCAAGCTGCCGGCTGGAGCGCGCCGCCCTGTGCACGGACTGTAAGCTACCGCCGGCCGCTGCACGCGCTCAGGACCACCGCGCCGAAGGTCGTCCGCAAGCCGGTGATCGTCAGGCCGAACACGGCCATCACCAGTGCTCGCTTTTCGCTCTACGGCAAACCTCTTCCGCGTATCGAAGACGCGGTACGCACGGGCGAATCCCTGCGCGCTGCCGCGATGGGCCGCGCCAAGCGCCTGCTTGGCCCCGATGCTCTGCCCAACCTGCTTTCCGGGCATGACTTGGGCGAGCACAACCGGCACGCGCATGCCTTCTGGCTCCCCGATCCAAACGAGCGCGGGGAGATCGAACATGTTTTCGTGCACGCTCCGGGCGGCTTGAGTTCTGAGGCAATGCGCGTACTGAACGCCCTTCAGCAGATCAGGCATGGCGAAGGCGAGCCGCTAAGGCTGATGCTGGAGGGGTTCGGCACTGCATCGCAATTCGACAGGATTACGCGCCTGACTGGTGAAGGCGCGGTGTGGCGAAGCGTGACGCCCTATCTTCACCCGTGGCATCTCAAGAAGCCCGAGATTCGCACGCCGGAAGCCACCGCGGCGGCCATCCTAGGTCAGCTACGGCGTGAATGGTGTGCTCGCGGCTCAGAGCTACCGGACATCGTCGACATTCGCGAACTGCCCTCGATTCAACACGGCGGCCGTGCCCTGCGCCCGCTGCATTTTCACCGGTTTCGTCGCAAGAGCGGTCTCATGCAACCCGACGCACTCGGGCGCCTGCTCGAATTGCGCTTCGCACAGCCGGTGCGTGGCCCCATTGCACTCGGCTTCGCCTGCCACTTCGGCCTCGGCCTCTTCGTCCTCGCTCCCGATGCGTAAACCAAAGCGCCCGACGTTGGACCGCGCCCGCGAGCACTGCATCGAGCACGAAACCGCTGGTTCAGCTCGATCCGTTCAGACCAAACAAGGCGACACGCGAGTGGACGGAGAACTGGCAGCACGGGCTGAGTGTCTCATGGAGTTACCCCTCGCTCCCCGGCCCCGCCAGTCTTCGCCACAGCTCGCGCGGCGAAACGACGGGCATGCTCCGGATCTTGCGCAGGTCGAGAAGCTCCTTGTCTCCGGTTACGACGACATCCGCCCTGGCCGCGATGGCACAGGCCACTACGGCCCTGTCAGCCGGATCCCGTATCGGGCTCGCAAGCGGCGCATCGGATGCTGGCGCCCACTCGAATTCGCTCAGTTCCCTCCGCAACTTCGCGATCTTGTCCGATGGCACTCGGAGCTTGCCGGCCAGAATGCGAAGCAGTTCGCCGTCCACCGGCTCGTCGATCACCAATTGGTGGTTCAAGGCGACCAGCTCGTACATCTCTGCGCACAGGCCGCGTGTCGCGAAGGCGCTCGCCAGCACGTTGGTGTCGAAGAATATCCTCATGAAACGTCACGAAACACGTCCTCGTCGGTCAACCAGCCCGCTGCCTCGGCGTAGGGCATGATTTCTAGCCGAAGGCTGCGGAACCGCTGAATCAGGAGCTGCCGACGCAGCGCCTCACGCGCGACTTCGCTTTTTGTCCGGCCGGTCTGCTTGGCTAGCCGAGCAAGCTCGCGATCGAGCTTGTCGTCGAGGCAAATTGTCAAAGTGCCCATTGTCGACTCTCCAGTTGACTGTGTAAGACACTGTAGTACAGGCCTTGTACGTAGGGCGGTCGCGGAGATGCGCCTACCCATATGCGTGCCAGCCTCGTCATCGCGGAGGCCCAAGATGCCCGACCAGCGAGAACTTCCGCTTGCGTTTCCCGAGCTTTCCGCCGAAACGCTGTTCATCCCCGTGCGGATGGTGAACGAGTTCGTCTACTGCCCCCGTCTCGCCTGCCTCGAATGGGTTCAGGGCGAATTCGCTCACAGCGCGGACACCGTCGACGGCGCCATCAAGCACAAGCGTGTGGACAAGCCGTCCGGCTCGCTGCCCGAGGCGCCGGAAGAAGAGGCGCGAATCCATGCCCGCTCGGTGAGCCTCAGCTCGACGAGGCTCGGCATCACCGCGAAACTCGATCTCGTCGAGGGCGAGGGTACCCGCGTCACGCCGGTGGACTACAAGCGCGGCAAGCGCCCCCATATCGCTGCGGGCGCCTACGACCCGGAGCGCGTGCAGGTGTGCGCCCAGGGGCTCCTCCTTCGAGAACACGGCTACGAATGCGACGAAGGCGTTATCTATTTTGCCGCCTCGAAGGAGCGTGCCCGGGTCGTTTTCGACGAAGCGCTGGTCGAGCAGACGCAATCGGCCATTCAGACGCTGCGCGGGCTTGGCGCCGGCGGTCAGATTCCACCCCCGCTCGAGGACAGCCCGAAATGCCCGCGTTGTTCACTGGTGGGCATCTGCCTTCCCGACGAAGTCCGATTCTTGAACCAGCCAGGCCCGGAGCCGCGCCCGCTCTTCCCTTCGATCCAGGACGCGACGCCGCTCTACGTCCAGTCGCCCAAGGGCTACGTGCGAAAGGACGGTGAGCGATTCGTCATCGAAGTGGAGAAGGAGACGGTAGCGTCTGCAAGAATCGGCGAGGTGTCGCAGGTCGCCGTATTCGGCTACACCAGCCTCACCGCGGGCGCCCTCCACGAGTGCTTTCGACGCGACATTCCGGTCTCCTGGCACAGCTATGGTGGTTGGTTCGTGGGCCACACGGTCGGCACGGGTCACCACAACGTCGACGCTCGTACCAATCAGTACCGCGCGAGCTTCGATGAGCGCATCTGCCTGGGTCTTGCGCGTGGCTGGGTCGCCGCGAAGATCGCAAATTGCCGCACGCTGCTTCGCCGCAACTGGCGCGGCGGTACGGAAGGTTGGGACGATGGCGACGAGGAGCCGTTCGACCAGTCGACTGCGACGGCGACGACAACTGACGTGCCGGATGAACTGATGGTGGCGCTCAAAAACGACGCAGGGCGGGCGCAGCGAGCAGTCGCGCTCGACGAGTTGCTCGGCTACGAAGGAACGGCGGCGGGACGCTACTTCCAGAGCTTCTCCTCCATGCTTCGTCAGGGTATGGAGGTGGAAATGACATTCGACTTCATGGGGCGCAATCGGCGCCCCCCCAAGGACCCCGTGAACGCCATGCTCTCCTTCGCCTACGCGATGCTCACGCGCGAGTGGACCATCGCGCTCTCGGCTGTGGGGCTCGATCCCTACCGCGGCTTCTATCACCAGCCGCGATTCGCACGCCCCGCGCTCGCGCTGGACATGATGGAGCCCTTCCGACCGCTCGTGGCCGACTCGACCGTCCTCACGGCGATCAACAACGGCGAGGTGCGGCCGACGGATTTCGTGCGCGCGGCCGGAAGCTGCAACATGAGCGATAGCGGTCGGAAGCGCTTCATTGGCGTCTTCGAGCGGAGGCTGGAGCAGGAAGTCACGCATCCCATTTTCCGGTACCGAATCTCGTACCGAAGACTCTTCGAGGTTCAGGCGAGGCTGCTGGCGAGGCATCTTGCAGGGGAGGTTCCCGAGTACCCCAACTTCGTGACGAGGTGAGGCAATGGAGCATCTCTTTGTCGTGACGTACGATATTTCCAATCCTCGTCGCTGGCGCCGCGTGTTCCGGATCATGGAGGGTTACGGGGATTGGCTGCAGCTTTCCGTCTTTCAATGTCGCCTGGGCAAGACCCGGGCGATCGAGCTCGAGGCCAAGCTTGCGGAAGCGATGAACAAGACCGAGGATCACGTGCTGCTGCTGGATCTCGGACCGATGGAGGGTGTGACGCCGAAGGTGCACAGTCTCGGGAAGCTCTTCCGGCCGGTCGGGCGGCAAGCCGTGATCGTTTGACTCGCCCGGACGACGCGAGCGGGTGGGTGACGGAAGCGGTCGCATACCCGCTCGCGAACTGGCAAGCTCTTTAACAATCAGGGAAATTTGTGTTGTCGGGCAGTTCGCTGGCACGGGCTGGGAGGTCGACACGCCTGTTGTTCGCGACCGCTCGCAAAGTTGGTGCTGGGCCCTGTCCTAGCAGGGGTTTACGCTGGGACGGATTTCCGGGGCAGCGATGCCTCGGCCTCATTGAAGCGTTCGAGATTCCATCGCGTCCTCCTCGAGGACGTCAAGGATTTCCGGGGCAGCGATGCCTCGGCCTCATTGAAGCTGGCTTACCGGCATTGCTGCGGGAGCTAACGCGGCGATTTCCGGGGCAGCGATGCCTCGGCCTCATTGAAGCTA
>JAGRPN010000252.1 GCA_019449555.1 Ramlibacter sp.
CGATCGCCTGCTGCATGAACTTGAAGCTGTTCAGGTTCTTGATCTCGCGGCGCGTGCCCAGCGGCGCGCCGGGCTTGCGCACCGACACGTTGGCGTCGCAGCGGAAACTGCCTTCCTGCATGTTGCCGTCGCAAATGCCGATCCAGGTGACGATCTTGTGCAGTTCCTTCGCGTACGCGACGGCCTCATCGGACGAGCGCATGTCCGGCTCGGTGACGATCTCCAGCAAGGGCGTGCCGGCGCGGTTCAAGTCGATGCCCGACTGGCCGACGAAGTCTTCGTGCAGCGACTTGCCGGCGTCCTCTTCCAGGTGCGCGCGCACCAGCCGCACCGACTTTTTTTCCTCGCCAAGATAGAACTCCACCACGCCCCCCTGCACCACCGGGATCTCGTACTGGCTGATCTGGTAGCCCTTGGGCAAGTCCGGATAGAAGTAGTTCTTGCGCGCGAAGATGCTGCGCGGCGCGATGTGCGCGTTGACCGCCAGCCCGAACTCGATCGCGCGCTCGACGGCCCCGTGGTTCATCACGGGCAGGGTGCCGGGGAGCGCGAGGTCGACGGGGCAGGCCTGCGTGTTGGGCTCGGCGCCGAAAGCCGTCGATGCGCGGCTGAAGATCTTCGAGTGCGTGGACAGCTGCGCGTGCGTCTCGAAACCGATGACGACCTCGTAGCCTTGTATGAGTTTGCTCATTTCAGCAACCCTCCGGCCGGCGGAGGTGGAAATCCGTCGCCTGCTGGAAGCGGTGCGCGGCGCTCAGCAGCTTCGCTTCCCCGAAGTAGTTGCCGATCAACTGGAGCCCGACCGGCATGTGCCCCTGGCCGAAACCGCACGGCACGCTCATCCCGGGCAAGCCCGCCAGCGAGGCGGGCAACGTGAAGATGTCGGCCAGGTAATCGGCCAGCGGGTCGTTGCCGTGTTCGCCGAGTTTCCACGCCACCGTCGGAGCGACCGGCCCGGCGATCACGTCGCATTGCCTGAACGCCTGCTGGAAATCGTCGGCGATCATGCGGCGGATCTTCTGCGCCTGCAGGTAGTACGCGTCGTAATAGCCGTGCGACAGCACGTACGTGCCGATCATGATGCGCCGCTTGACCTCGTCGCCGAATCCTTGCGCGCGCGTCTTCTTGTACATGTCCAGCAGGTCGGCGTATTGCGCGGCGCGGTGGCCGAATTTCACGCCGTCGAAGCGCGCCAGGTTCGACGAAGCCTCCGCAGGCGCGATGATGTAGTAAACCGGGATCGACAGCTCGGTCAGCGGCAGCGAGATCTCGACCACCTTGGCGCCGAGCTTGCGCAATTCGGCGAGGGCGGCGTCGATCGCGGACCGCACGTCGGCCGCGAGGCCTTCGCCGAAGAACTCCCTGGGCACACCGATCCGCAGGCCGTCCAGCGACTCGTCCAGCGAGCGCGTGAAATCCTCCGCGGGCCGGTCCAGCGAGGTGGAATCGCGGTCCGGGTCGGGCCCGCACATCGCGGACAGCAGCAGCGCGCAATCGCGCGCCGTGTGAGCCATCGGGCCGGCCTGGTCCAGGCTCGAAGCGAAGGCGATCATGCCGTAGCGCGAAGCGCGCCCGTAGGTCGGCTTGATGCCGGTGATGCCGCAAAAGGACGCCGGCTGGCGGATGGAGCCGCCCGTATCGGTGCCGGTGGCGGCCGGCGTCAGCCGCGCGGCCACGGCGACGGCGCTGCCGCCCGACGAGCCGCCCGGGATGCGCGAGACATCCCAGGGGTTGCGGGCCGGACGGTACGCGGAGTTCTCGTTGGACGAACCCATGGCGAATTCGTCGCAGTTGAGCTTGCCCAGGGTCACCGCGCCGGCGCCGGCACCCTGGCCCGGCGCGCCCTGCCCGAGCCGGGCCACCACGGTGGCGTCGAACGGCGAGCGATAGTGCTGCAGCATTTTCGAGCCGGCGGTGCTCGGAAAATCCTTGGTGACGAAGATGTCCTTGTGCGCGACCGGCACCCCCAGCAAAGGCGCCGTGTCGCCGGCCGCGATCCGGGCATCGGCCGCGCGGGCCTGGGCCAGCGTCGCTTCTTCGTCGATCGCCAGGTAGGCGCCGAGCTCGCCGTGCGCCGCACCGCGCGCCAGGAAGTGCTTCGCGGTTTCCACCGCGGAAAGTTCCTTGCGCCGCAGCTTTGCCGCCAGTTCGGCGACCGTCAAGTCGTGCAAAGCCGTCGCCGCCATTACTCAATCACCTTCGGAACAAGAAAGAGGCCGCGTTCCACCGACGGGGCGCTGCGCTGGTTGGCCTCGCGCTGGTTCGGCTCGCTGGCGACGTCCTCGCGCAGGCGCAGGGCGACCTCCTGGAGCGCCTCGACCGGGTGCGAAAGCGGATGCACGCCGGCGGTGTCGACCGCGCGCATCTTTTCGACGATGTCGAAGAAGCCGTTGATTTGGGTCAGCATGCGCTCGCTCTCGTCGGAGCTTAATTCCAAGCGTGCGAGATGGGCGATGCGAGCGATGTCTTGGGAAGTCAATGCCATGGCGGAAACAGGCCCAGCGATACAGATGTAAACGCGAAATTTTGGCCCGGCACGGACCAGTTATTCACAGGGGATCGGGTATTATCCCGCCTTTGACGCAACACCCGCGAAACCGCCGGTATTTGCAGGAAAAAGCGGGTTTCCACCCAAAAACATGATTGATACGGCGAAGGCAGGTGGCCGTGCCTGTGCTGCCCGCGAGAGGACTTCCTGATGTTCGGATCTTTCCGTCGGTACTTTTCGACCGACCTGGCCATTGACCTGGGTACCGCGAACACCCTGATCTTTGTGCGCGACAAGGGGATCGTGCTCGACGAACCATCGGTAGTGGCGATCCGCCACGAAGGCGGCCCCCAGGGCAAGAAGACCATCCAGGCCGTCGGCGCCGAAGCCAAGGCCATGCTCGGCAAGGTGCCCGGCAACATCGAAGCCATCCGCCCGATGAAGGACGGCGTGATCGCCGACTTCACCGTCACCGAGCAGATGCTCAAGCAGTTCATCAAGATGGTGCATCCGCGCGGCATCTTCAAGCCCAGCCCGCGCATCATCATCTGCGTGCCCTGCGGCTCGACCCAGGTGGAGCGCCGCGCGATCCGTGAATCGGCGCTCGGCGCCGGCGCCAGCGAGGTGTACCTCATCGAGGAGCCGATGGCCGCCGCGATCGGCGCCGGGCTGCCGGTGTCCGAGGCGTCCGGCTCCATGGTCGTGGACATCGGCGGCGGC
>JAGRPN010000253.1 GCA_019449555.1 Ramlibacter sp.
GAAGCTGCGTTTGCCGCCCAGGAAGTCCGCATCGCTGAGGTTGAGGGTGGAGGCCACCAGGCCGCCCACGTTCACCTGGGCGCCGCCACCGATCAGCACGCCGTTGGGGTTGAGCAGCCACACTTGGCCGTTGGCCGACAGCCGGCCGTAGATCTGGCTGGCATCGGCGCCCAGCACACGGTTCAACGCGATGGCCGAAGCGCTGGGCTGGGCGAAGTTGACCGACTCGGCCGCCCCGATGCCAAAGCTTTGCCAGTTGATGGCGAGCTTGGGCGACTGCTGGGTCACCGTCATCGCGCTGGCGCTTTGGCCAATGCTGCCCTGGCCGGCCGAGACCTGGCCGCCCATCGGCAACGCGTAGGCAGCGAGCGGCAGCGTCGAGAGCACGACTGCGCCCAGGGCGCGCCGGCAGCCCGAGCCTTTGCCGCGGCCACGGCCCGATTCGGGTGCGGGAACGTACATGGCCAGACGCGGGTTCCAGATCAGGCGGAAGATGCGGTTCATGCGGCACTCCTGTTGAGGCTGGAAAGCGACTCGACTGCTTCAGCCTTTGTCGGATCGGCAGGAGCCCAAGGCGAGGCTCGAACAGTTAACGCTAGGCCGCGCTCACTTGGATTCCTATGACCGTTGTCAAACCTGCACTCGGTGTGAGATCCGCGTGCGGTCGACCATGTCCAGCATGAGCTGCCTCGACAGTGACTAACAAACCCTCAGTGCGAGATCCGCGCTAATGGCCGAGTCCGCCCCGCGCCTCGGTGAAGCACGCCCTTTCGGCCTCGTCCAGCCACGCATTGACGACGGCCGCTTTGGAGTTGGGCAAGTCGCACTCTGCATTGCCGTCGGCGGCGCCTGCGGTTGCCTGACCGGCTTCGTTCATGCAGGCCACCGCCCAGTGCACTGCGAAGACCATTTGGGCCGCCTCCAGGCAATCCTCGACCGCACCGCTGCGCTGTGCCGGGCTGCTCATGCTAGACAGCGCGGCTGTTTCGATCCCGGGCAGGACGAAGGTGAAACTATAGAACGCTCCGGCGCATGCGAGCAGCACCGCCATCACAACGGATACCTTCAGCCATTTGTGCATATCGAGCACACGAGTGTGCGGACAACATAGCACGACACGAAGTCGCCGTGTTGCGCCGTTGGATGACTGTCAGCTTTTCGGCGCCGCACTGCCGCCTGGTGGGCGCCCGGCGTGCTGAGGAGCGGTCCTCACCAGTATCGAAAAGCGCCCCGATAGATGGACTCGAGATCCGCCTTGGATACGCTGCGCGGCGCCATGACGAGCGGGCGCTGCTGGGCGAAAGCGCCCTCGGCCAACGCCGGCACGTCGGTTTCGCCGTAGCCGAGGGCGGCGATGCCGGACGGCAGCCCGGTCTCGCGCATGAGAGAGATGAATGCGCCTGCAAGGATTTCTCCTGCATCGCTCGGTGTCGCGCCGTCCACCTTCGCTCCCATTGCCGCGGCCGCCTCCAGGTGGCGGGCCGGATTGGCGGAGGCGGTGAACCGGAACGCGGCCGGCGCATTGACGACGACCGCGATTCCGTGCGGGACCATCGGGTCATGTTCCTCGTACCCGCTGGCGGTGAACACGTGCTTGAGCGTGGCGACCGAATACGACATCGCGTGAGGGATGTGAACACCGGCGCTGCCGAACGCCAGGCCCGCGAGTGTCGAGGCGAACATCAGTTGATGCCGCGCTTCCGTATCCGTCTTGTCCCGCACCGCCCGCGCCAGAAAGCGCCCGCCGAGTCGGATTGCCGCGATGGCGCCAATGTCGTTGTAGGGCGTGGAGCCCTGATAGGGCGGACGCTGGCTCGGGTGAGCAGGACGCGGTCGGCTGGTAAACGGCCGCGCCGTGTACGACTCCACCGCGTGGGTGAGCACGTCGAAGCCGCAGGCCGCGACCACGCCGCCCGCCAAGGTCTCGGTGGTCGTGGGATCGACGATTGCCAGGCTGGGCTTGAGCATCGGCGAGGCGATGCCGGTCTTCAGGCCGACGGACTTGAGGTCGAGAATGGCGATCCCGGTCGTCTCGCTGCCGGTTCCGCAGGTGGTCGGGCAGGCGATGTGCGGCTTGAGCCGGCCGGGAACGGGCTTGCCCTGGCCGATCGGCGCGTTCACGTACGCAATCAGCTCGTCCGGGTAGGTGGAGAGCAGATTCGCAGCCTTGGCCGTGTCGATGACGGACCCGCCGCCCAGGGAGACGAAGCCGTCGAATGCGCCCTCGCGGGCGAACTTCGCGGCGGCCTCGAAGGAATTGCTGTCCGGTTCGTGGCGCGCGCGGTCGAAAATCGCCACATCGATGCCGCTCTCGCGCAGTGCGCGCACGGCAGTCTCACCCGGCTCGCTGGCGAGGACGTGCGCATCGACGAACATGCCAACGCGCTTCATGCCGAGCGCCTGCGCATCCGCGCCCAGTTCGCGCAGCGCACCGGCGCCGAATTTGATGGCTGAGGAATTGACCGAGAAGACGGTCTCGCCTTCACCGGGGGAAAGAAAGGTTGTGTTCGTCGGCATGGGCTTGCACTCCTTGAGGTCAGCAATGCATGCGAGTATGAACGTGAACTCGCAGGGCGGACCGCCCAAGCGGCTGTGACAATCAGTTGCCAGCTCAGCTGTAGGCGTGCCAGACTCAGGATTCGTTATCAGCAGATCACAACTGGAACCAGCCAACCATGAAGAGAATTCTCCTCGTCACGCTTCTTTGTTCCGCCGCAACCGCCGGCTTCGCCGGCGAACACATGAAGGTCTCCGCTCCTGCGGCTTTGTGTGCCAGCTGCGGCACCGTGCAGGATGTGCACGCCGAGAAGCGCAAGGGCCAGGGCGGTGCGGCAGGCATTGTCGGCGGCGCAGTGCTGGGCGGCCTGCTTGGCCATCAGATCGGAGGTGGCTCGGGCAGGACGCTGGCTACAGTGGGTGGCGCTGCGGCCGGTGGCTACGTCGGCAACGAGGTGCAGAAAAACGTCAACAGCAAAACGGTGTGGGTCACCACCGTAAGGATGAGTGACGGCAGTGTCAGGTCCTTCGAGCAGGAATCCCGGCCGGCCTGGACCGCCGGCATGAGGGTCAGGTCGAGCGGCAGGAGCTTGCATAAGCTCTGAATGGCCGGACACGGACCCGGCTCTGCTTGAATCCGCCGGAAGGCGAACCATACTGGCAGGTTTCGCAGTGAAGGAGCCTGCCATGTGCTATCTGATCCGTGAACATCAAGCAGGAGCAGCGGAACGCGGCGCTGCCACGCTGCCGCCGACCCTCGACCGGCTGCGGCCACGCTGGATCGGCGCCGTCGCGGCGGCGCTCATCGGGGGCTTGGCGGTCGCCGCAATCGTTGCTCCGCCATCGGCGTCACCGCTTTCGAAGGCGAATGATCCTGCGGCGCCGGCGACGATCGCCGCGAAGGCAGTGCCGACGGAAGCCATTGTCGGGCAGGGTTCGACGCCGGTGGACGATGGTGTGCCAGGCCCCACCGACACGGCAAAGGCCGGCTTGGGCCACTGCGATCACGACCTCTGATGGCGCGGTAGGTGGATCGAGGCCAAAGCCGCGCGAGTCTGATCGCGCTATTTGGCTTTGACCGACAGCACCGGGCAAGACACCGAGAGCAGGAGTTCCTGGGCCACGCTGCCCATGATGAGTTTGCCGACCGGGGAGCGTTTCCTCAGGCCGATCACGAGCAAGGACGCAGGCAGGGACTCCACCAGCGCCTCGATTTCCTCGACCGCGCTCTTGCCGCGGACGAATTGCTTGAACTCCGCGTTGAGACCGGAGAATCGGAGCAGCTGTTCCACGCGTTCGACCTCCAGCACATCGGCCACTGAAGCGTCTTCCTTCGCGCCGCCGGGACTCGCGTTGACCACCAGCAGCCGTTCATTGCGGCGTTTCGCGATTTCCATCCCCTTTTCCAGTGCGGCCTGGCCCTCGGGACGCGGGACATAGGCTACGAGTATCGTCATTGGTTCGCTCCTGTTTGAAATGCTTGCCGCCCACAGCCTGCACCGGGGCCCATGCAAATGTTACGCCGTTTCACCCGCGCTCTGCTGCGAGCCCCTGGCACCAGGACGCACGCGGAAGGGGAACGCTATTTGATGATGAAAGGCCCGCCGGCGGGGTCGATGACATCGCGATTACCTGCGATTGCAGTACCAGGGCAGCGGCCGCTTTCGATTGTTACCGCCGAAGTGTGCGCGCGGCCCTTGGCAGGCCTGGCAATCAGGGCTGAATTGCCGGTGGGTGTCCCCGGGCGGCCGGCCCGAGCCCCGACTCGCGGATGATCTCGGCCAGCACGTCCTCGTTGCGGTGACCCATCACGTGGACGCCGGCAACGCCCTCGATCGCCGCGAGCGCCCGGATGATCTCGATGCACGCGCGCTTGCCCTCGAGGCGCTGGTCGCCGGCGCGGCCGATGCGCTCGAGCAGTGGGGCCGGCACGTGCACGCCGGGCACATGGGCGGCCATCCACGCCAGCGCCTTGGCGCTGCCCAGCGTGCCGACGCCGACGATCAATTTCGCCTGGCGATGCAGGTCGCGCCGCCGCACCTCCTGCATGAAGTCCTCCAGCAGCTGCAGGTCGAAGCAGAATTGCGTCTGGATGAATCGCGCGCCTGCGACGATCTTCTTCTCCAGGTTCGCCACGCGATCGCGATAAGGCGGCACGAACGGATTGGCCGTGGCGCCGATAAACAGGTCGGGCGGCGTTTCCAGCTTGCGCCCCGAAGCGAACTGCCCCTGGTCGCACATGCCGCGCGCGATGTGCAATAGCGACACCGCATCGAGGTCGAACACCGCCTTGGCCTGCGGGTGGTCGCCCTGGCTCACGTCGTCGCCGGTGAGGCACAGGATGTTCTGCACGCCGAGCGCGGCGGCGCCCAGGATGTCGCCCTGAATGGCGATGCGGTTGCGGTCGCGGCACGTGATCTGGTACACGGCCGGGTAGCCGTGCGCCACCAGGATCGCGGAGGCGGCGACGCTGGACATGTGGCAGTTGCCGCCCGCGCCGTCGGTGACGTTGATCGCATCGACCAGCCCCTGGAATCGCGCTGCCCGCTGCAACAGCGCCTGCGGGTCGGCCGAATCGGGCGGGCCGACTTCGACCGTCACGACGAAGTCGCTCGAGCGGCACGCCTGCTCGAACGGGCCGAGCTTCGATTGCGCCGTGCGGCGCTCGCCCACCGGCGGCTGGAACGCCGGTTCGGGGTGGCCCTCGATCACGCGGATCCAGGTGGAACGGCCGGCATTGCGCGCATCGATGGCGGGCAACAACGGCGTGGGGTGCGCCAGGTGGTCGGCGGCAACGCGCTTGGTGCCCTCCGTGGCTTCGACCCACACGCAGCGCATCCGCGGATCGACCTCGCAGGTTCCGTCGGCCCGCACACCGCCGCACGGCCCGTTGCGCATCTCCTTCGGGCAATTCATCGGGCAGGCCATGCCGGTGGCCGAGAGCACGCATTGACCGCACTCGCGGCAGTCGAACATCAGGCGTTTGGCCGCGCGCTCCACGGGCTGCAACAGCGCTTCCGCCCGGCGGCTGCCCAGCCATCGCACCACAGGAGCGAGCACTGGCGCGAGCCGCGAGAAGAACACATACAGGCGGCGCAAGCCGCGCGCGTGGCGGACGGACCAGAGGCGAACGGTGTACATGCGCGGCCTCTTTTCAATGGGCTGCCGGCGCGAGGGGCTCGGGCAAGGAGCGTGCCCAGACGCGCTGGGGATGGCGCAGCACCTGCCGATCGGCGAACGGCGATGCGGCAAATTGCACGGCCTCGAACGGCGTACCGGTGGCCAGCAGCGGATGCGGATCGCCGAAGTGGCGCCGCGGCTCGCTGGTGGCGGCCTGCAGCACCGCAGCCATCGGCAGGCCGGCGTCGAGAAAGCGGTCGATCTCGTCGGCCATCGCTGCGCCATGTTCGACGCCCATGCTGCCGGCGTCGGTGCCCATCAGCAGCCGCACGCCCATCCAGTGCGCAAGGTGCAGGTGTTCGGCGTGCGCGTCGAGGATGCGCCGCAGATGGCCCACCGTCTGGGCCGGCCAGCCGGCGGCCGAAGGGTGGGCCCACTGGAAATGCACCGGGCAGAACGTGGGCGTCCAGGCGAGGTCCCGGTCGCGCATCAACGCCAGCGTCGCCGGGTCCATGAAGAAGCCGTGCTCGATCGAATCGACTCCGGCGGCTGTCGCTGTCGCGAGCCCCTTCAGGCCGCTGCAGTGGGCCATCACGCGGCGCCCCGCGGCGTGCGCGGTTTCCACCACGCTGCGTGCCTCCTCGAGCGTGAACTGCGGCTCGTCGGTGACTGCGCCGGCGTCGAAGTCGATGATCCCCGTCAGGATCAGTTTGATCTCGTCGCTGCTGCGGGCGAGTTCGCGCACCGAGGCGCGGATGCTGTCGTCGTCGCCCACATCGGTGGCCATGAAGGCGCCATAGCGCTTGGCGCGCTTCACGCCCAGCCCGATCGACCGCACCTGCGCCATTGCGCTGCCCGGTACGCGCGCCTCTTCCCGCAGCCGGTGATTGATGGCGTGCCGGTCGCCGCCGTCGCGCACCAGCGTGACGCCGCACGCCAGCGCCTGCGCGGCGCTGCGGCGCGCCGTAGCCGTCAAGGCTTCGAGCGGCTGCTTCAAGTGCTCCGAGCGCAGTTTCGCGTCGGTCGTCGCCCCATCCAGGAACAGGTGGACGTGCGAGTCCACCAACCCGGGCATCACGAACGCGCACCGCTGGACCGGCCATCCCTGCGCGCCGAGCGCCGCGGCGTGATCGCCGGTCGTCACGTCGGCCAGCCGCCCGTCCACCACCGTCATCGTGGTGCGACCCGCGTGCCGCCGTTCGCCGTCGAACCATTCGTCGACGACCAGCGCGAACGCATTGGGCGGGTTCATGCCTTGTACAGCTTTCGCACGGCGCGCAGCGCATTCGTGCCGGTCTGCTCGAGGAAATTCCGGTAGGCGGCGAGCACGTAGTTGTCGTCGGCCAGCGGCGCGTAACCGCGCCACGGGGTGCCCAGTACGGTGTCGAAACCGTACGGCACCGCCAGCGTGAGGAAGGCGTTCTCCAGTTGGTGTTTCAGGTCCGATCCGTCGGCGGCCTTGGGCGGCAATTGCTGGCCGATGTTCGACAGGCCACCCATCATGTGCAGGCCTTTCAGGTCGGGGTCGCTGCCGATCAGCTTCACGGCCTCCAGCGTGCCGCGGTTCAGGCCTTCGGTGTCCGCAACGATGGCCGACACCGACAGGTCGATGATGATGTCGTCCGGCGGCATGCCGTATTCCTGCCGCAGGCGCAGTGCGGCTCGCTTGGCGGTGCCGGCGATGTCAGCAGCGCTCTTGTTGTTCCTGGCCACGCCGTCCTCGACCCGCTCCGAGGCCATCACGATGACCTTGAACGGGCGCTGCCGGTACAGGCTCATCGCGCTCCAGCGATGCTCGGTGATCGAGTTGACGATCGGCAGGGCGCCGCCCGCACGTTCCTGGTCGTAGGCCTGCAGGCACACCTCATGGGCCTGCACGCTGGGCACGTCGAATGACAGCGGCAGCGTGACCACCGACTGGATGGCATGAATGGCTTCGGTGAGGAAGACCGGATCGGTCAGCGCGCGGGCGCCGATGTTCACGTTGAGGTACGACGCACCGGCCTGCGCTTGCCTCACAGCCAGGGCCTGGACGCCCGGCAGGTCCGAGTTGTCGAATAGCGCCTTCGTGCTTTTGAAGCCCGGGTTGATGCGCTCGCCGATGATCGTGATGTCGAATGCCTGGGAGTCGTTCACGGCGCTGCTCTCGTTGAAGTGTCGAAGCCGATGTGGTGCAGAAAGGCCTTCTGGAACCCGGGCTGCGTGCTGAGCTCCACGTAACGGCAGCGGGCGGCCAGTTCGGCGGCCTGTTCGCGCGCGCGGCCCGAGGCGAGCATGCGCTGCACGCCCATCCCTGCGGCGTTCCCGACCTGCACGAAGCGCTCCGGTGGCAGCGCCGGGAACAGGCCCGTATCGATTCCGCTCTGGACGTGGATGTAGGCGCCGAACGCGCCGGCGATGATGACCTGGTCGATGTCTGCGGCGTGCAAGCCGGCTTGGCGCAGCAGCAGCTCGACCCCGGTGCGGATCGCGGACTTGGCCAGTTGCACCGCGCGCACGTCGTCCTGATTGAAACTCACGCCCTCGGCCAGATGCGCGGCGCGCTTGCCATCGTGCTCGCCCACCGCGGGGTGCGCGGCGTTGAGCCGCCCTCGGTCGTCGACCATGCCCGCGCGGTGCAGCGTGGCTACCGCGTCGAGCACGCCGGAGCCGCACAGGCCGACCGCCGTTGTCCTGCCGATGACTTTGAGCGCGAGCGAACCATCCGCCGCCAGCGCGACACGCTCGATCGCCCCCTCGGCCGCGCGCATGCCGCAGGAGATATGGCCGCCTTCCAGGGCCGGTCCCGACGGGCAGGAGGCGCTCGAGATGCGGCCGTCGTGAATGAGCGAAATCTCGGTGTTGGTGCCGATGTCCATCAGCAGGCTCGTCTTGCCGCCGGCCCAGAGCTCCTGGGTGGCGAGCAGCGCGGTGACATGGTCGCCGCCGACGAAACCGCCCACGTTCGGCGCGACGTGGACATAGGCGCCGGGGCAAATCGCCAGGCCGAGTTCGCGCGCCTTCACGTCCATGCCCTGGCCCGTCGCCGCGACGAACGGTGCGCGGCCGAGCTGCGATACCGGCAGGCCCAGCAACAGATGCTGCATTGCCGTGTTGCCGCAGACCACCACGTCGATGACGTCCGTCGGCGCGGCGGCCACCGCCCGGCACAGGTCGTGCGCGAGCGCATTGAGCGCTGTGGCGGCCGCTGCGCGCAGTTCGTCACCGCCGGCGGGCTGCACGATGGCGTGATTGACCCGGCTGATCACGTCCGCGCCCCAGGCCATCTGCGGGTTCTCGATCGCCAGGCTGGCGAGGCGCCGGCCGCTTTCCAGGTCGACGAGGAAAGCTGCGATATTGGTGGTGCCCAGATCGACGGCGAGTCCCAGGCAGGCGCTGCCCGGCGCCGCGACACCGATCAGCTCTTCATGCCGCAGGTGCGCACGCACCGACCACGAATGTGCGCGCAATACGCCGGGCAGCTGCCGCACCGCCGCCAGGTCCAGGCGCAAGTGTTGGCCGGGCAAGGCGCGGCGCACCCGCTCGAAGTCGCTGGCCGGGTCAGCCAGGCTGGCCGGCGTCACGCTCACATCCACGCTCCTGATCACCGGGTCGAGCGGCAGCGGCTCGGCGCTGGCGCTGCCCGGCACATCGGCGCGTACCACCGGCGCCAGCGAACGCGGCGCGACCTCCACCGTGCAGTCCGACACGGCCCGCAATTGGCAGGCGCGCTGCCATTTGCCACGCTTTGCCCCGGTCGCATCGGAGTCGCGGCGGGTGTGCACACTGTGCTCGACCTCGCCTTCGATCACATGGACGGAGCAGGTGCCGCAGGTGCCGCGACCGCCGCAAGCGCCCACGATCCGCACGCCATTGCGGCGCGCGCTCTGGAACAGCGTATCGCCGGCCTGAGCGGTGATGACGCGCTCCAGGTGCGCGAAGCGCACGCTGTGCGCTGGCGGCGTGGCGGCGATGCTGGCCTGGTCAAGCATGTCGGCGGGCTCTCCTGGTGCGCCTGCGGCTCGGGGTCAGGCAGCTGCGGCCGCCGCGAGCGCGCGGGAACGCACGCCACATTTGTCGCGCGAGTTGCATGCATCGCAGCGGGACCAGGTGCTGGCGGGCAAGTCGATGCCCACGCCCAGCACCATCGAGGTCGATTTCAGCGGGTGCATCAGGAGCGAATCGCCCAGGCTGATGCCGATGCGTTCGGCCCCGGCGAGGCGAAGGACGGCGCCCTGCGCGTCCAGCGCGAGTCCGGGATCGCCCGCGCGCAACTCGCCGCTCATCGTTAAAGCGCGCCGCCCAGCATCGGCTTGCATGCGGTCCTGGGCGCGGCGGCCGACCTCGAACAGCAATTCGTTGCCCAACTCGTTCAGGGCCATGGCGAGCGACGCGCGATGCTGGGCAAACAGCTCGCTGACGCGCCGTTCCAGGCCCGGGCCGAGCGTGCACGCGCCGCACGCGAGCGCGGTGAGCTCTCCGCATGTGGGCAACAGCCACGGCGCCTCCAGCGCCTCGCCACCGGCGCGCAGGACGGGCGCCGGCGCGCCTTCCAGCGGCACGATCTGGTAGCTGTAAGCGGCTTGAACGAGTGAATCGTCGCGCGCCATGGCCAGCGCCTGCGCACGCAGCCGGGTGCGCGCGGGCGAGGGCCGCCCGCTCAGGGGCGCGGTCCGCGCATGCCGCAGGACGTCCAAGCCGCGCGCGACCCCCATCGCTCACCCCGCGTATTTGCGGGCCGCGTCGAACATGGCACGCACGTTCGCCACCGGCGTTTCGTCGGGGATGCCGAACGCGCAATCGAGGATCAGCTTGCCGCCTTTGTGGAAGACGTTATCGGCGAGGTGTTTCACGGCCGCGTCCACTTCATGCGGCTGGCCGGTGGTCATCATCGAGGGCGACAGGTTGCCGCGCAGGGCGACCACGTCGCCCAGCACCTCGAACGCCTTGACCATGTCGGTGCGCTCGAACCAGTAGATGCACTTGCCGGCCGGCACGTCCTTGATGATCTCCAGGCGCTTGGTGCAGTCGGCCTCCCACAGCGGCATCGGGATCAGCCCTGCGTCGATCAAGCCGATCATCATCTTGCGGAACGACGGCCACCAGAACTCGCGGAACTGCTTGTCCGACATGAAGGCGTCGGGCGCCCAGTGGGTCGGAATGAACACGATCGGGTTGCCCGAGCCCTTGGCATTGGCGACCGTCATGCGCAGCAGGAAGATCGACGCCTTGTCGAGCATCTGCAGCAACTTGTCCCGGTTGCGATACAGGTCGGTCATCATCCCGCGGGCGCCGCGGAAATAGTCCGCGATGAAGTCGTAAGGCGACACGGAGGCCGAGCCGTTGGTCACCGGATAGCCGAGCTGCGTCATGCGGTCGGTGAACGCCACGTGGTGCTGCATGAAGCGGTGGGCTTCTTCAGCCGCCTTGACGACCCTCTCCAGCGCCTCGCGCACTCTCGGCTTGGCGAATCCGCGGATGCCCGCGACCAGCCGGAAATAATGCAGGCCCGGAAAAATCGGCAGTTCCTCGAAACCCTCGAAAGCGCTGGCCACGCGCGGCAAGTAGGTGTGCAGGTAATAGCCGGTGGGGTCGAACAGGAAGTCGTCGTATTCGTCGGCCTTCATGTATTCGCGATCGAGGTACTGGAAGGGCTGGTTGTCGCCGACACCGTGCCCGGGCCACTGCAACTGCTTGTAGCCCAGCGCCTCGAGCGTGGGGCCCGAAGTGGTCGACAGGAGCAAAGTGCTGTAGACGTCCGGATCGAACTCGAGCACCGCGCGCTCGGCGACCTCCTTGGTCTTTTCGTAGTCGTACATCAGCTCGCGGCAGTTCACGCCGGCGTATTTGCCCAGCCAGAAAGTGGCATACATCGCCACCGGCATGCGGTCGGGCTGCTTGAGCGCCACGCAATCCATGATGCGCTGCCAGCGCGCGTCGTACGCGGCCTTGGCGCCGGCGTCCTGTTCGACGACGGCGTTCACGCTGTCGCTCCCATCCAGTTCTTGCACAGGTTCACGGCTTCGACCGCGTTCACGCCGAAGGCGTCGGCGCCGGTGTAGGCGCGCACGGTTTCGTCGATCTGCCCGCCGCCGATCATGATCTTCAGCCCGTCACGCCGGCCGGCGTGGTCGATGGCCGCGATGGTTTCCTTCATCGAGTCGAACGCCAGCGTGAGGAAGCCGGACAGGCCGACCACGTCGGGCTTGAACTCGTCGATCGCGCCCAGGAAGGTGTCGATCGGCACGTCGATCCCGATGTCCCTCACTTCGAACCCGTTGATGTCGAGCATGAAGCTGACGATGTTCTTGCCGATGTCGTGGAGGTCGCCATGCACCGTTCCGATCAGCACCTTGCCGAGCTTGCGGCTCGCCTCGCCGGGCTTGACCTGGATCAGGGGCTTCGCGATCGCGCCGATGGTTTCCAGCATCTCGCCGGCCAGCACCAGTTCGGGCAGGAAGTACTCGCCTTCCTCAAAACGCTTGCCGACAATGTCCATCGCGGCACGGCAGAGCTCGAGCACCCGCACAGGGTCCTTGCCTTGGTCGACCAGCATGCGCCTGGCCGCTGCCAGCGCTTCGTCCTCGTGCATGTCGGCCATCCATTCGACGAGTTGGCGCTCTTCGTCGTTCCAGTCGCTCATGGGCTTGTCTCCTCGGTCTCCTCGGGCCTGCGGTCCGCTCGCGCGGTGGGTGACTCGAACGCGCCGTGCCCCCGAGCCGATGCCACACTAGCCCCGTTTAGTTGGCATGTCAACTAATTGCATCGAGGCGTTTGCGCCAACCCGGGTAGTGGTTAACCCGGTGCTCGATCGACATCGGCGCATGGATGGCGGGTCGGGCCCGCAATGGCGGATTCCTTGGACTGAAGCCCGGCCGGTTTTACTCGTCCGTGGCCGCCCGCGCACGCCGGCGCCGCGCAGCCTGCGGGAAACGCTGCGCGACATACCGCTCCGTGGCTGCCTCGACCGCGGGCAGATTTCGGTGCAGGCGCTGCAACAGGCCGATCAATGTCTCCAGTTCGGCCGGCTGCAGCACTTCCACCAGCGCGCGCTCACGCTCCAGTGCGATTCCGATCATCTGGTCGTGCAGCTTGCGGCCTTTGGGCGTCAGCTTGGCGATGCGCAGCCGGCCGTCGGCATCGTCGAGCGCCATCGTGATCAAACCCCTGGCCTGCATCCGCTTGAAACAACGGCTGACCGAAGCCTTGTCCATGCCGATGATGCGAGAGACCCGCTGCGCGGAGATCGAATTCTCGATCGCGAGCAGCATCAGGCAACGCCAGGTTTCGATGCCGACGTCGAAAACGTTCAGGTAGTGCTGCGAAGCGCCGCGCTGCAGCTTGCTGGCGATCCAGCTCAGGAATGCGGGCAGGTAGCGCTCCAGGTCCTCGACGCTGGCGATTTGGCGCCTCGGTGGGCTTTGGGCAGGAGGTTGGCGGCGTGCGAGCTGGGTCATGAGCAGCGGTGGTTGTAGCAGCAACCAGTTGGCATTGCAACCAGCCGCGCCCGCAATGGAAAGCGGGGCCGTAGCCCCGCTTTGCCTGGCTGATTCCCAGCTGTCAGGGGAACAGAGCCCCGCTGATCAGGGTAATTTCACGGCCTGGATATCGGCCTTCGCGCCGATCCCGAGGGTCTTCACGAACGAGACGAAGTGGCCGCGGGTCGTGATGTTGTCGTCGTGCACGGCGAACCCCACGTTGTACACGCCGCCCGCCTTCAGCGTCTTGTCGTCCGGGTTGGCAAGCCCCAGCGGGCGCACCAGCACGACCGTCCAGACGCCGTCCTTCCAGTCGGCAATGGCATTGTTGTCGGCGGCCGAGCCCTTCGCATCCTCACGGCTCACCACGTAGTCCGGGATCATGTCGCCTTCCTTCCAGTTCGCGTTCGGGTCGAACGGCACGGCGTTCTTCTCGCGAACCAGGAAGTGCTCGCCCTTGCGCAGCTGGTCGGCATTGATCGACTTGTAGCCCGTCTTCTTTTCGTCCCACATGAAGCGGGGCGTATGCGTCTTCGGATCCGCGTTGCTTGCGAACATGTCCTTGCCGGCATCGCTCAGGCGCCATTCGAGGACATAACCGTCGTCGGCCATGCCCACCGGATAGCTGCGATGCGCGCGCCACTGGATCAGGTCCACGAACTTGCCGTCGGCCTTGAGCTTGGCGATCTCCTCGACGCTCTTGCCGGTCTTCCAGTCGCTCGGGTCGACGCGGGTGTCGGGCAGGTACTTGCGCACGTCGGTCTTCTTGATGGCGTTCAGCAACGGATTCGCCGCCACTTCTTCCTTGGTGAACTGGTTGCGGCTGTCGCGCTGGCCATCGTGGCAGGTGAGCCAGCAACCCTGTTGCGCGAAACCCTTCACCTTGCCGTCGTCGATCATGATCGAGAAGCGGTCTTCGTAAATGCCAGGCTGCTTGCCGTCCTGGACGACCTTGTCGAGTTTCGGATAGCCGTAGACCTTCCACTCCTTGCCATCGAAGCGCAAGTACTGGTGTTCGGTACCGGGGAACGGATTCTGCGTCTTCCATTGCACGCGCACGTACGCATTCTTGTCGTCGTACGCAGCCTGCACGTTGAGCTTGACGGAGCCGTTCTTGCCGGTCACCGGCGCGGGTTCAAGCGCGCCCGCTTTCACCAGTTTGTCGCCTTTTTCCTGCTCGGCGTCGGACTCGTCATGGCATTGCGTGCAAGCGGTGCCTTGCGCGACTTTCGACGCGCCCCCGTGCCCTTTCGAGCGGAGCCACTCGTAAGTGGACTGGCCGGGATAGAACAGCGTGAGGCTGCTGGCGGGCACCTTGCTCCAATCGATGCGTGCGGGCTCGGCGGCGAGCGCCGATCCCGCCAGCAGTGCGGCGATGCCGTAGGCGACGGGCAACAATTTCAAGACTTTCATTCGGATTCCTCCAATTGCTCATAAAAAAGAACGCAAGTGCTTGAACACACCCGCCGCTGCGGGGACATGCCCCGCTCTGCTTACTTCGGAACGTCGCCCGGTTCGGACTTGATCGTGTAGTCGAGGCCCGGGTTGGCGGGCGTCTTCAGCTTCACGACCTTGATGAAACCGTAGTCCATCTTCTTGTGGCAGCTGTTGCAGTCCTCGATGACCTTGGTGTACGCCGCTTCGAAGCCGGCGGCGTCCTTGGCCTGGATCGTCTTGTCCACCGCGGCGAACCTGCCTTCGTAGAAGTTCTTCCAGGTCTTGTACTCATCCGGCTTGGTCAGCTTGGCCGGGGTCATGGCGCCGTTCATGTACTTGGACATGTAGGCCGCGAGGGCCCAGTTGCCATCCTTGACGGCGAAGTACATGTTCTGGAACCGGTCACCCACTTCGCGCATGGGGATCGCGAATTTCGGCACGGTGGCCTTGATCGCATCGATCTGCGCCTGCGTTTCCGCATCCGCGGCCATGGCCGATCCGGCGGCCAGCGCGAGCAACACACCGGCGAAAGCGGCTCCAACTGTTTTCCTGAACATTGCGAACTCCTCTTTTCAAAGAAATTGGGAACTGCCCAACACAGTGTTCCGGGTCGGCTTGGTCTGCTCGTGTCTGCTGGTGACGGCGGACGGACCGGGCGAATTCGAACGGCATTCCATGAGCAAAGTGCATGCCAAGCACCTACGGGCCGCATCTCACGCGAACGCACCCGGATCGTGGTCGAGAGAGCAGGAGCAGGAATGGAACGGACGGGGGCGGCGCGGCCAGCTTACCTTAGGTGTCATCACTCAAACGTGACATCTGTCATGTCTTCGTGACAACGCCGGCGCGTTCCAGGTGGCCGTAGATGTTCTGGCGCGCGATGCCGGAAAGGCGCGAGGCCTCGGACACGTTGCCGTCGGCCAGGCGCAGGAGATTCGAAAAATACGTGCGCTCGAAGCGCAGGTGCGCCTCCCGATACGGCAGCGGCTGCGTCGGCAGGACGGCCGCCTCGGACGCGGCGGCTTCGACCCCGAGGTCCGCAACGGATATGGCGCCGCCGCGATTGATCACCACTGCGCGCTCGATCGTGTGCTTGAGCTCGCGCACATTGCCCGGCCAATGTGCGCCCTCCAGGCCGGCCACCGCGTCCGGCTGCAGCGGCCCGGCGGCCTTGTTGAATTTGCGATTGAAGTGCTCGAGGAAGGACAGCGCCAGCGGAAGAATGTCTTCGCGGCGTTCCCGCAGCGGCGGAACGCGCAGGGGCACCACGTTGATCCGGTAATAGAGGTCGGAGCGGAAACGCCCCGCCGCCACTTCGACGTCCAGCGGTTTGTTGGTGGCCGAGATCAGCCGGAAATTCGACGGGTGTTGCACGGTGCTGCCGAGCCGCACGAAGGTGCCTTCCTGCAGCACACGCAGCAGGCTGACCTGGAGCTTCGGGCTCATGTCGGCGATCTCGTCCAGCAGGATCGTGCCGTTGTGGGCCTCCTCGAAATAGCCGGCCGTGGTCTTCACGGCGCCCGTGAACGCTCCCTTTTCGTAGCCGAACAAGGCGGCTTCGATCAGTGACTCCGACAAGGCGCCGCAGTTGAGCGCCTTCATCGGCCCGCGCGAGCGCGAACTCAGTGCGTGCAACAGCTGCGCGATCACTTCCTTGCCGGTTCCGCTCTCGCCTTCGATCAGCACCGTCGTGTCCAGGGGAGCGGCCTGGCGCAACTGGACCAGGAGCTTTTCCATCGCCACCGAATGGCTGATGACGATCGGGTCGCCGGAACGCGAGGTGAACAGTTCCCGCAGGTCGGCGATCTCGCGGTAGGCGCGATCCATTTCCAGCGCCTTGGAAATGACGGCTTCCAGCTCTTCAAGGTTCTCGAATGGCTTGGTGAGGTAGTCGAACAGGCCGTCCCTTACTGCACGCATCGCGTCGCGCACCTGCGCATAGCCGGTGATCATCAGCGCGGTTTGCCGCGGCCTGAGCTTGCGCATCTCGGCGAACAGGTCCAGGCCGTTGCCGTCCGGCAGGCGCTGGTCGAGGATGACCAGGTTGAAGTCGCCGAGCTCGTATGCGTTGCGCGCTTCGGCGACGTTGGTGGCGGTCACCAGCTCGATCGCTGCGTCGCGAAAGAGATTTTCGAACAGCCGGCGCGTGAAAGGGTCGTCATCGACGAGGAGTATTTTCGACTTCATGGCTTCATCATTTTGGGCAGCCAGATGCTGAATCTCGCGCCGCCCGCGACAAGGTTTTCAGCAAGAACCACGCCACCGTGTTTCATGGCGATGTGCTGGGCCACCGACAGTCCCAATCCCGTGCCGTTGGCGCGCGTCGTGAAAAACGGCTTGAACAGTTTGCCTGCCGTTTCGCGGCTGAAACCCGGCCCGGCGTCCGTCACGCTGAGCAGCACCCCTTGGGCCGAATCGCGCTGCGCCTCGGCCAGCGACACGCGCACCTGCTTGTCCGGCGCGGCGAGGACGGCGTTATGGATCAGGTTGAACAGCGCCTGGCGAATGAGCACCGGGTCCACGTCGAGCACGTGCTTGCGCCCTGGTTTCGGGTAGTCCACCGAATGTTTGAGGGCGACACTGTGCTGGCAGAACGCGATCGTGTCCTGCACCAGTTCGCCGATATCGGTCTGCTGGATGGTGGAGCGCGACGCCTGGTTGATGCGCAGGATGCGCTGCACGATGGCGCGGCATTCGGTCCCGGCCTTGCGCACTTCGGCCAGCAGTTCGGAAACGCGCTGCGGATCGCTTACCTGGCGCTCGGCGAGCTGGGTCAGGTTGATGACGCCCACCAGCGGGTTGTTCAGCTGGTGCGCGATCTCGCCCACCAGTTCGCCCATGGCCGACATCTTCTCGATCTGCACGATGCGTTCGTGTTCGACCGTGAGCTTGCTGAACTTCGACTCCGCCGTCTGCTGCCGGCTGTACACCAGGTCGAATACCTTGTAGAGGGCGAAGAACAGGATCAGGCCCGTTCCGCCCGTGAACATCCATAGCAGGTACATCCCCTGGCGGATCGTCCGGTTCAGGTCCTGCGGATCGCGATAGAGCGCGAGCACGCCGATCACCGTGGCGGGGCTGTCGGCCTCGTGCGTGAGGATCGGCACGTAGCTCTCGATCGACTGGGGCATCGGGGGGCCCTGCTCGTCGAGTCGCAGGTCCTTGCCCACGGTGTTGAACACGGCCTGCACTTCGCCGTGCATCGCGCGTGTCAGCCGCTCGAGGTGGGTGGTGCGCCGGGTGCCGACCAGTCGCGAATAATCGTCGGACCAGATGATCACGTTGTCCCGGTTGAAGATCTTGATCCGCTCGGTACCGGGCAGCTTTCGCAGCAAGCCGAAGGTTTCGTCGAGCTTCCGCGCGGCTTTCGGCTCGGCATGGTGTTCCATGTCCTCGGCGCTGATTCCATGCTGCGCGGCCAAGGCGTTGACCATGTCGCGCACGATGGCCGCCTCCCGGTCGATGATCGACTGGCGGAAGAACGGCGCCTCGATCAGGCCCGTGCCGACCACGACAGCCGCGATCACCAACAGGCTGATGGCCCCGAAAATCCGGGGCGGGGTCGTCACCTTGAACATCATTGCGCCTGGTCCTCGCACTTGTTTCGCGCGGATGACAGGCAAGCGCGTGCGCGGGAAATCGCACGTTTGTCAATCATCCTTCATTCACCCGCAAGCCCCTCACGAGCCAGTGCCGATGCGACCTGAAAAAGCCGCGCACATGTTCTTCGGGTGTCCCCTGGAAAACCAGTCTAGGGGTCCGCCGGTCGCGATGATTGACCAGGATCAACTGCGAGCGGCACTGCCGCGGGCGAGCGCCGCCCCCGAATCCTTGCGCCGGCCAAGACAATGCTCCAACTGGGGCCGCGTGATGGGCGCCCGCGCGCCGCACGCAGGCCGGTTATAAGTATGAACTTCCAACTGGAGGCGAAAAAATGCGAAGCTACCCAGCCTTGTCGAGTCGCAGACCCCTCACGGGCGGCGTGCGCCTGTGCCGGCCCTCGCAGGAGCAGCCCGAGATCACGTTGGATTCGCCGGCGCTCCTCGTGATGACCGACCTCACCCAGGTCGCGGCCGCGGTGGCATTGCCGGGCATGTCGGTCGGGGAGGCCAACCGGTACATGATCAACCGCGGCGTGCGCATGCTGCTCGTGCTGGATGAGCAGGACCTGCTGGTCGGTATCGTCACCGCGACGGACATCCTCGGCGAAAAGCCGGTGACGCTGGCGCGCGAACGCGGCGTGCGCCACTCGGAAATCCTCGTCGGGGACGTCATGACGCCCGCGAGCCGGCTGGACGCGTTCGATCTGCGCACGATCGAGGGCGCCTGCGTCGGCCACGTCGTGGCCAGCCTGCAACGCACGCGCCGCCACCATGCGCTGGTCACGCAGCACGGCGAGGACGGCATCGAGGTGCGCGGCATCTTCTCGTTGTCGCAGATCGCGCGCCAGCTCGGCACGCCATTGCAGGTGCCGGAGGCGGCGGACAGTTTCGCCGAGATCGAAGCCGCGCTCGTTCATTGACGCTGCCGCGCTCGCGCGCCACGGCCCCCGGGCAGGCCGGCTGCTTCCGGCTGATATAATCGTCCGCTCAGCGGCTGTAGCTCAGTTGGATAGAGTACTTGGCTACGAACCAAGGGGTCGTGGGTTCGAATCCTGCCAGCCGCACCACCAACGCCAACCAGAACGGCTTGGGTGTTTCCAGCACCCAAGCCGTTTTTCATGGCGCACGATTCGCAATCCGGTGCGGCCGGCTGATGGACGTCAAAGCCACCTTCGGACCCGGCGGCAGTACGCCGCGTAGCGGTCGCCGAAGATCGCCGCCAGCGCCTGCTCCTCCGCGGCAATCTGCACCCGGTCGATGTACGCGATGAAGGCCGCCAGCAGCACCAGGTTCAGCACGCTTCCGACCCAAACGGCAATGCCGGCCAGCATGACGGCGTCGCCCACGTACATCGGATTCCTCGACAGTGAATACACGCCGGAAGTCACCAGCTCGCTGGCGTTGCGTGGCTGCGCCGGATTGGCCGTCGTGCCGGCGGAGGCGAAAATCCTGAGGCTGACGACTATCACGAGCAGGCCCAGGACGACCAGCCCGATGGCGAGCGCGCCCTGGTACCGGAAATCGTAGCGCCCCAAATCCACGGCGCGGCCAACCACCCACATCCCGACAGCGGCGATCGCGAAAGCGACGGGCGGCAAAATCCAGCGATTCATCGGGAAACTCCTTGATGCGCCGCGGCGAGCACGGCAGTGTTCAGCCGTGACGAGACGCGGCCGTTTTCCCCCGGGGCTGACGATACAGGAATGGCGCAGTCATGGGTTTGCCAGCTCATCGTAAGCAGTCTCCTACGCCGCGCGGCGAGCTTGCTGCGGGGCACCTTCGTTACAAATTCTAAATTGACCTGCCGGTTTGAAACACACAAGCTGAGGCAGCGCCGCCATGCTAGAGCCGCGTGCCTCAGCAGTGGTTCCGCGGTCGCCGCGGCCATCGCGTGCGAAGACCGTGCGAATGCTGTGCTTCGTGTGCCGGGATCGGAGCCAACCGTGAAGAACTGTGGTAGCGAGGGTGTCATGAACGTCGAGCCGACGCGCCGGGCCTGGGCAGCCTCGGCAGCCCGCCGACACGCGCTGGCCGCATTGGTCTGCTTGCCCGCCCTGGCGGCGGCGCAGGCGCCCGCAACGGCCCTGCCTCCCGGAGCGGCCGCCTCCGCGGTGTCAGCCCCCGAAGTGTTCCGGCGCATGAACGCCGAGCGCTGGATCTCGCGCGTGGTGACCTTTGCCGACCTGGGATTCAACGGGCCGCTGGTGCTGGGTTATCCGGAGACACAGCGGGAAATCGCGCTGCCGGTGCCGCCGGGCGTTCCGCTGGCCAACGCAACCTTGCAGGTCGACGCGAGCTTCGTGCGCGCCGACGGCGGCCGCACGACCTTGATCCTCTCGCTCGACGGCTTCCCCGTGTCGGCCCGTCCGGTCGCCGCGGAGCGGGGCGACGGCAGCCTCACGCTCGCGGTGGACGGCACGCCACGGCCGAGCGGGATCGTGCGGTTCAACATCGACTGGCGCACCGCGATCGGACGCGAGAACACTTGCACCGACTCGCGCACGCCCGGCAACCTGCTGCGCATCGAACCTTCCACGCGCTTCACGTACCGCTACGACGGCTCGGCAGTGCAGGACCTCTCCACGGCCTGGGCGGCGCTGCCGTCTTCGCCGCTGATCATGATCGCGGGCAACAAGCTGTCGGCGGACGCGTACGACTCGGCTTGGCGGCTGGGCGTCGCCCTGGAGCGCGCCGGCAAGCGGCCCCGCATCAAGGCCTTGCCCGGGGTGGGCGACGTGGTCGACCTGCAAGGCGTGGTGGTCCCCTCCGCATTGCGCCGCATTCCGGCCTTCGCCGCGCTGGCCGACGGCGGCAAGCGCCGCATCAAGGAGGTCGCGGAGATCGGCGCCTTGATGGCGTTGGGGCAGGCCGGACCGCTGCAGCCAGATATCGTGATCGGCGATCGCGCCACCGGCAGCGTGCTGGCCCAGGCGCTCGACGAGTTGCGCGCCCAGTTGCCGGCCGAGGTGCTGGAGCCGTTCGCACAATGGCGCGCGCAGGCCCTGGAAGGCTGGGGCCTGCAACTGGCGGCGGGCCAGGTCAGGCTGACCAACGTTTTCGGGCGGCCCGCGATCGTGGTGGGGCCCGATGCCGGCGCTCACGCCGCCGCGCTGTTCAGTGACTCGTGGCAACAGGTCGCGATGGGCCCGTCGCTGGTCGTGCACGCCGCCGACGAACCCAGGGCCGATCTCGCCGCCGTGTCATTGAAGTATCTGGGCGCCAAACCGGCCACCTTGGACGTGCTGTCGCGCGCGGACTGGACGGCCGGCTTCGACATCGGCGCGGTCGCGATGGACGGGCGCGGCCCCGGCACGCTGGTCATGGACGTGGCCGCCGCGCCCGGTGCATCGCGCACGCCGCCGGTGGTGTCGGTGTTCCTCAACGATGTGCTGCTGGCCGCCAAGGAAATGGAGGCCAACGGCCGCCGCGAGCGCATCATGGCGCCGATTCCGCGCAATGTGCTGAGCACCCGAAACGACATCCGCGTTTCTTTCGTGCGCCAGCAAGCCAGCGACCGCTGCCGCGAATCGCCCGAGGCTTACCCGGTGTCGGTGCTGGCCAGCAGCCACATCTTGCTCGACAAGATCGAACCGATGGGAGATTTCAGCGGACTCATCTCGCGGTTCGCGAACGGCGTGAACCTGCTGGTGCCGATCGCCTATCTCTACGATTCGCAAAATACGCTGCCACGGGTGATCACGCTGGCCGCTAGCACGGGGGTGGCACCTGGCCGCGCGCGCTTCATTCCGGTGGTGGACGTCGGTCCACCCAAGATCAAGGGCCCTTTCCTGGCCATCGACGTGCCGCTCAAGGACGCCGACCGCAGCGACGTCAAGCTGCAGGGCGGTCGTCTTTTCGTGGGGGAGGAATCGGAGCGGCCCCTGCTCGACGTCAGCGGGCTCAACCGCGCGGGCTTGCTCGAGGTGACGCGCATCGGCCGCGATGCCGGCGCGATCTACCGCACCCTCGGGCGCGAGGCGCCACCGATGGACAAACCGATGCGCCTGTCGGGGGGCAACATCGCCATCATCGGCATGACCGGCCTGCGAGCCGAGCTCAATACCATTGATCCTTCGGGCCAGGGCATGGCGCGCGAGTCGCGGCCGTCGCTCACCGAGCGCGGTTACTGGTGGCTGCTGCCGCTGGTCGTGCTGGCGTTCGTCGGCGCGCTGCTGGGTCACGCGTACCGCGCGCGCAGGCGCAATGATGAGGATGGCGGGTCCTGAGCGGGGCTGCGGCTCAGGCCGCGGCGGCCTGGGCCTGCGCAATGCGGAAACACTGGTGCGAACAGTAATCCACCAGCGAATCGATCTCGGTCGATTTGTCGAACACCGCATCGACGCCGAGCTGCGCGCAGCGCTTGCGCACGTTGGCGTTGATGTAGTTGCTGAAGACCACCACTTTCTGGCTCGGCCGCCGCCGCGAGATTCGCTGCGCGAGGTGGATGCCGCTGCCCTGCTTGAGGAACAGGTCGACGATCAGGACGTCCCAGCGGTCCATGTTCTGCTCGAGCCATGCCAGCGCCTCTTCCTCCGTAGCGCTCGTGCCGGCCACCTTGACGCACGTGAGTTCTTCGAGTGTTCCGACGAGGTTTTCCCGAATGGTCGGGTTGTCCTCAACGACAAAGGCTTGCACTTGCACGGGAACTCGCTTCTCGAAGTGGTCAGGGCATGTTGGACTGTAAACACGAAAAGCTCAGGCAGCCCCCCGGATGAGTCCGCGTCTCGCTGTAGGACACTGCCTACCGGGCCCCGCAGAGCACCCGAGCGAGCCTTAATATGTGGATTGCCGAGCGCATCCGCCTGGTACTGACCTCATGGAATCGCCGCCCCTGCAACACATCGAGAGCCTGCTGAGCCTGCTGGAGCGCACGGCCTTCGCGGGCGTGTGGACGCTGGACGTCGCTTCCGGTCGCTTGCTCTGGAGCGACGAGCTGGCCCGCATCCACGGCGCCCCGCCCGGGTTCTCCCCGGCGCGCGAGGAGGCGTTCGCGCTCTACGCGCCCGAGTGGCGCCAGCAGGTGGAGGCCCTGGTGCAGGCTTGCGCGAAGGCGGGCGAGCCCTTCGACGAGGAGATGCAGATCGTCACGCTGCAGAACCGGCGCGCGTGGGTGCGCAGCATCGGCCACGCCGTGCGCGACGCCGACGGGCGCATCCTGCGCGTGGAAGGCGCGGTGCAGGAGATCGCGCCGCAAGGCCACCGGCCGGGCACGCTGCTGCGGCACACCGCCAGCATGGGCGGGGCCATGGGCCCGGGCGAGGCGTTCGCCACGATCGATCGCGACGGGCGCTTCACCTACGTGAACGAGCAGGTCGAGTGGCTGCTGGGCCGACCGGCCGCGGACCTGCTCGGCAGGAAGATCTGGAACTCGTTCCAGAAGACGGTGCGCCTGCGAATGGAGGAGCAGTTCAAGCGCGCGTTCGCCGCCGGCGAAGTGCTGGAGGTCGAGGAACTCGACGCGAACCTGTCCAAGCGCATCGAGGCGCGGGCCTATCCGTTCGGGGGCGGGATCGCCGTGCACCTGCGCGACGTCACTGCGCGCCACAAGTCGCAAGAGCAGTTGCGGCTGCTCGAAAGCAGCATCGCCCGCCTGAACGACATCGTGATCATCACCGAGGCCGGCCCGTTCAACGAGCCCGGCCCGCGCATCGTGTTCGTCAACGAGGCGTTCGAGCGCCGCACCGGGTATTCGCGCGAAGAGGTGATGGGGCGCACGCCCAGGCTGTTGCAAGGGCCCGCCACGCAGCGCGAGGAACTCGATCGCATCCGCGCCGCGCTCGAGCAATGGCAGCCCGCGCGCGTGGACCTGATCAATTACAAGAAGAACGGCGAGGCGTTCTGGGTCGACCTGGAGGTCTCGCCGGTGTGGGATCACGAGCGCAAACTCACGCACTGGGTCGCGGTCGGGCGTGACGTGACCGAACGCAAGATGGCCGAGGAAAAGATCCAATACCTCGCGTTCTACGATCCGCTCACACGGCTGCCCAACCGGCAGCTGCTGCTGGACCGCCTGCAGCGCGCGCTGTCCGACCATGACCGGCCGCGCGAGGGCGCACTGATGTTCATCGACCTGGACAACTTCAAGGTGCTCAACGACACCCTCGGGCACCAGAAGGGCGACCTGCTGCTGCAGCAGGTCGCCGAGCGCCTGCGCTCGTGCGTGGCGCGCGGCGACACCGTCGCGCGCCTGGGCGGCGACGAATTCGTGATCCTGCTGGAAAACACCGGCCACAAACCGCTGGAGCCGGCCGCGGGAGCGCGTATCGTGAGTGAGCGCATCCTGTCGCGCCTGGGCGAGCCTTATCTGCTCTCGGGACACCTGCACCACAGCACCTGCAGCATCGGCGTGACGCTGTTCGGGCGGGCGCCCTGGACCGTGAGCGAACTGCTCAAGCAGGCCGACCTCGCGATGTACCAGGCCAAGAGCGCCGGGCGCAACACCGTGTGCTTTTTCGACCCGGAAATGCAGGCGGTCGTCACGGCCAACGCGGCCCTGGCCACGGACTTGCGCGAGGCCTGGCGCGAGAGCCAGTTCCTGATCGACTACCAGCCGCAGGTGGGCGCCGACGGGCGCATGACGGGTGTGGAAGCGCTGTTGCGATGGCGGCATCCGCAGCGCGAACTGGTGCCGCCCGCGCACTTCATCCCGACCGCCGAGGAGACCTCGCTGATCGTGCCGATCGGCCGCTGGGTGCTGGAGCGGGCCTGCGCGCAGCTGGCGGAGTGGGCGAAAAGGCCGGATCGCAGCCACCTGAGCATCGCCGTCAACGTGAGCGTGCGCCAGTTCCGCCATCCAGACTTCGTGGACGAGGTCATGACCGCGATCGCGAATGCCGACATCGCGCCGCACAAGCTCAAGCTCGAGTTGACCGAAAGCCTGCTGGCGGACGGCATCGAAGTGACGGTGGCCAAGATGGGAACGCTCAAGGACATGGGCGTCACGCTGTCGCTCGATGATTTCGGCATGGGTTACTCGTCGCTGTCGTATCTGAAGCGCCTGCCGCTGGACCAGCTCAAGATCGACCGCGAGTTCGTCAAGGACATCCTGACGGACGCGAACGACGCTGCCATCGCCCGCACGATCGTCGGCCTGGCGCAGAGCCTCGGCCTGAGCGTGATCGCCGAGGGCGTCGAGACCCAGGCGCAGCGCGCCTTCCTCGCGCAGCAGGGCTGCCACGCGTACCAGGGCTACCTGTTCTGCCGGCCGCTCGGCATCGAGCAGCTTGAAGCGTTCATGGACGAAATCGAAGGCTGAGGGAGCCCGGGGACCGGCGTCACACCGGCGCGATGCGCAGCGGCGCCGTGGGCACCGCCCGCGGGATGCGCATGACGATCTGCTCGGGGCCGCGTACCAGCTCGACGGATTCGGCCGTGGCGAGCGCCTGCACGTCGGCCCATTCGAGCTGCCGGTAGCTGGGCCCGAACGGCATGGCCTCGAACTCGTCCTGCCGCGCGGTCAAGCGAACCGAGACTTCGGCGAACCCGTCGACGACTTCGGCTTTCACGCGCACCTCGCTCGGTCCGGAGGCGGCATCGGTCAGGGCGATCAGCGAGGCGACCAGCAGGTTTCGCAGCGTCACCCGCCACACCTCGAACTCGCTTTCGGGCAGCTCGGTGACGATGACGAAACCGCGGAAATTGAAGTTGGTCCCGAGCAGCGCCAGGCATTCCTCGATGCCTTCCTTCAGCCGCACGCCCTCGTCTTCGCCCGGTTCGATCCAGGCGGCGACCTTCAGGCAGTTCATCACCGCGTCCCGGGCCAGCCGGTTGAGCTTCGAAATGCTCGATTGGAACTCGGCCACGCCGGGCGAGGCCCGTTCGAGGCGCGCGTTCAACACTTCGGCCATCATCGAGATCGCCTGCAGGTTGACGACCATGTCGTGCTTGAGTGCCGGGGCCAGTCGCCTGAGCACCCCGTAGCGCGCCGCTTCGGCGCCCGTGCGTGGCCGGCGGCCGCTGGCGGAACCCGGGCCGGCCTGCTGCGCCTCGGCCACTAGCGCCATGGCGCCCACCTCGCGTGAGCCCCAGCGCGCCTTGCGCTCGTGCATCGTTTCATTTTCGCCCTCGCGTTCCAGGCGTCTCACACTGGCCGCCCGCCGGGCACTGAGCCCTGCAGGCCCTGCCGGGGCAGGGTGGGAACGGGAAAAACAGCGGCCATGAGATTTCCTGAGTTCGTCCGATGTTCCACGATACACGCGTTTACGCTTGTAGGACAGGGCGCATGCGCCTGTAGGACAAAGCCAGCGCGCAAGGGCTCGCCGCCTCGTTATGCTTGCGGCATGAGCAAGGCGTTTACCCAGGAAGACGATCGCGAGGAGGACGAGGACCAAGAAGCCTCGTTGCCCGAGGTCGGCGGCGGCGCGAAGAATTACATGACGCCGCAGGGCTATGCGCGGCTGCGGGCCGAACTGCTGCAGCTGATGGACGAGGAGCGCCCGAAGGTGGTCGAGATCGTGCATTGGGCGGCCAGCAACGGCGACCGTTCGGAAAACGGCGACTACATCTACGGCAAGAAGCGCCTGCGCGAGATCGACCGGCGCATCCGTTTCCTCACGAAGCGCCTCGAGCTGGCCGAAGTGACCGACCCGGCCGTTCACTACGGCGGCGATCAGGTGTTCTTCGGCGCGACCGTGACGTATGCGGAGGAGTCGGGCCAGGAGCGCACCGTCACCATCCTCGGCATCGACGAAGCGGACAGCGCGCACGGCCAAGTGAGCTGGATCTCGCCGATTGCCCGTGCCTTGCTCAAGGCGCGCGCAGGCGATGTCGTCAAGCTGGTCACGCCCGCCGGTACGCAGGAGATCGAGGTGCTGCGGGTGACCTACCCGGCGCCGCAGGCCTGACAGCGGTCAAGCGCTACTTCGACTGGTCCGCCATGTAATCGACGGCGGCCTTCACCTCGTCGTCGGTGAGCGACGGCGATGCGCCGCGCGGGGGCATCTGCCCCTTGCTGCCGGTGAAGCCTTCCATAGCGTGCTTGTACAGCACCTCTTTGCCTTGCGCGATGCGCGGGCCCCAGTCGGCCTTGTCACCGGGCTTGGGCGCGCCGGCCACGCCGGCTGCGTGGCACACGGAGCACACCTTGGTGAACGTCGCTTTGCCGACGGTATTTTCAGCGGGCGAGGCCGCGGCGGGCGTGGTGCTTGCCGGTGCTGGCGTCGTCGCGGCGGGCGCGGGCGCCTCTTCCTTCTTGCCGCAAGCAGCAAGCAGGGTGGCAGCGGAAATCGCGAGGGTCAAGGCGAGTCTTTTCATGTTGTTCATTCAGTTGGCTCAGGGGGATGGTCAAAACCGGTAGACGCGCATTCTACGGCCCGCGCGCCGCAAAAAAAGTGACTGCGATCCTGGATCGCGTTGACTTACCGCAACTGGGCCGTGGGTCGGCACCGGGATGATCCCGACTTGCCAAGAAGGAAAAGATGTATTCGCCGTGCATCTTATCTACCTGAGGCATAGACTCTTTCACATCCAAAAGGACATCTCATGAGCGAAGGGGAAAACAAGGCTGCTCGCCACCTCAGCGAAGCGGCTCAAAAAACAACAAGGGGCAAGGCAACGGAGTCGGTGAAGCCGGCGCGGCCGGACCGGCGCAGTTTCTTGAGCAACGGCGCCGTCGCGGTGGCCGGAGCCGGGCTGTCGATCGGGCTGGCCGGCTGCAACACGTCATCCGATTCCGCCAAGTCCGCCGGGGCAGCCTCGTCGGCGCCCAAGGCCAACGGCGGGCCGGGCGAGATCGACTACAGCAAGTACGAGGTCCCGCCGGGCCAGCTGGATACCTACTACTCGTTTTCGTCGGGCGGGCATTCGGGTGAAATGCGCATTTACGGCCTGCCCTCGGGCCGGCTGTTCAAGCGCATTCCGGTGTTCAACATCGACTGCCTCGTCGGATGGGGCATCACCAACGAATCGAAGAAGATCATCGGCACCAAGCCGGACGGCAGCCTGAAGTACTGCACGGGCGATACGCACCACGTCCACCCCTCCTATACCGACGGCACGTACAACGGCAAGTACATCTTCGTCAACGACAAGATCCACAGCCGCATCGCGCGCGTCCGGCTGGACACGATGGAGTGCGACAAGATCACCGAATTGCCCAACGTGCAGGGCTTTCACGGGATCTTCCCCGACAAGCGCGACCCGGTCGATCCCAAGATCAACTACACGACCCGGGTGTTTTGCGGCAGCGAGTTCCACATCCCGCAGCCCAACGACGGGCGCGACCTCAACAATCCGAAGAATTATTTCTGCCTCTTCACCTGCGTCGATGCGGAAACCATGGAGCCGCGTTGGCAGGTCAAGGTGGACGGCAACCTCGACCTGGTGGCAACTTCGTACGACGGCAAGTTGGCCTGCTCGAACCAGTACAACTCCGAGAACGGCGTTCACTATGAAGAGACCATGGCCGCCGAGCGCGACGCCTGCGTCTTCTTCCATATCGAGCGCATCGAAGCGGCGGTCAAGGCCGGCAAGACGTTTCGCATCGGCACCTCGAAGGTCCCGGTGGTGGACGGCACCAAGGCGGCCAACCCCGATCCGAAGACTTCATTGACCTTGTACGTGCCGGTTCCGAAGAACCCGCACGGCGTCAACACCAGCCCGGACGGCAAGTACTACGCCTGCTCGGGCAAGTTGTCGCCGACGGCGACCCTCATCGACCACGGCCTGGTGCTGCAATGGTTCGACGGCCAGCTGAAGGAGCCGCGCGACACGGTGGTCGCCGAACCCGAGATCGGCCTCGGGCCACTGCACACCGCGTTCGACAACCGGGGCAACGCGTACACGACCCTGTTCCTGGACAGCCAGATCGTCAAGTGGAATATCGAGGCTGCGATCAAGTCGTACAAGGGCGACAAGGCGGCCAAGCCGGTGGTGGATCGCATCGACGTGCAATACCAGCCCGGCCACGGCTTCACGTCGATGGGCGAGACCAAGGAAGCGGACGGCAAGTTCTTCCTGTCCGACAACAAGTTCTCCAAGGACCGTTTCCTGCCGGTGGGGCCGCTGCACCCGGAAACCGCGCAGCTGATCGACATCAGCGGCGACAAGATGAAGTTGGTGGCCGACCACGCCGTCTATTCGGAACCGCACGACTCGATCATCATCCGGCGCGAGCTGATCAAGACCAAGCAGGTCTATGACATCAACGACTTCCCGAACGCGGTCAAGGACGCCAAGGAATGCCGGGTCGAGCGCAAAGGCAGGAAGGTCACGGTTTACCTCACTTCCCAGGCGCCCACGTTCGGTCTGCGTGAGTGGACGGTCAAGAAGGGCGACGAGGTCACCATCATCCTGACCAACCTCGACAAGGTGGAGGACCTGACGCACGGCTTTGCGATCCCGAAGTACGACATCAACTTCATCGTGAACCCGCAGGAAACCAAGTCGGTGACGTTCAAGGCCGACAAGCCCGGCGTCTACTGGGCCTACTGCACCAACTTCTGCCACGCACTGCACCTCGAGATGCGCTCGCGCATGCTGGTGGAGGCCTGAGTGGCGGGGATCGGCAGAAGGGTCAATTCGTGAGGATTCTCGTTCTGCGGATCGTTGCTGCGTTGCTGGCGGCCCTGGCCATCATCGCGCCCGCGGGCGCGACGGTCAGCGGCGGTCAGGCGTACGAGGCGGAATTGCCGGCGCAGCTGGCGACTCAGCCGGACCTGTGCGCCTATGCGCCCTGCGGCGAGGTGCTGCCGGGAGCCGACAGCTTCTCGCCGCGCAAGGGCCGCCCGCCCTACGTCGAAGCCTGGCGGACCACGGCGGGCAAACGCGAGCTGGCCGGCTATGTGTTCCTCTCGACCGACATCGTCGACATTCCCGGCTACTCCGGCAAGCCGATCGTCACCCTGATCGGCATGGACACGCGTGGCACGATCGCCGGCGTCAAGGTGCTGCGCCACTCGGAGCCGATCCTGCTGCTGGGTATCCCCGAAACGGCGTTGACCCGCTTCATGCAGCAATACGTCGGCAAATTCATCGGTTCCCGGATGGAGATCGGCAAGGCCCACGCGGATCAGGGCTACATCGGGCTGGACGCCATCAGCGGCGCGACGGTGACGGTGGTGTCCGAGAACCAGGCGATCGTGCGCTCGGCGATGGACATCGCCAAACAGGTCGGCATCCTGGCGCCCACGCTGCGCGCGCAGGCCCGCTTCGCGGCCGCGCCGCAGCGGCTCGACTGGCAGCAGCTGGTGGACGCGGGCGGTGTGCAGCGGCTGACGGTCCAGCCGGATGAAGTCGGGGCCGAGCCCAATGGCCAGGCCTTGATCGACCTGTATTTCGGTGCGCTCGACGCACCCGCCGTCGGCCGCAATATCCTGGGCGAGAGCGGCTATGACTCGCTGATGCGCACGCTCAAGCCCGGCGAACATGCGATCTTCGTCATCGGCAACGGGGTCGAGTCGTTCAAGGGCTCGGGCTTCGTGCGCGGCGGCATCTTCGATCGAATCCAGGTCGCGCAGGACATGGATACGTTCACGTTCCGCGACCTCGATTACCTCAACCTGTATGAAGTGCATGCGGCCGGCGCGCCGGCGTTCCACGAGTCCGGCATCTTCATCATCCGCAGCCCGAGCTTCTCGGATGCATATCCGTGGAGCCTGGTCTTCCTCGGCAATCGCAAGGACCGGGAAACGGGAGCGAAGTCCTTCGTCAGTTTCGACGAGGAGTATTGGTTGCCCGCGCGCTACCTCGAAGGCGGCCGCCCGCATGTTGAACGGACGGCTCCCGCGTGGCTGAAGATCTGGCGCGCCCGGCCGGTCGAGATCGCACTCTTCGTCGCTTTCCTCGCCGCAGCGGGCATCCTCTATGCCTGCCGCGACTGGCTGGTGCGGCGCTCCAGTCGCAAGGACAAGCGCTGGGTCTCGTATCCGAAGTACGCGCTGTGGGGCATCAGCATCGGGTTCGCCGGCTTCCACCTGATGGCGCAGCCTTCGGTGACGCAGGTGCTGACCTGGTTCCACGAGATCCTCTTCAAGTGGGAATGGAGCCTGTTCCTCTCGGATCCGTTCATCTTCCTGTTCTGGTGGTTCATCATCATTTCGGTGTTCTTCTGGGGCCGCGGCATGTTCTGCGGCTGGCTCTGCCCTTATGGCGCGCTGACCGAAATCGTGCACAAGGTCGGCGGAGCGCTTGGGCTGAAACGCTTCCAGGGCAAGTTGCCCCAGCGCCTGCACGACAAACTGAAGTGGGTGAAGTACGGCGTCTTCGCGGGCCTGCTGGCGGTGTCGTTCTACTCGATGGAGACGGCCGAGAAGCTGGCGGAAATCGAACCGTTCAAGACGACCTTCCTGGTGGGCGTGTGGAACCGATCGTGGCCCTTCGTGACGTTCTGGGGCCTGTTGCTCGCCGCCGCCCTGTTCATCGAGCGCCCCTTCTGCAAATACCTGTGCCCGCTCGGCGCAAGCCTGGCGATTCCCTCCACCTTCCGCTGGTGGGGCCTGAAGCGCAAGGAGGAGTGCGGGCCTTGCACCGCATGCGAGCATGGCTGCGAATCGCAGGCCATCGACAGCAAAGGGCGGATCGATCAGCGCGAATGCCTGCTGTGCCTGGACTGCATGGTCATGTATTACGACGACCACAGCTGCCCGCCGCTGGCCAAGGAACGCAAGGCGCGCACCCGCGCCGGACAGCCCCTGACGGCGATCGGCGCCAACGGCTATTACATCCCGATCATTCCCGTCGGCACCGCACCACCGCCCGCGCCCAAGCCGCAGCCGTTGGGAGCACGCGCAGTGCTGGCGTGGCTGCGCGGCGAGCTCGTCGATCACCTCCTGCCCTGGAACCGGCAGTTCCTGGAGCACCCGATCTTCTTCAGGGCCGCCGGCATCGGGCTGGCCGTCCTCGTGACCTGGGCCTGGCTGCTCGGCGCCGCGGGCAAATTGGGGCCCGGCATCATCCTGGGCTGGTGGCTGGCCTGGAGCGCCTACGAGATGGTGACGCGCATGATCTACAAGCCGTGCGTCAAGGAAGGGCCCTGGTGGGGCCGCAAGCTGCGCCCGGCCACGTGGGCCGACATGGCCGCTTACGTCTGCCTGAAGAACCTGATCATCGGCGCGACCTTGTTCCTGGCCATGAAGGGCGTCGGCGTGCTGCAGGTGCTGCACCGGTTGCCGGAGTTGCGATGGCTCTACTGAGCGCTCGCATGAAGCATTGGGGCGCCGCTCTGCTGCTCGGCGCCGTGGCGGTCGCGGCCCAGCCCGCGGAAATCCGCGTTCACCCGGGCGAGTCCATCGCCGCCGCGGTGGCGCGCGCCGAAGCCGGGGACACCGTCTCGATCGAGCGCGGCCAGTACGAGGACCACCTGCGCATCGACAAGCCGCTCACGATCAGGGGCATCGGCCGGCCGACCCTCAGCGGCGGCCTGGTCGGCGACACCATCCGCATCGTCTCGGCGGACGTCACGGTCGAGGGACTGATCGTCAGGGACAGCGGCGACGATTTGGGCGCGCAGAACGCGGGCATCTATATCCAGCCGGGCGCCGACCGGGTGGTGGTGAAGGACTGCGACATCGTCTACAGCCTGTTCGGCCTCTGGGTCGAGGGCGTGAAGGACCCGCGCGTGATCGGCAACCTGATCGCCGGCAAGCGCGACTATGCGTCGGCGCAGCGCGGCAACGGCATCCAGCTGTACAACACCACCGGCGCGCAGATCGTCGGCAACCAGATCAGCTTCAGCCGCGACGGCATCTACGTGGATGTCTCGCATCACGCCCTGTTCCGCGGCAACAAGATCCACGACGTGCGCTACGGAACGCACTACATGAACTCCTACGACAACGTCTGGGAGGAAAACGAGGTCTACCGCAACCGCGCCGGGCTGGCGCTGATGGAAACGCGCAACCAGATCGTGCGCAACAACCGCGTCTGGGGCAACTCGGACGCGGGCATCATGCTGCGCACGATCCAGGATTCGGTGATCGAGAACAACGTCGTCGCCGGCAACCAGCGCGGTTTCTTCATCTACGACGCCGAATACAACACGATCCGCAACAACCTCGTGATCGACAACGATGTCGGCGCGCATGTCTGGGCCGGCTCGATCCACAACGAGGTTGACGGCAACGACTTCATCCGCAACCGGCAGCAGGTTCGCTACGTCGCGGCGAAGGACGAGCGCTGGGGCGCCAAGGCCGGCAACCACTGGAGCAACTACGTCGGTTGGGACCGCGACGGCAACGGCGTCGGCGACGTTCCTTACGAGGCCAACGATGTGGTGGACCGGCTGGTGTGGCGCCTGCCCATGGTCAAGCTCCTGTTCGACAGCCCGGCCATCCACACCCTGCGCCTGATCGCCCAGCAGTTTCCGCTATTGCGCGCTCCCAGCATCGTGGACGCGAGGCCGCGCATGCAGCCGGGCCACAGCCACTGGAGCGACTGGATTGGAAAAACGAAATGATTGAACTGCGCCAGGTTGCCAAGCGCTACGGCGAGGTCCAGGCGGTGGACGGCGTGGACCTGGCCGTCGACGCCGGCCAGGTGTTCGGCCTCATCGGCCACAACGGCGCCGGCAAGAGCACCCTGTTCAAGATGATGCTCGGACTCGTTCCCGCCGGCGGCGGCGAAATCCGCATCGACGGGCAGCCGGTCAGCGGGCCCGGCTTTCGCGCCGTGCGCCGCCAACTCGGGTACCTGCCGGAGAACGTGGTGTTCTACGACAACCTCACCGGCCTGGAGACGCTCGCGTTCTTCGCCCGGCTGAAAAGTGTGGATCGCGCCGAGTGCGCTCCGCTGCTGGAACGCGTGGGGCTTTCGGCCGCCGCCGACCGCCGCGTCAAGGGCTATTCCAAGGGCATGCGCCAGCGCCTCGGCTTCGCCCAGGCGTTGTTGGGCACACCGAAACTGCTGTTCCTGGACGAGCCGACCACCGGACTCGATCCCGAAGGCATTCGCGATTTCTACCGCATCCTGAAGGACATGAAAGACAAGGGCGTCACCGTGATGCTCACGTCCCACATCCTGTCCGAGATCCAGGAGCGCGTCGACCGGCTCGCGATCATGAGGACGGGCAAGATCCAGGCGCTGGGCACCGTCCAGTCGCTGCGGGAGGCGATGGCGCTGCCGATGTGGTTCGAACTGCGCTTGCCCGCCGGCGCCGAATCCCTGTTGCGGGGGTCGCTTGCCGCGCTGGATGTGGGTGAGATCCGCGTCGAGGGCGAGCGGGCTCGCGTGCACTGCCCGCGCGCGTCCAAGATGGCCGTGCTGAAGGTCTTGTCGTCGCTGAAACAGTGCGCCACCGATCTGCAGATCAGGGAGCCGTCGCTCGAAGACGTGTTTCTCGGCTATTCCGGATGAATCCCATGACAGCGTTTTCCATCGAACCGCGCCAGGTCGGCATCATCGCCGCCAAGGAATTTCGCGATCGCATCCGCAACCGCTGGGTGCTCGCGGTCACCATCGTATTCGCCGTGTTCGCCATGGTGATCGCGTACTTCGGCGCCGCCCAGCAGGGCGCCGTCGGCTTTCGCAGCATCGAGGTCACGATCGCGAGCCTGGTGAGCCTGGTCATCTATCTCGTGCCGCTGATCGCCTTGATCCTCGGCTTCGATGCGATCGTCGGCGAGCGCGAACGCGGCTCCCTGGACCTGCTGCTGTCGATGCCGCTCACGCGCTTCGAACTGCTGCTGGGGAAATTCCTCGGGCTGTCGGCGGCGCTGGCGTGCTCCACCGTCGTCGGCTTCGGGCTGGCAGGGCTGCTGCTCGGGTCCCAGCTGCCGCTCGCGGCGTGGTACCACTACGCCGGTTTCATCGTCAGTTCGGTGCTGCTCGGGATGGCGTTCCTCAGCCTCTCGGTGACGGCTTCCGTGTTCGCCGGCGACCGCGCCCGCGCCAGCGGCGGCGCCATCGCCCTGTGGTTCTTCTTCGTCCTCGTGTACGACCTGTTGCTGCTGGGCGCGCTGGTCGTCAGCGGCGGTGCCGTCGCGGCCGATGCCTTCCCGTACCTTTTGCTGCTCAATCCCGCCGATGTGTTCCGCATCCTCAACATCTTCGGACTCGATGAAGTCCGCACGCTTTACGGCCTGACCACCGTCTTCCCCGAACGGCTCGCAAACCCGGGCCTGCTCGGGACGGTCATGCTCGTCTGGATCGCCGCGCCTTTGGGCCTGGCCACTTGGAGATTCCGTCAATGAAAACGTCACGCTTTCCCACGCTGCGCAACGGCGTGGCTGCTCTCGCGCTTGCGCTCGCCTTTGCCGGCGCCGGGGGTCTTGCCGGCTGCAGCGGCAAGGCCGAGACGGTTGCTGCACAGCCCGTGCAACTCACTCGCGACGTCGTCGACAGCGTCGACGGCATGATCCTGTTGGACTATCCGGGGCCCAAGGGGCAGATCCATTACGCGAGCGGCAAGCCGGACTTCTTCTGCGACACGGTCGGCCTGTTTTCGATGTACCTGCAGCCCGAGCAGCAGAAGCGCGTGCGGGCCGTGTTCGTGCAGGACATGGGCCAGACCGACTGGAAAAATCCCGACGGCCACTGGATCGACGCAAAGGCGGCCTTCTACGTTGCCGGTTCCAAGGCGCGCGGCGCGATGGGCCCGACGCTGGCCTCCTTCGCCCGCGAGGAAGACGCTCGGGCCTTCGCCGGCCGCGAAGGCGGGAAGGTTTACCGCTTCGACGAGGTCAGGCCGGAGATGGTCGTGCTCGACGGCGGCGTGCTCAAGGACAAGGCGTCATGACGCAGGCAGCCTGGCACATGGATGCCCTGATCTCTTTGCGCCGGCGCGGTTTCATCGGTGCGCTCGGCGCGGCTTCGCTGCTCGCCGCCTGCGGGCAATCGCGGGCACCCGGCGCATTGGCGATGGTGGAATTCGGCGGGTTCACCATGGGTTCGGTGTACACCGTGAAGATCGTGGGCCGCTGGGTCTCGCAGGCGCTGCAGTCGGCCGCGCGCGACGCCGTGGCCGCGGCGCTCGACGCGGTGGACACGGCGATGTCCACGCACCGCCCGCAATCGGAGCTCTCGCGCTTCAATGCGCACCCGGGCGGCTCGCCGTTCGCGTTGTCGCCCGACATGGCCTCGGTGTTCACGCTGGCGCGGCAGGTGAGCGTTTCGACGGCGGGCGCATTCGACGTGACGGTCGGGCCGGTGGTGGATGCCTGGGGTTTCGGGCCGGGCCGGCGCGAGCGGGTTGTCGGGGATTGTGAACTCGCCGCACTCGAGCGGCGCGTCGGCTGGAAAAGGCTCAGGCTGGACGAGCGGGCCGGCACGATCTGGAAAGCCGACCCGCGGGTGCGAGCCGATCTCTCCGGCATCGCGAAAGGTTACGGCGTCGACAAGGCCGCGCAGGGGCTGGATGCGCTCGGGATCGAGCACTACTTGATCGAAGCCGGCGGCGAAGTGCGCACTCGCGGCCAGAATGCGCAAGGCCGGCCGTGGCAGGTGGCGATCGAACAGCCGCAACCCGGGCCGCGCCGGCCGCGCTACCTGGTGCCGCTTTCGGGCCTGGCGATGGCGACCTCCGGCGATTACCGCATCTTTTTCGAACGCGACGGCCGCCGCTACTCGCACGAGATCGATCCGGCCACGGCGCGGCCGATCGACAACCGCCTGACTTCGGTCAGCGTGGTTGCCGCCAGCGGCGCGCTGGCCGACGCATTGGGCAAATTGATCGTGCTGGGGCCGGAGAAAGCTTATGCGCGCGCCCTGTCGCTGGGCGTCGCAGCCCATTTCATCGTGCGCGAACCCGATGGCACGCTGCGCGACGTGACGACGCCGGCGTTCGCGGCTCTCGGCGGGAGGCTATTGCAGGCATGAGGCGGTGCGCGCGCCGCTGCGCGCGGGCTCAGGTCGAAGTGCCGCCGGCGCGCGTGCGCTGCACGCGGATCACCGACGGTGTGCGCTTCAACGCGCGCATTGCCGCCTCGAGGTGGCTGCGGTCACGCACCGCGACGATGAAGCGCAGCTCCGTCGCGTCCTGGGCTTTCCCATCGCCCATGTCCACGTGGGTGATGTCGGCCTCGGCGCTGGCGAGCGCGGCGGCCACGCGCGCCAGCACGCCCTTGCCGTTTTCCACCGAAACGAGCAGGCTGGTCTCGAACGGCCGCACCGGCTCCTCGGCCCATTCCACGCTGATGAAGCGCTCGCTGTCCTTGTGCTGCAGGCGCTTGGCGACCGCGCAGTCCTCGGTGTGCACCACCAGGCCTTCGCCGCGCCCGAGATAACCCAGGATTTCGTCGCCCGGCACCGGCCGGCAGCAGGTGGCGAACTGCACCGATGCGTTCTCGCTGCCGTCCAGGATGATCTCCCCTTGCGACACGTTCTCGTGCGCGGTGTAGCGCTCGCGCGTCATGAGCAGCGCGTCGGGTTTTTCGCCGCGCTCGGCCAGCATCGTCACGAGCCGCTTGGCCACGATGCTGGCGATGCGCTTGCCCAGCCCGATGTCGGTGAGCAGTTCCGAGCGGCTGCGGCTGCCGGTGAAGCGCAATAGTTTTTCCCAGATGACGCGGTGGTCCTCGTCGTCGGCCGGCAGTCTCTCCATGCCTTCGGCGCGCAGCGCCTGGGTCAGCAGTTTCTGGCCGAGTTCCAGCGATTCGGCTTGCGCGAGCGACTTCAGGTGATGCCGGATCTTGGAGCGGGCGCGGCCGGTGCGCACGAAGCCGAGCCACGCCGGATTCGGCGTGGAAACCGGCGCGGTGACGACTTCGACCACATCGCCGTTCTTGAGCTCGGTGCGCAGCGGCACCTGCAGGCCGTTGATCTTGGCCGCCACGGTGCGGTCACCGATGTTGCTGTGGATGGCGTAGGCGAAGTCGACCACCGTGGCGCCGCGCGGCAGCGCCATGATCTGGCTCTTGGGCGTGAAGACATACACCGCGTCCGGGAACAGATCGATCTTGACGTGGTCCCAGAACTCCGCGGCGTCGCGCGTCTCGTCCTGGATGTCCAGCAGCGACTGCAGCCACTTGGTGCCGAGGCGGTCGCCGCCTTCGCCGTCCGGCGCGCTGGCCTTGTAAAGCCAGTGGGCGGCCACGCCCGATTCGGCCACGACGTGCATCGCTTCGGTGCGCATCTGGAATTCGACGTTCACGCCCGACGGGCCGACCAGCGTCGTGTGCAGCGACTGATATCCGTTGACCTTGGGGATCGCGATGTGATCCTTGAACCGGCCCGGCACCGGCTTGTACATCTGGTGCAGGATGCCCAGCGCCGTGTAGCAGTCCGTGACGGTGGGCACGATCACCCGGAAGCCATAGATGTCGGTGACCTGCGCGAAGCTCAGGCGCTTCTCGTCCATCTTGCGATAGACCGAATAGAGCGTCTTTTCCCGGCCGGCGATCCGCACGTTCATGCCGGCGCCCTCGAAGGCGGCCTCCACTTCGCGCTGCACTTTCTGGATCAGGTCGCGCCGCCGGTTGCGGGCCTTGGTGACCGCCTTGGCCAGGATCGCGTAGCGCCACGGCCGCAGGTGCCGGAACGCCAGTTCCTGCAGCTCACGGTAGGTCTGGTTCAACCCCAGCCGGTGAGCGATCGGCGCGTAGATGTCGAGCGTTTCGGACGAGATGCGCGTCCATTTCTCGCGTGGCACGTCGTCCAGGGTGCGCATGTTGTGGCTGCGGTCGGCGAGCTTGATCAGGATGACGCGCACGTCCCGCGCCATCGCCAGCAGCATCTTGCGGAAGGACTCGGCCTGGCTTTCCTCGCGGGTGTTGAACTGCAATTTGTCCAACTTGGTCAGGCCATCGACCAGTTCCGCCACCGGCGCGCCAAAGCGCTCGATGAGCTGGGGCTTGGTGACGCCGCAGTCCTCGATCGCATCGTGCAGGAGGGCCGCCATCAGCGCCTGGGCATCGAGCTTCCATTCGGCGCATTGCGCCGCGACCGCGATCGGGTGGGTGATGTAGGGCTCTCCGCTCGCGCGGATCTGGCCCAGGTGGGCTTCGTCGGCGAACCGGTAAGCCTTCCGGACCTGCTCGGCCTCGGTGGCGTCCAGGTAGTCCAGCTTGGCCGTGAGCGCGGCGAAGCTGGCGGCGGCCGCATTGGCCGCTGCCGGGCTGGGCAGGGCGGGCGCGACCGGGCGCTTGCCCTTGCCGGGAGATTGCAGCACGGCGCTCATTTCCCCTAATGTAGCGCGCGGGGGCCACAGGCGTACCCAGCAACGAAAAAGCACCGCCTGGGCGGTGCTTTTTCAGGACAAAAGGCCCCGGAAAGGGCTCAACCGGGCACTTTCTTAAGCATTTCCAGCCCGATTTTGCCTTGGGCGATCTCACGCAGGGCGGTCACGCCGGGCTTGTTCTTGCTCTCGATCTTGGGCGCGTGACCCTGGCTCAGCATGCGGGCGCGGTAAGTGGCGGCCAGGACGAGCTGGAAGCGGTTGGGGATGTGCTGCAGACAATCTTCGACGGTAATGCGGGCCATGGGAATCTCC
>JAGRPN010000254.1 GCA_019449555.1 Ramlibacter sp.
TCGCAGCTGTGGCAGCCGGTGAGCTTCCCTTCGCGCGCATATCGCATCAGAGCCCAACCTGTACGCGCCAGAGCGCCTCAGCACGCAACAGCTTCGCCCCATGACGGCGACGGAGCGTTTCCACACGGCCTCGGCCAGTTGGGGCTGTGCGCGGCAGGAGCGATTGAAAGGCCCGATGCGTCAGCCCTCGCCGCTCGAAGCAGCTTCCACGGCTTCACGCAGCAGCCTTCCAGCTCTGGCGACCCCTTAATCTGAATCCGCTGAACGCATCTTCCAGCGCCTGCGGAAACGGGAACTCGGGCGCGCGCCTGTAATCGAGGGCGAGCGTTCTCATCGTCGCCGCGCGACCCACCTCACTTACGAGGTGCCGGTGGCTCTTCAGCGAGCCCCAAGCATATCCCCCGCCGTGCAGATAGAGGATGACTTCGCTGGTGCTCGCGACGGGCGTGGACGTCCATTCAGCGGGAACGCCGTGCGCCGCCACCTGTTCCGCACGGACGTCCGCTGCCAGGGGAAAGAGGTCTCCCAGAGCTTCGTAGGCCGCCCGACGTTGCTCAATTACATTTCCACCGCACACGGTTGAGGCAAACAAGCTGGCGCGTGGTGTGCCCGCACGCACAATGGTGCCCATATCGTCGTCCCAACCGGAGCACCCATGATTTCGCCCCAAGATCTTTCCGCCCGCCGGCGCGCTTTCCGCCTGCTGCATGAATCCGGCTGCTTCGTGATTCCGAACCCGTGGGACACTGGCAGCGCGCGCTATCTCCAGAGGCTTGCCTTCAAGGCGCTGGCAACCACGAGTTCGGGCGCGGCGTGGCGGCACGCGAAAGCGGACGGGCAGTTGTCCCTAGACGAAACGCTGGTCCACTTGCGCGAAATGGTGGCCGCCACCGAGCTGCCGGTGAATGCGGATTTCGAAAGCGGCTTCGCTGCGGACGCGGCCGGCGTGGCTCGGAACGTGCGGCTGGCGGTGGACACCGGAGTGGCGGGCCTTTCCATCGAGGATTCCACCGGCGATGCGGGCGAACCGCTGCGCGACATCGCCTCGGCGGTCGAGCGCGTGCGCGCCGCGCGCGCGGCGATCGATGAATCCGGGGGCGAGACATTGCTGATCGGGCGGGCCGAGAACTTCATTGTCGGCCGGCCGGACTTGCACGACGCGATCCGCCGGCTGCAGGCCTACGCTGAAGCGGGCGCGGATTGCCTCTATGCGCCCGGGATCAAGACGCGCGATCAGATCGCCGCAGTGGTGTCGGCAGTGGCCCCGAAGCCCGTCAACCTGCTGATCGGCTTCGTCACCGATCTCACGCTGCGCGACATCGAGGCGCTTGGCGTGCGGCGCGTGAGTGTCGGCGGCGCACTGGCCCGCACGGCCTGGGGCGGCTTCATGCGCGCGGCGCAGGCGATCGCCGCGGAAGGCAAGTTCGACGGCTTCGCCGGCGCCGCGGCCGGTGCGGAGCTGAATTCAATGTTCCGCGTCGACCAAGCCATGACGGGTGCAGGTCAATAGTCTCGCGCTTCCCGTTCAAGAGAGCCCCGGCGGCGGCAGGACATAGCTCGCCGGCCGTTGCCGCCGGATCAGGAGGTTCTTTACCTCCCACTGCACACCCGCGTCCAGCTCCGTCAAATAACGGATGTCGCCGCCGCTTTGCACCGCGATCGGCACGCCGCCTTCGAAGAGCAACCGGTTGCCCGCCAGGCGCGGCACCTTGTCGCCGGGCGTCAGGATGCCGGCCAGGTTCAACGGATCGGCAGCGGAGATGGCCACTCGCTCGCGGCCCGGCGCCTTCGCGGTCTTGCGCAGGGCCACGGCGGCCTCGGGCAATGCGAACTGCTCGCCGGAGAAGCCACTGACGAATCGGCCGCCGCGCACCTCGCCGCGCGCTTCCAGCCGGCGCAGCACGTAGTACAGCTCGCGCCACGGCGGCAGCCCTTCCTCGCGCTCGAGGAGTTTGCGGAACACCACGCCGTAGCGGCGCAGCAGCACCCGCGCGATGTGCTCGACATGCGGTGCCGCCAGCGCGCCTGGTGTCTCGGCGGCGGGCCGCACCCGGCGCGTGAGCGACCAGCGGCCGGCGGCGTCGATCGGGTCGTGGCCGGGACGCTTGCGGCGCAGCTTGTTGCGCTTGTCGGCCGGCATCACCAGCGTGCGCAGGCCGGCAAACGAGTCGCAGGTGACGAGGCCGTGCGCCACCAGTTCGGCCAGCGCCTGCTCGACCTGCGTGCCCAGCAGCCGGGCGTCATGCTGCAGGTCGGCAAAGAAGCTCGCACCGTGCGTGCGCAGCAGATCGAGCACCAGTCGCGCGGTGCCGGAGAGGACAGCCTCGTCGACCGCTGCCGCGCCGGCCGCCTGCTGCCAGTGGGCGAGGGCGTCGCGTTCGGCGAGCAGCACCGGTGTGCCGCGGATCGGCCCTGTCTTGCCCGAAATCCGATCGTCCTGAGCCTGTCGAAGGACCGGCCGCCACCACGCGATGCGCCCCACGGCGCACAGCTTGTCCAGCATGTGGGGCAGGTAGTCACCGACCCGCGCCGTCAGGAGATCGTCTTCCCAGGCCGACGCCGGCGCCGCGAAGCCTTCGAGCTGGCGCAGCACGTCGGCCAATCCGCCTTCACCTTCCCGGCGCTCGTCGCTGTCGCTCGTCGCGAGCTGGTGCCAGCGGAACAGGAAGCGCATGAACTGCGCCGGCGGTACCGGCTGGAACTCGGCGCGCAGCCGGTCGCGCGTCATCCGGTGGATCCGCGCGAGCAGGCGGCGGTCGCACCATTCGTCGGCGTCGGGCGCGGTCAGGGCGCCGCGCATCACCGCGCCTTCCACTTCGAGCTGCTGCAAGGCCGGCAGCACGGCGGCGCCGCTCATCGCGAGCGGCGCTCCCAGCGCCTGGGCAGTGACCGGGCCGAGCAGGTCCAGGCGGGAGCGCAGGATTTCGCGCAATGCGTCGTCGCGTGTCGGACGATCGGTCGACACCGGCTCGATCGGCGGGGATAGCGCCGCGCCCGGGAAGACCGCCTGCAACTCGTGCAGGCGTTCGGCCGCGACGTAGAGCGTGGCGCCCGTCGGCGTGCGAAGCTGGCCGATGCGGCGCTGCTGCGCGAGCGTCTCGACGAACGCCGGAAACGGCGCTTCGTCCACAGTGAGAAAGCCGTGCACCACCAGCGCATCGTGCAGTTCGTCGGCGCTGTCGATCTGGGGCCAGGCGTCCTCGCGCACCTGCGCGACCGCCTGCGGATCGAGCCGGCCGATGTCCTGCGCCGTCTGCAGGTCCATCATCGGCTGGGTGCTCACGGCCTTGGTGCGCCGCTCCTCGGCCGCGCCGCCGTCGAGGAAGGCGTAGGGACGCGCGTTGAGGATGGCAAGCGACAGCGGCGAAGGCGCCGCCAGGTCCCGGGTCGTGACGTTCACCTCGCCGGCCTCGATGCGCGCCAGTAGCCGGGCGAAACCGTCGGCATCCATCGTCTCGTGCAGGCAGTCGTGCAGCGTCTGCGCCACCAGCGGGTGGTCGGGAATCTCCCGTTCGCCGGCGACGTTCTCTCCGCATGCGAGCTGGTCCGGGAACACCACCGTCAGCAGGTCCTCCGCGTCGGAGCGCTGGAACTGCGGCGGCACCTTGCGGCCGCCGTTCATCCGGCGCACCGCCAGCGACGCGGTGGCGTTCCAGCGCCAGCGGGTGCCGAACATCGGTGCGGCCAGCAGCGCCTGGACCAGCAGGTCGCGCGCGCTCGCCGATTTCAGGTAATGCTGCACCTCCTCCAGCGCGAAACTGTGCGCGGGCCCGAGCGACAGCACGATGCTGTCTTCCAGCGCACTGGCCTGCAGCTCGAAATTGAACTTGCGGCACATGCGCTTGCGCAGCGCCAGGCCCCAGGCCTTGTTGATGCGCGAGCCATACGGCGAATGGATCACCAGGTGCGTGTCGCCCACCTCATCGAAGAAGCGTTCGAACACGATGCGCTGCCGGCTGGGCAATACGCCGAGCGCAGCCTTGGCCGCCGCGAGGTAGAGCGCGAGCTGCCCAGCCGCCGCAGCCGGCAGGTGCACGCTGTCGCGCAGCCAGCGCTCGCACGCCGGCACGCCCTCGCCGAGAAAGCGGTCCGCCGTCTCGCAGATCCGCGATACCGCCTCGCACAGTTCGTCGCTGCGGCCCAGGCTTTCGCCCAGCCAGAACGGCATCGTGGGCGGCTGCCCCTTCGCGTCCTCCACCATCACCTTGCCGGTCTCGACCTTGACGATGCGATACGACGCATTCCCGAGCTGGAAGATGTCGCCCGGCAGGCTCTCGAAGGCGAAGTCCTCGTTGAGGGTGCCCACGCGGTGCTCCTCCGGCAGCAGCACCACGTCGTAGTCGAACTGGTCCGGGATCACGCCCGCATTGGTGACGGCCGCCAGCCGCGCGCCGCGGCGCGCCCTCAGCACGCGATTGACGGCGTCGTAGTGCAGATAGGCGCCGCGCCGGCCGCGCCGGGTGCTGTAGCCGTCCGCCAGCATCTGCACGACCTGCTCGAACTCGCGCAGCGTGAGCCCGCGATAAGGCTGCGCCAGCCGGACGCAGTGGTACAGCGCGTCGAGCTGCCATTCGCGGCAGGCCGTCTCGGCCACGATGTGCTGCGCCAGCGCGTCCAGCGGCTTGTCCGGCACGCGGATGCGGTCGAGCTCGCCGCGCGCTACGGCATCGAGCAAGGCGGTGCATTCCAGCAGGTCGTCGAGCGCCAGCGGAAACAGCCGCCCCTTCGGAACCGCGCCGATCGCGTGGCCGGCGCGGCCGACGCGCTGCAAAAAGGCATTGACCGAGCGTGGCGAGCCGAGCTGGCAGACCAGGTCGATGTCGCCGATGTCGATACCAAGTTCGAGGGAACTGGTGGCCACCAGCGCCTTGAGCTCGCCGTCCTTCAGCCGCTGCTCGGCCTGCAGCCGGTGCTCTCGCGCGAGGCTGCCATGGTGCGCGGTGACATGAGCTTCGCCGAGCCGCTCGGCCAGGTGGCGCGCAACCCGTTCCGCGATGCGGCGCTGGTTGACGAAGATCAGCGTCGTGCGATGCTGGTGGATCAGCTCGGCGAGCCGGTCGTACATCTCGTCCCACACTTCGGTCGGCATCACCGCGGTGAGTGGCGAGCGCGGCACTTCGATCGCGAGATCGCGGTCGCGCACGTGACCTGCGTCGATGATCGCCACTTCTTCATCGCGCTGGCCGATGAGGAAACGCGCCATCTCCTGAAGCGGCTTCACGGTAGCGGAAAGGCCGATGCGCACCGGCGCGCGCTCGGCAAGCGCTGCCAGCCGTTCCAGCGACAGCATCAGGTGCGAACCGCGCTTATTGCCGGCCACGGCGTGCAACTCGTCGACGATCACGCTCTTCACCGACTTCAGCATCGCGCGGCCCGAGTCGGAGCTGAGCAGGATGTACAGCGACTCCGGCGTCGTCACCAGGATGTGCGGAGGCGTGCGGCGCATGCGCTCGCGATCCGCCTGCGGCGTGTCGCCGGTGCGCACCGCGGCGCGGATGCCCGGATCGGGCAAGCCCAGCGCGGCGAGCTGTTCGCGAATGCCGGCCAGCGGTTCCTGCAGGTTCTTGCGGATGTCGTTGGACAGCGCTTTGAGCGGCGACACGTACAGCACGTGGACCTCATCCGCGAGGCCGCCAGCGAGGCCTTCGCGCACCAGATCGTCGATGGCCGACAGGAAGGCGGCGAGCGTCTTGCCGGACCCGGTGGGCGCGGCGATCAGCGCATGGCGGCGCTGCGAGGTGACGGACCAGGCCTGGGCCTGGACTTCGGTGGGGCGGCCGAAGCGGCCCTCCAGCCAGGTAGAAACGGCCGGGTGGAACGGAAGCTGGGACACTGCGCTATTTTCGAGACTTGCGGCCCGGCGCGGGCGAGAGCTGGACAGAGCCCCGACAGGACGCAGGGGTTCGCTGGGCACTGTCCCGCCGCATACGAGCAGGATACAAAGTGATGGCCCGCTGCAATCAAGCGAATACCGGCGGTGCCGATACTGGAGTCATCTCACGAGCAAGTGGGCACTGAGCGTCCGAAGCCATGCAGCATGGAGGTACCAGCCATGAATTCCACGATGACCCAATTCGAGTTGCGCTTCCAGTCGCTGAACGAGAGCAGCCGCAGCTTTGCATTTCCGTGCGACCCCAAGGGTCTGGTCAATATGGACCAGCTCAGTGACCGTGCGCGCAACAACTATCTGTACGCGCGCGCCATGGTTGGGCGAGAGTTGGCGGTGCCGGCGGTGCGGCCTGCCAGGATGCACTGAGAGACGGCTTTCGACCCAAAGGAACTCGTGGCGTCTTTCTGGTCGACTGACCGGTCCACCTTGGAACCGGTCGCTCGCCGAACTCGTCGAGCAAATCAGCGTTCAGTGACGGCGGTCATTCGCGGGCGTCATCCGACGATTGGAACAAGATCGCGGCTGAACGACCACACCCGAGAGTCGTAGACTTTCGCTCCGGGGACCCAAAGCAGCCGTTGCGCCTGCAGTGAGTCAGCAGGTGCAAACGCCGCGCCGTAGCAGTCAATGCGCTCCGTGATCACGTGCGCAGCAGCTTCATTACGGGCTTCCCACTGGAGCCATACGGGAACAACACTCGCGCGAGCCGGTCAGGCTCCAACGCGAAGCTTTCGGCGCACGCCGCCGCAACCAATGCGTCGAGCGCCAGCGTTGGCCTGAGGTCTCGGCCGTCTTGCAGGTTGGCGGGCGCAAGCCCGGGCCAATCGGCCATAATGCGACCGCCCTGCACTGCGCCTCCCACCAGCATCGCCACTGCACCGGTGCCGTGATCAGTACCACCGGTGCCGTTCGCTGCCACGGTGCGTCCGAACTCGGTGGCCACCAGGATCACTGTTTGCCCCCAAACGGGTCCAAGCCCGTCTTGGAGCCCGGCGATCAGGCCGTCCAGTCCCCTCAGTTGGGTGGCCAAGCGCGCGTTTTGCCCGCTGTGGGTGTCCCAGCCGTTCGTCTCGAACATGGCGATGCGCGGGCCGTCAGTGCGGGCCAGGAATCCCGCCGCCATGCGACCCAGCGATATCGAATCCTGGCGGTTCGCACCGCCGCCCATGTCACCGGCCATGCCGCGAGCGTCGAGAGCGGACGACCAGAGTGCATGCAGCAGCGCATCCTTGGCATAGAGCTGTTCAACTCGCATCATCAGGTCCTCGTTCGCCTGCGGCAGCGCCGATGGTGCGTACGAAGTGACCTCGACGGCACCGCGCAGCGCCAACGGGACCCCACGCGAGAAGGCGACGGCCGGCTTGCCGCCGCGCGGCAGCAGGCCCAGCAGACGGTTCATCCAGCCGTCCTTCACCTGGTATGGTGCGTTCCCGCCGGTTTCCAAAACGTTCTGTCCGTCGAAGTGCGAGCGATCGCGATAGGGGGAAGCGACTGCATGGAAGAAGCTCGCTTGCCCGGCGCCGTAGAGGTCGCGGAGTTTCGCAAGGGAGGGGTGCAGCGCGAAGGTTCCGTCCAGCTTCAGTGCGCTCGCGGCCTCGATCGCAAGTGCTCCGCGCGCAATGGAATACGCCGGCTCCGCATAAGGGATGACGGTGTTCAGTCCGTCAGCCGCACCGCGCTGGATGATGAAGATGAACCGCCGCTCCGTGGCGGCCCGCGCAAACAAGACTTGCGGCGCAGCCAGAAGCGCGGCAGCCCCGAGGAAATTGCGTCGATCGAGACTCATTCTCATCTCCTCAGGAATTCAGGGGAGACCAGCAGCAGTGCGAGCGCCGTGCTGCCGCTTTCGGCGCGGGCGATCGCATCCGCAGTGACATCGCTCAACGCGCCGCCAGGCAGGACGCGTGGAGCAAGCGACCGTGCATCGATGGCGTCGCCGGCTTGCATTGCGATGCGCTGCGCCACCTCGACGCGGCGCAGCAACGCATCGGGTGCGGCCCAAGTGGCGGACCCGTCGTCGTAGCCCGCAGGCGAACCTGGGCGCCATACCGGTTGGCCGAGCTGGGCCAAGAGGTTCGTTGACTGCATCGCAGGCATCTCGTTCCGACCCAGGGCCCGGTAGGTCGAAATCGCCCAGTCCCATGGCGACTTGAACTTGGCGCCCGCCGGCTGCCATGCCTCCGGCGAGGTCACCAGCTCGCGGTACACGCTGGCCAAGTCTCCGCCGGTGCGCGAGAAAGCGTTCGCCAGCCGTTCCACCAGAGCGGGCGGCGGTTCGTCTCCAACAAAGTGGCGAGCGAGCTTGCGTGCAATATGCCGCGCGGTCGCCGGCGACGTGACGAGAGCGTGGATGATGTCGCGGGCCTGCTGTTCGCCGCCTTCGGCATAGCTGCGGCCCAGCAGTGTTCTGGCCCCGGGCTCATGCAGGGCGGGCACGAAACGAAAGGTCGCCGCCGCGCCATCGACCATGTCGTCGGCGGGGAGCGTCCAGCCCGTGAGCGCACGGGCGAACTCGGTCACGTCTTCCTGTGTGTAGCCGCTGCGTACACCCAGCGTGTGCAATTCCAGGATCTCGCGCGCGAGGTTCTCATTGATGCCACGCCCGCGCAGCTGCCGGTCCTGCGCCCGCGCACCCGCGCGGCTCCCGGGGCCGATGGACTGCGCTTGGTCCAGGTACAGAAGCATCGCCGGATGCCGCAGGACGGCGAGCAGCAGGTCCTCGAAGCGGCCCATGACATGTGGGCGAATGGCGTCGGCTTCGAAGCTACCGGCCAACCCGACCACGAGCAGCTTGTCCACCGAGACCGCGAAGTGGTTGGACCAGAAGTGCACCAGCCGCTCGACAAAAGGAGTGGAGGTCTGCAGGGCGCTGTTTGCGCGTGCGCCGGCAGCGGCCACGTATTCCTCCCGGCCTTTGCGCAGGTATGCCTCGCGAATACCGGCGCGTTGGCCCTCCGGCGCTTGGCGTGCGGCGCGCTGCTGCGCAAGCCAGACCTCCAGCAGAGCGGGCGTGCGCGCCACCGCCTTCCAAGGCGCGGGCAGCGCCTCGTACTTGTCGAACTGCGAGAGCAGCCAGCGCTGCGGGTCCGCCGGCGCCGGCTCGTCGGACCGGGCGCCAAGTCCGAATCGGTTAAGAGCAATCGCTGAAGCACTCATGGTGTGGGAACGATTCGACGGGACAGCGCACCGGCATCTACTTTTGACTGAGCACCCTGGATACAGCATCCGTCAGCATCCCAAAGGTCTGCGCATTCACATTGACCAAGTTCGCCGTAACCTTGTGCTTCGCGCTGACAAGAATCGTGTTGCTTACGGTGGGATTCAGCTTGTATAGGTTTACGGCAATATCGTCCTTCCCATTGCGGAGGATGGTCAAGGGTATCGTGATGCCATTTTCGTCAGCGAACTTTTCCAGCCAGGGCTGGCTGCCCGGCCCCGCCATGATGACCGCGACTATCCTCAGGTCCTTTTTTTGGGCGAGTTCGTTGAGCTTTATTACCAAGCTCGCCGTTTCTTCCCCGGTTTGCGGTAAGAATGCAAAGACCACTGGAGCGCCTTTGGACTCGCACACGTAGCAGACCAATTTGCCCTTGTGCGGCCCGGTCACGTTCAGGACCGGAAAGGACGGGGTCATTTCTCCCACAGCACGGCCCGACACCGCGTTCGACTGCGCGGCCAGGCAGCCTGGATCCAATGCGGTGACGCTCAAGACAATCATGAGCGCATGTAGACCTCGTCGCATATGACTTGCTCTCGGCCTAGCGCTTTTCTGCCAAACCATTTCCGGTCTTGACCATTGGATAATTCAGTTCTCGCCACCGGGGCAAGCCGCCCTGAAGAAGCTTCAATTTGGTGTATCCCAGCTTCTGCAGTTTCGCTGCCATTTCGGTCGACTCTTCCTCGTGCTCGCATGGGCAGTACAAGACCATGGTTTTCGCGCGAGGAAGATTCACCGGCGTCCTGATCCTGTCCGCGTAGGGCAGA
>JAGRPN010000255.1 GCA_019449555.1 Ramlibacter sp.
AATGGCGGTTTCGGCCGCACCTTCATCGCGCAATGCCGGGTCGCCCCGCAGGTCGGTCTCGCCGTGCTGTGCGACCGCGACGTGCAAGGCCTACATTCGACGCTGCTGCAGCTGGACTTTGCGCCGGAGGCGCTGCAGGTCTGCGCCAGCGAAGCCGAGGTGCGCGCCGCCGGCGGCCGTATCGCGCTCGTCGCCGAAGCCGGCTGGCTGGCCCAGGCCCCGCACGACATCGTCATCGAGGCGACCGGCGCGCCCGAGACCAGCGTGGTGATCGCCGAAGCCGCGCTGCGCCGCCGTGTGCATGTCGGCATGGTGACCAAGGAGACCGATTCGGTGGCTGGGCCGTGGCTCAACCGGCTCGCCCTCGAGCACGGCGTGGTCTACACCACCGTTGACGGCGACCAGCCGGCGGCGCTGATCGGGCTTGTCACATGGGCACGGGTGCTCGGTTTCGAGGTCGTGTGCGCGGGCAAGGCCAGCGAGCATGACTTCATTCACGAACCCCGGCGCGGCATCGTCACGCATGCCGGCGTGTCGCGCATCGTTCCGGGGCTGGAGAACCTGTGGTCGCTCGGGACCGACGTGGCCTCCACGCTCGAAGCCCGCCGCCGCGCGCTGCACGCGTTCCCGCAAAGCGCCACGCCCGACTACTGCGAAATGAACGTCGTGGCCAATTCGACCGGGCTGGCGCCGTCCTGCGACGCATTGAATTACCCGCTGTGCCGCACGTCGGAACTAGCCGACGTGTTCGTTCCGGTGGCGGATGGCGGCATCCTCGAGCGCACCGGCGTGGTCGACGTGTTCAATCCGCTGCGCCGCAGCGACGAGGCGAGCTTCGGTGGCGGCGTGTTCGTGATCGTGCGCTGCACCGACCGCGCGGCGTGGCAGCTGCTGCAGGAGAAGGGGCACGTGGTCGGCCGCAGCGGCCGGTACGCGTGCATCTACCGGCCCTTCCACCTGATGGGGCTCGAGAGCCTGACCTCGGTGTACTCCGCCGTGCTGCACGGCCGCGCGTCGGGCAGTCCGTCGCAGCGGCCGCATGCGCTGATGGTCGCCCGCGCCACCCGCGATCTGCGCGCCGGTGAAATCCTGACCATGGGCGGCCACATGCACGAGATGCAGGGCGTGGCGGCACGCCTCGTGGCCGCCCGCCAGGCGCGCGGCGCGGCACCGTATTACCTGGCAGCGAACAAGCGGCTGCTGCACGACGTGGGCTGCGGCAGCGACGTTCCGGCCGCAGCGCTGGCGCTCCAAGGCTCGGCGCTCGCACGCGCCTGGGCGCCCATGGAGTGCTTTGGGCCTGCCTGATCACGCCAACATCCCGCCACGCTTATCCCATACCCCACAACCACACTGAAGGAGCACATATGAATACGTACAAGACCCGCCGGATTCACCCAGTCGCAGCCGCCGTCGCGGCCGCCTTGCTGTTGCCGGCCGCAGCGGCGGCGGCGGACTGGAAACCGACGAAGCCGGTCGAGTTCGTCGTGCCGTCCGGCGCCGGCGGCGGCACCGACCAGTTCGCGCGTCTGGTGCAGTCGATCATCGTCAAGCACAAGCTGATGGACCAGTCGATCATCGTCACCAACAAGTCCGGCGGCGCCGGCGCCGAGGGCTTCCTGGACGTGGCCGCTGCGAACGGCGATCCGCACAAGGTCGCGTTCGGCACGAACAACGCGTACCTGCTGCCGCTGGTGCTGAAGGTGCCGTACCAGTACTCGCAGCTGAAGCCGGTGGCGATGATGGCGCTGGACGAATTCGTCATCTGGGTGCCGGCCGATTCGCCGTTCGATACCCCCACGGCCTATCTCGACGCGGTCAAGGCCGACCCGAACAAGTACATCATGGGCGGCTCGCAGTCCAAGGACACCGACCAGACGCTCAACGAGTTGATCAACAAGACCTACGGCACCAAGCTCGCGTACGTTCCGTTCAAGAGCGGCGGTGAGGCGGCCACGCAGCTGGCGGGCAAGCACATCAGCTCCAACGTCAACAATCCGAACGAGAACATCTCGCAGTGGCGTGCCGGCCAGGTGAAGGCGCTGTGCGTGTTTGCGAAGGAGCGGATGAAGTACACGCAGAAGGTCACCACGACACAGGCCTGGGGCGACATCCCGACCTGCAAGGAAAAGGGCCTGCCGATCGACCAGTACCAGATGCCGCGCGTGATCTACATGTCCTCGGCGGTCAAGCCCGACCAGATGGCCTACTACACCGACGTGTTCAGGAAAGTCTCGCAAACGCCGGAATGGCAGGAGTTCCTGACGAAGAACGCCCTGAATGGCACGTTCGGCACCGGCGAGGCCGTGGCGAAGTACATCGCCGAGGACACCGAGCGCCAGAAGGCGATCTTCGCTTACGCCGGTTGGCTGCTCAAATGACGGCGCAGCCGCCCGCGCGGACCGCCGCGCCACACCGCCCGGCGGGGTTCGCGCTGTGGACCGCCGAACTCGGCGTGGCGCTGGTGTTCATCGTCGCCGGCGCCCTGATCATCAACGGCAGCCTGGAACAGGGGGTCGGCTGGACGCCCACCGGTCCTGAATCGGGTTATTTCCCGCTGCGCATCGGCTGGCTGCTCGTGGCCGTCGGCGTGATCCAGTCGGGCGTGGCCGTTGCGATGGCGTATCGCGACCGCAGGCATCCAGCCAAGCGCGAGATCTACTTGCGGCGCGACCGCATCAAGCCGTTGCTGCAGGTCTTCCTGCCGATGGTGGCGTATGTCGTCGCGGTGCCGTGGCTGGGGCTCTACATCACGTCGGCGCTGTTCATCGCCGGCTTCATGTGGTGGCACGGTGCGTACCGCTGGCGGGCGCTGCCGACCGGGATCGCGGTCTGCGCGGTGTTCTACCTGTTGCTCGAGGTCTGGTTCCAGGTGGACCTGTACAAGGGGCCCGTCCTCGCCTGGCTGATCGACATCCTGCGAAGCTGAGCACCGACAGTGGAATCGTTTCAGGCTCTCATGCACGGCTTTGCCGTGGCTTTGACTCCATACCACTTGCTGCTGATGGTGGTGGGCGTGTTGCTGGGCATCCTGGTCGGGGTGCTGCCGGGCCTGGGCGCGCCCAACGGCGTAACGCTGCTGCTGCCACTGACTTTCACGATGCCGCCGGTCTCCGCGATCATCCTGCTGTCGTGCATGTACTGGGGCGCGCTTTTCGGCGGCTCGACGACCTCGATCCTGTTCAACATTCCCGGCGAGCCTTCCTCGGTCGCGACCACTTTCGACGGCTACCCGATGGCGAAAAAGGGCCATGCCGGCGAGGCGCTGACGGCCGCGTTCACCTCCGCGTTTTTCGGCGCGCTGTCGGGCGTGCTGATCATCACCTTCCTGTCGGGCTGGGTCGCCGACTTCGCGATGCGTTTTTCGCCGCCGGAATTCTTCGGCGTGTACCTCCTGACCTTCAGCAGCTTCATCGGCATGGGGCGGCAGTCGCCGATCAAGTCGCTCGGTTCGCTGCTGCTCGGCCTGGGCTGCGCGGCGGTCGGCATGGACACGGTCTCGGGCAACCTGCGGCTGACATACGACGCGCCGCAGCTCCTGCGCGGCATCAGCTTCCTGGTGGCCGTGATCGGTCTGTTCGGGATCGGCGAGATCCTCGCCACGATGGAGGAAGACCTGGCGTTCAAGGGCCTGCCATCCAAGCTGAACCTGAAGGTCGTGTTCCAGACCTGGGTGACGCTGCCGCGCTACTGGGTGACGCTGCTGCGCAGCATGGTGATCGGCTGGTGGATGGGCGTGACGCCCGGCGGGCCGACCGCGGCATCGTTCATGAGCTACGGGATCGCCAAGAAGATGTCCCGCAACGGCGACAAGTTCGGCAGCGGCGTGATGGAAGGCGTGATCGCGCCCGAGACTGCCGACCACGCCGCCGGCACCAGCGCCCTCCTTCCGATGCTGGCGCTGGGTATCCCGGGCTCGGCGACGGCCGCGGTGATGCTCGGCGGCTTGATGATCTGGGGCTTGCGGCCCGGGCCCATGCTGTTCATCGAGCAGAAGGACTTCGTCTGGGGACTGATCGCCAGCATGTACCTGGGCAACGTGGTCAGCCTGATCATCGTGCTGGCGACCGTGCCGCTGTTTGCGGCGATCCTGCGCATCCCGTTCTCGATCATCGCGCCGGTGATCATCGTCGTGTGCGTGATCGGCGCCTACACCGTGAACAACGCCGTCTCCGACGTCGCTCTGATGCTGGTCTTCGGCGTACTCGGCTACTTCTTCAAGAAGCTCGACTACCCCATCGCGCCGATGGTGCTGGCGATGGTGCTCGGCGACCGGTCGGAGGAGGCGTTTCGCCAGTCGCTGTTGCTGTCGCGCGGTGACCTGTCGATTTTCTGGAACTCGCCGATCTCCGCGACCCTGGTGGTCCTGTCGGCGTTGCTGATCGTGCTGCCGCTGCTTGCGCGGCTGCTCCGCCGCCTTCGCGGGCCGGCCGAACTGAGGTCCACATGAAAGAATCGAACGAAAAACCGGTTATCGCGCTGACCCTGGGCGACCCCGCCGGCATCGGCCCGGAACTGATCGCACGCCTGCTGGCGCGCCCCGAGACACTGGCCCAGGCCAACGTCGTGCTGGTCGGCGATGCATGGCTGTGGGAAGACGGCCAGCGCATCGCCGGCGTGCGCATCGGCTGCGATCCGGTTGCCGGCTTCGACGAGGTGCGCCAGAGGAGCGACACTTCGCACGCTGCGTTTCTCGCTGTCGATACCGTGCAGCCCGCACAGGTGCACCGCGCGCGGGCGGAAGCAGCCGGGGGCGCATCGGTCCTCGCCGTCCTGGATCGCTGTCTGGACGCCGCTGGCTGCGGCCACATCGATGCGATCTGCTTCGCGCCGCTGAACAAATACGCGATGAAGCTCGGCGGGTTGAAGTACGAAGACGAGCTGCACCATTTCGCCGCCTATCTCGGGGTGACCAGCTACTTCTGCGAGTTCAACACGCTGGGTTCGCTGTGGACGGCCCGGGTGTCGTCCCATGTGCCGCTGAAGGACGCCGCGTCATACCTGACGCGCGAGCGGATCGTCGCCGCCACGCGGCTGATCCACGACTCACTGCGGGCCAACGGCGTCGCGGCCCCGCGCGTGGCCGTGGCGGCGTTCAACCCGCACGGCGGCGAGGGCGGCACCTGCGGGCGCGAGGAGATCGACATCATCGCGCCGGCGGTGCGCGACCTGAACGACGCCGGGATTCCCGCGCAGGGCCCGTTTCCGGCCGACACGCTGTTCATCAAGGCGCGCGACGGCGAATTCGATGCGGTCGTCACGATGTACCACGACCAGGGCCAGATCGCGCTCAAGCTGCTCGGCTTTTCAAAGGGCGTGACAGTGCAAGGCGGCCTGCCCGTCCCCATCACCACACCGGCGCACGGCACGGCGTACGACATCGCCGGCCAGGGCAAAGCAAGCGTCGACGCGACCGCTAACGCGTTCGCTATCGCTTGCAGGATGGGAAGCCGCCGCGCAGCGGCGGCTTCCCATCGGCCGAAATAGGCTCCCCGCACCCCAACCCTCCCCTCGAGGGGAGGGCCAGAAACCAACGACTGAGGTCAATATGAAGATCACATCCGTCCGCGCCAAAACCTACGAGTGGAAAGGCAAGACCGTCCCCCCGCAGGGTAACTTCTGCTCGAACGCGATGGACCTGCTGTATGCGAAGGAAGAGTCGATGCAGACGTTCCGCTTCCATGGCTGGACCGTCGTCGAGGTCGAGACCGACGACGGCCATGTCGGCTACGGCGAGGTGGCGCTCGCCCCGCGCGTGGCCAAGCAGATCATCGACCTGTATCTCAAGCCGCTGGTCCTGGGGCAGGACCCGTGGGATTACGAATACCTGAACCAGCGCATGTACCGCGCCACGCATGCATGGGGCCGCAAGGGGATCGGCATGGCGGCGATCTCGGGGGTAGACATCGCGATCTGGGACCTGCTCGGCAAGTCGGTCGGCAAGCCGGTGTTCAAGCTGCTGGGCGGCCGGACGAAGGAACGGATCCCCTGCTACTACAGCAAGCTGTACCGCACCGATCTGAAGGCGATGCAGGAGGAGGCGCAGAAATATCTCGACCTGGGCTTCAGCGCATTCAAGATGCGCTTCGGCTACGGGCCGGCCCACCTGCAGCACGGCGTCGTGGAGAACTTGAAATCAGTGGCTGCGGTGCGCGAGGTGATCGGCTACGAGACCGACTTGATGCTCGAGTGCTACATGGGCTGGAATCTCGAGTATGCGAAGCGGATGCTGCCGAAGCTGGCCAGGTACGAACCGCGCTGGCTCGAGGAGCCCGTGCTGGCCGACGACATCGACGGCTACGCGGAACTGAACGCGATGAACATCGTCCCGATCTCGGGCGGCGAACACGAATTCACGCTGTACGGATTCAAGCTGTTGCTGGACCGCAAGGCGGTGTCGGTGGTGCAATACGACACGAACCGCGTGGGCGGCATCACCATGGCGCACAAGATCAACGCGCTTTGTGAGGCCTACAGCGTGCCGGTGATCCCGCACGCCGGGCAGATGCACAACTATCACCTGACGATGAGCACGCTCGCCTCGCCCATGAGCGAGTACTTTCCGATGTTCGATGTCGAGGTGGGCAATGAACTCTTCTACTACATCTTCGACGGCGAGCCGGTAGCCGAGAACGGGTTCGTGCAACTCGACGACGACAAGCCGGGGCTGGGGCTGACGCTGAAGACCGAGTACCTGGACCAGTTCGACATCATCGAGTGAATGCGGCGAGCGTGCGTACCGGCGGCGCTCAGCTGGTGCGTGGAACCGAGACGTTGTTTGACCCTGATCAAGGCCGGCTTACGCCCCGGTCTCACCTCTTACACGGTGCATGGGGAAATAAACAAAGGCAAGGCTATTGCTTCAGGCATCCCTCGCCGGGGCAGCACAATGAGCAGCACCACAAATCGGACGCAAGTCCTCTCCGTCTCGATGGCGCTCGCACTCGGCTTGAGCGCTTGCGGGGGCGGCGGCGGCGGCGAAGGCCCGACCTACGCGTTGAGCATCAAGAGCGCTGAGGTGAGTAGCAGCTACCCGACCGAGGGCTCCGCCCTTCTCACAGGAGAGGGCTTTTTGCCGCCGGGTTCGCGGTGCAGTCCGGAGCCCTCGCCGTTCGAACAGCCAGGGGTTCCGCTATTCGATCAACTTGGCCCCTATACGCTGGCATGGACGAATACCTCGACGGGCAAGAGCGGCCTGACGAGGCTTGGTTGGAATTGCGGGACGGCACCATCCTGGGCGACGTGGGTGCCGCTCGCGCCAGGGGAGAACCACATCGTCGTATCGATGAGCTCCGTGCCGCTCGCGCCGGAACTTGGATCGGGCGGGCCGACGAGCGGACCAATCGAACAGAACGCCGACGTCGTAGTGACGAAGCAGTGAGGACGCGAGCGGTCGTCTGCCTGGGCGTTCAGTGAATTCCGTTCGCCAGGTTGTACGAGGCGGTCGTGAGACCCGCGCAAGACTCCTAGCGGGAGGTCGATGCGATAGTGGCGGAAGCGGAACAAGCGGCTCTTCGGGCCTCGAAGGCCTTCGACGTTTCGCCGCCGGCCGCGCAGCCCACACGCGCGCAGATCCGATCGACCGCCTGCACGAGCGCGCAGTCCATGTCCTCGGCCGTCCGTTGGGTGATGAACCAGCCGAGCGGGGCCCGCCTGTTCTTCTCCCGGCCCACGTCATGCTTGCCGGCGCGGTCAGGCTCCCTGCGCAGTGGCGCGCATGCGTCCACCGTGGTGTCGGACCGCTCCAGCGCGACGCTCAGCGGACAGAATTTCGGGTTGTCGGCGATCACACGGTCGATCGCGTTGGTCGCTTGCGACGTGCGCACGGCCAGCAGGCCGCGCAGCGGCGAGAAGCCTTTATGCGCTTCCTTGCGTCCGACCTGGTTCGGCAGCGGCTCGATGGGATTGCCGTCGATGTTGATCCAGAGACGATCCGCAGGCTGCGAGATTTGCTCGAACAAGGTGGATGCGCCGCTGTTGTCCGCATAACCGCCGTCCACGAGCAACAGGGTCTGATCCTCATGGGGCGGAAAGAGGCCGGTGGGGCTGACGACGGGAAAGCGCGCGCCATGCAGCAGCGCCTCGCCCACCGTTAGCGGCAGCCGCCGGAAAACCGCTGTCGCCGCCAGTTCACGCTGCGTTCTCCACGAATCGTCGTTGGAGAACCAGACGCGGGCGCCGTCGAGCGCATTGGTGGAATTGATGTAGACCTTCGGCGCCGGATCGAGGCCGCCCGTCAGTTCCCGCAGCGGCATTGCGAGACCGGCCGCTTCGGACTTGGCGCCGCGACAGGTCGAGGGTGTCGCATCCAGCACGCCCAGCTGCGACTTGAGCGCCTCGTTCCAGCTGTCCAGCAGCGCCTGCCCTCGCGCAGGCGAGCCAAACGGGAACAGGTCCCGGAACAGCATGCGGCCGATCACCGGCGACAGGTGATCGCGCACGAGCACCGCACGCACCATGCCGCCGAGGCCTTGCTTCGGCGCTGCCGGGCTGCATGCACCCCAATAGCCCGCGGCGACCCAGCGCTCGCGCAGCACCAGGTAAATGCCCACGCCCACGCTTCCGCCCGAGACGCCGCTGATGCCTTCGATGCAGTTGCCGAAGCGCCCCTGCGTCAGGTCGTCCATGTCGGCGAGCAAAGCGGCCGTGAAGACCGCTGCGCGGATGCCGCCGCCATATGTATTGACGACCACTTTCTTGGCGGGCTTGCCAACCGGGTCCACGCAATTCGCGGCGGCCTTGAAAGCCGCGTGCTGGACGGGTGTCAGCTCCTCGCGTCCGAAGCTTTCCGTGATGGGCGACAGCTGCCATGTTTCAAGTCCGATGCACAACAGCAGGAAGAGGATCGTCACCGCGCGGACGGCGCCGCGCGTGCCCTTGGTCCAATGCCTCAGTCCCAGGTAGATCGCGCTGAGCAGCCCCACGAGCGCAGTGAGGAACAGCAGCAGCACGGCCGCGGAGCCGACGGCGTGGATCCAGTCCGCCGGGAAGCTGCTGATGAACGCCAGCCAGAGCAAGCTGATCGCGGTGACCGTCACCAGGCCGAACAGCACGCTGTTGAAATCGACGGATGTGCCGGCGCGAGGGATTGCCGCCGCGGCCAGGCCGTGTCGCCGGCGCCGCAGCCGCATGAGCAATTCGCGGCGGCGGATCACGAACACCGTGAACAGCGCGGGGACGAACACCGAGACCGATGCGACGATGGCGTCCCCCGGCCGCAGCGCGTAAAGCAGGACGAGGCCCACGGCACTCGCGGCGCCCCAGACGATCCACCTGGTCCTGGCGGTGGCGGCGACAAGCGACGCGACATATGCACCGACGGCCGGAGCCAGAGGTGCCGCGACCGCAAGCACGATCAGCAGCGGCCTGGACCAGGTGCTCGTGCTTGTCGCGAAAAGGAACGCGCCGACCAGGAGCGCCGAACACAGCATTCCCAGCGCGCGCGGCACCAGCGTCGCGGCCGTCTCGAGGCGCGGGTCGCGGCCGTCGAGCACTCTCGGCAGGCATATCTCCGCGTCCACGGTGACCATCAGCCGCGCCGAATACCAGACCATGAATGCCAGGCCGAGCCCGGCGACGATCATCGAGAAGAAAGGCAGGAGAGTCAGCGTGAGCGACTGCCCAGGCGCAGTGCCGGACTGCAGCGCCGCCTTGGACACCGCGAACAGGACTTCCTCCGCCTGCGGCACCAGGAACAGCAGCAGGCCGCCGCTGACGACCACCAGCAGCTGGAAAGCGGATTGGCCCGCGATCACGTAAAGCCATGGCAGGAGCCGATCGCGCCATGATGCGCGCCCGGCGGGTTGTCTGAGTTCTGACACGGTCGACCTCCCTCAAACCACGAATCGCCACGAGCAGCGACGCGCTCCGCGCCGCAGGATACGCGCCGGCGACATTCGCGCATCCTCAATTTGTAGGAGCTGCTTCGTTGCAATCCAGTCTCGCGGCACTTACGATCCGTCGGGACCGCAGCCGCGCCATCGGCACCCCGAACGGCGCACCATACCGCGAAAAAAGAAACCACGGGGAGTCGCATATGCACGCAGGCATCTCCACCAACCGCCGCAGCGATGGATCGGCCGCTTGCCTTGCCGCCGAGGGAAGAACGTTCGTCTTTCGATATCACTCGCGAACGACCACCCAGCCGGAAAAGCGCCTGACTCCCGCGGAAGCCGCGGCACTGGCGCGCGGGGGCCTGTCCATCGCCTGCGTCTACCAGGACCGCGCGCGGGACCCATCGGATTTCGGCCAGGCGCGCGGTGAACAGGACGGGCTGTCCGCATTCACGTACGCGGGCCAGGTCGGGCAGCCCCCGGGAAGCGCCGTCTATTTCGCCGTCGATACGGATTTCAGCGAAGCGCAATTGCGCTCGCTGGTCATTCCTTACTTTCGGGGCGTCAAGGCGGCGTTCGACAGGTCGGGGTCCGGCGGCGGCGCTTCGTACCGGATCGGCGTTTACGGCTCCGGCCTGACCTGCCGAGTCCTCAAGTCGGAACTCGACTTCATCGCTTTCACCTGGCTGGCGGAGTCCACCGGTTGGCGCGAGTCCGCTACATACCAGGATTGGGACGTCAAGCAGCACGTCAACCGGGATGCGACTTTGTGCGGCCTGGGCCAAGCCTGGGAACGCTGCGAGGCCAAGGACGACTTCGGGCAGTTCAAGCCGGTGGGCTTCGACCTGACGAAGGGCCAGGGTCCGCAGATGATGGTGACGGCGACTTCGCTGAACCTGCGAGTGGCCCCCACGACCCAGGGCAACACGCCGGTGGCCGCATTGCCGCAACACACGCTGGTCAATCTGCTCGGGCCCTCGGTCGATGGCTGGTCGCGTGTGCGGTGCCAATTGAATGGCGGCGACCTGATCGGGTACGTGAGCACCAGATATCTTTCCGTTCCAACGCCGGAGTCGCATGCCATTGCCGCCCTCGCCATGCCCGCGATTCCCCCGGTCCAGCTTGCGAGCGACAACGCGGACGCCACGCGCTCCGCGGTAGGCGGGCGGGCATTTCCCCTGGGCGAGCCCGACCGGCCCGGCTGCCGGCGGGAAGCGAATGCCGCGCAGAAATGCCACGACCTGAAGGGCATAGCCGATTGGCTGGCAGTGCAGACGAGCGCGCGCTATCGGCGCTCGGGCGTCACCTACTGCAACGTGTACGCCGCCGACTATTGCTATCTTGCGGGAGCCTACCTTCCGCGTGTCTGGTGGATGGACAGGGCGCTGGCATCGATCATCGGCGGCACGGTGCCCCCCGTCGCCTACGGGCAGACAGTGCGGGAAATGCGGGCGGACGATCTGCACCAGTGGCTGATCGAGTACGGGGAGCAATTCGGGTGGCGGCGAGTGTTCGACGCTACGGCCCTGCAATCGGCCGCCAATGCGGGTGGAGTGGGGGTGATCTGTGCGGACCGCGCGGCCGCGGGGCTGCCGGGGCACATCTCCATCGTCATCCCCGAAGACGCCGCGCATGAAGCCGTGCGCGACGCCGACGGCCACGTGACCCAGCCGCTGCAGACCCAGGCCGGCGGCAAGAACTTCAGGTACGGCAGCGCGGGGCCGCAATGGTGGCTCGGCAAGCAGTTCCAGTCGTTCGTCTTCTTCGTCCACGATTGACCACAACCAGGAGGCCCGCCATGCCAGATTCATCCATCAGTGTCGTTCCCATCGGGGACAAGACCTGCAAACCCTTCCTGCTGGAAGTCATGGTTTTCAGCCCGGAGGCGGGCTACAAGTTCAAGGTGGTGGTCGAGCGCTCCTGCACCCCCGAAGCCGACGCGATCTGGAAGATCGTGTTCGACCTTTTCAAGGTCGCAGATGGCAAGGAGACGCAGCTGGTGCATGTGTCCTACAAGGCCGGCACGCCGGTCGAAAAGAAAGCTGTGCAGGCGATGGCGGTCAACGGCGTCACGCCGGGGCAGGCAAAGGTGCTGGTGGAAAAGGTTCACCCCGCCGTCAAGGCCGTGGCCGGCAAGCCCAAGCCCACCAAGGCCGAGAAGCAGAAGATCAACAATGCGATGGCGGAAGTCCTCACCATCAGCAACGACTAGCCGGCATGCACGCGCACCTGTGGCTATGTACCGTGTGCGCGCTTCCTGCCTGGGTGCTCGCGCAGCAGCCGCCGGTCACCAACCTCGAACTCGGCGCGGGCTCGCCCGGCGACAAGCAAGCGCATCACCGACACGCGCGGGCGCGGGCGGAACGCATGGCGAGGGCGGGCCTGCGCGCCCGGTCGATCACCGTCGAAGGGCGCTGGGCACAAGGTGCCGACCTCGGCATGAAAGTGTGCGACCTCGTCACCACCGAGAGCATCTTCGCCGCCATGGAGGCGCTCGAAGCCGCGGTGACCCGAAGCCCCGCCGCCACTGCCGTCCTCGCATCGCAGGGCGAGGCGGAAGTCCTGCTGATCCAGGTCGACTACGACACGCGGCCCGGCGCGCAGGGCGAATGCGGAAACGGCGAAAGGACCGTCGGCATCACGCTGCGGCCGTATCACGTGCGCGTCGGTCTCGAGCGGCTGGGCGATAACGTGCTGCCGGTGCCGCGCTCGGCTCTGGCGAGCCTCTATCAAAACGTACCGGCGCCGCTTCGCGCGCTCGACCCTCAAGTGGGGCTCAGCCAGGACAAGGCCTTTGGCGCCGCCGTGTCGGTCGGGGCCGAAGCCAACCTGCTGGCCTTGCCGACCGCGGCCGCGGAGTCCCGCAGGATTTCGGGAGGCGATGCGCTCGATCTGCAGGCCCGGCGCGTGCACTCGACGACGGAGGCGTTCCATCGCAGCGAGGCCGATCTGGTCTACCGGGCCAGGGCCAGGGGCTCGCCAGTGGACGAATACCGGCTGAAATGGAGCGGTGTGCAGAACCTGGAACCGCTGGCGTCGAAGCGGCAATCACACGCCGCGACGACCCTGGGCGCCGGGTTCACCCTGAAGCCCAGGAGCGGGCTGCGGATGTTCGTCGACGCCGGCTGGCGCCGGGTCACCGACGAGGTGACAGCGGCGAGCCTGCCGTCCGAGCGCACCGAAAGCCGGCGGCTTGCAGGTCGCGCAATGATGGACATGCTCGATGCTTCCGGCGCCGGATTCCTGCGAACAGCGCTTTGGCACGAAAGCGCACGCGTCTCGGGATTCGGCCGCTTCTCGCGCACTGCGTTGCAGGCTGGGTATGCGCGTGAGATGGCCTTCGGCTCCGGACCGACCCTCGGCATCGAAATCGTGGCCGGTGCCGGCCGCGTGACCGGGACCGCGCCCGAAGCGGATCGGTTCTTCGGCGGCAACCCGGCCAGCCAGTTCCTCTACGACGCACCGAACTCCCCGACTCTGCAGCAGTTGCCGCGCGGCCCGGCGATCCGCAGCTTCGGCAATGCCCAGGCGTCTGCCCCAGCGGGAAGAGGCGGCAATTCCTATTGGCACCTGAACACAAGCGTCGCGCTGCCGGTCGGGGCCTGGTCGCACCCCTTGATTCCCGATGAGAAAACGGACCTGGAGGACGAGGAGGGCAAGCCGGTTGGTGTCAAGAGGCTGTTGCGCACGCAAGTGGACAAGAGCGGCCCATCCATGCTTGCCGCGACGTTGGTGAGCCAGGGGATGAGCCTTGCGGATGCGGAGCGAGAGGCAGCCGCGGCCATGGCCGAAGTCAAGCCGGCGGTGCACTTTCTTGTCGACCGCGCGAGCCTCTATGCCGTGCGGCCTTTGCTCTTGCTGGACGCGGCCGAGCTGGCCGATGGCGCGGGGGCAGGGCGCTCCCGCTGGATCGCTGTCGGCGCCGGTGTGGGCCTGACGGTCGTCACGGCCACGGTGGAGGCCGGATACATGCGCACGATCTCCGGGCCTGTCGTGCAGGGCGGTCGAGGCGCCGCCTTCGCGCGGATCGTCTTCAAGAACCTCTTTTGAGCGGCACGCGCGGCGCCTGGCGGCCGAGGCCACGCCGCCGACTCGGCGGCGGGCCTGGCAGCGCAACTCAGTGGAAGCGCGCGTCGTACGGGTAGCGGTCCACGCCATTGGCGTAGCCGTCGCCATCGCTGTCGATGAGCGCCCAGCTGGTGGCGGGTGCGGCGCCCAGCACGACAGTGCTCGACGGAGCAACGTAGGTCGGCGTGGCATAGGCCACCGGGGTCGGCGTGGCGGTGTACGTGGTTTCATACGCGCAGCCGACCAATGCGGCCACGCTCAACGGGGCAAGTAGGTAGAACGCTTTCATGAGTAACTCCTTACCCGCGCTGGAGTGCGCGGATGCATCTTTAGTGTGCTCTGGGTGGCATTTAAGGGGCATCGGCCATTGTCGGGACGTGGCGCAAGGCCTCGCCTACAGTCCGCATCGGCTGGGGCTCAGCTGCTCGGCCACGCTGTAAGCTCCAGGCGTGAGCCAGCTCGATCTCCTTCGCGAACGCCTGCGCGCGGCCGGCGCCAAGCCCAGCCACGAGCGGCGCGTGCTGCGCCTGTGGGCACAGGCGCTGCCGCAGGACAGCGGCAAGCGCGCCATCGATGACTTCCTGCCGCGGCAATTGCGCGACGCATTGCCCGCGATCGTGGCCGAGCTTGGCGGCCTGGCCCGCATCGCGTCCCGGCATCCCGCTCAGGATGGCTCAGTCCGCCTGTTGCTGGGGCTGGCCGACGGGCAGACCTGCGAATCCGTGCTGCTGCCGCGCGGCGGCCTGTGCGTGTCCACCCAGATCGGTTGTGCGGTCGGCTGCCGCTTCTGCATGACGGGGCGCGACGGCCTGCTGCGGCAGATCGGCAGCGCCGAGATCGTGGCGCAGGTGGCGCTGGCGCGCACGTTGCGGCCGGTGAAGAAAGTCGTGTTCATGGGCATGGGCGAGCCGGCGCACAACCTCGCCAACGTGATGGAGGCGATCGAGTTCCTCGGCACGGCCGGCAACATCGGGCACAAGAACCTGGTGTTCTCCACCGTGGGCGACCAGCGCGTGTTCGAGCGGCTGCCGCTGGGGCCCGTGAAACCGGCGCTAGCGCTGTCGCTGCACAGCACGCGCAGCGACTTGCGCGCCGAGCTGCTGCCGCGCGCGCCGCGCATCGCGCCGGCCGACCTGGTCGAGGCAGGTCACCGGTACGCCCGTGCGACGGGCTATCCGATGCAGGTGCAGTGGACGCTGCTCGCCGGCGTGAACGACACGGCCGAAGAAGTCGAAGGCCTGGTGCGCCTGCTCAAGGGCAGGTACGCGGTGCTGAACATGATCCCGTACAACAGCGTGCCCGACCTGCCGTTTCGCCGGCCGGCCTGGGAGACAGCCGTTGCGTTGGCGCGCGAGCTGCACGCGAAAGGCGTCCTGACCAAATTGCGCAACTCGGCGGGCCAGGACGTCGATGCCGGCTGCGGGCAGTTGCGCGCGCGCGGCCTCGAGCGCGGTCAGGAGGCGCCGCTGTCACGACCACCCGACGCCGGGGGCGTGGGCAAGGTCTTCTCGATCACCTTCTCGTCCGGCACGTCGTGCGGACCGCCCTCATCGGGCGTGGGCGGCATCTGACCTTCAGCGGTTCCCTCGCGTTCGTCTTCGCTTCCCGCCGGTTTCTGTGTCGAGCTCATGGCATGTCTCCTGGATGACGTACATCCGCCCAGCATCCGCACCCTGGCGAACCCGGCCATGGCATATGTTCCACTGTCGACGTAGGACAGATGCCCGACCATGTCGTCGATTTCCTGCAGGCGCAACTCCGGTCCGGCGGCACATAATCGCCCCTTCGCGAAAGGACTTGCCGTGAAAGTTGCCGTCCTCAGCTTCGGTGTATCCCTGGACGGCTTCAGTGCCGGTCCCATGCAGGACCTGCAGAATCCGCTGGGTCGCGGCGGGCCCGAGCTGTTCGAATGGTTCTTCAACTCGCGGATGTGGCGCCGGATGCACGGCCTGGACGGCGGCGAAACCGGCATCGACAACCAGATGGCGGAACGAGGCTTCGTGGGCGTCGGCGCCTGGATTCTCGGGCGCAACATGTTCGGTCCGGTTCGCGGCCCCTGGCCGGACGAAAACTGGAAAGGTTGGTGGGGCGACGAGCCGCCGTACCACACGCCGGTGTTCGTCTTGACGCATCACCCGCGGCCACTGCTCACGATGAAGGGCGGCACCGAATTCCGGTTCGTCACCGAGGGAATCGAGGCAGCGCTGGAGCAGGCCAAGGCAGCGGCCGGCAGCGGCGATGTGCGGATCGGCGGCGGCGTCGCGACCATCCGGCAGTATCTGCAGGCCCGCCTGATCGACGAGATGCACCTGGCGCTGCGCCCCGTCTTCATGAGCGCCGGGGAGAACCTGTGGCACGGCCTCGACATGCGCGGCCTGGGCTACGAATGCGCGGAGGTCATTCCCGGCGAACGCGCGACCCACGTCATCGTGCGCAGGCGCGGCTAGCCTTCCCGGTCAAGGCATGGGGATGTCGCCCACGTCCGCCGGCACCTTGTAGCCGGCCTGCACCGCCGGTCGCTGCGCAATCGACTTGTACCAGCGCAGCACGTTCGGGTACCGGTGCAGGTCGACCGTGTGCCACTCGAACCGCGAAACCCAGGGCCAGATCGCGATGTCCGCGATCGAGTACTCGTCCGCGACGAATTCGCGGTCGGCCAGGCGGCGGTCCAGCACCGAATACAGCCGGTGCGTCTCCTTCATGATCCGTTCCTCCGCAAATGGCGCCTTGCCTTTGTTGAACTTCACATAGACGTGGGCCTGGCCGAAGGTCGGCCCGGGGCCGCTCATCTGCCACATCAGCCATTCGATGGTTCGATAGCGCGGCAGGCCCGAGGCCGGGAGCAGTTGCCGCGTCTTGTCCGCGAGATAGAGCAGGATCGCACCCGACTCCATCAGCGTGACGCCGTTTTCGCGATCGACGATCGCCGGGATCTTGTTGTTCGGGCTGATCGCCAGGAACTCGGGCGCGAACTGCTGGTCCTTGCCGATGTCGACCGGATGAACCGTGTACGGCAGCTGCAGTTCCTCCAGCGCAATCGAAATCTTGCGCCCGTTGGGGGTGGTCCACGTGTAGAGATCGATCATCTGCTGCCTCGCGATTGGGTACTGACCTGGCGGGTTGCCGGCAGCGAGCATATCGCGAAGCCGCACCGGCGGCCCAAGCGCGAGACCTGCGCGTCGTTCAGCTTGCGTTCATACAAGGGCGTGCAGGATGTGCTCCATACCAAACCGAATGAGCCGCCATGAAACGTTTTACCCTGGTCTGCCTGCTTGCCACCGGCGTCGCCGGAGCGCACGCCGAGACTTTCATCGACAACGCCCGCGTGCGCGCCGTCGATCCGCAGTACGAGAGCGTCAGCGTCCCGCGCCAGGAGTGCAACAGCCAATGGGTCAACGAAGTTCGCCGCAGCGGCGGCGGGCAGGACTACGGCGGCGCCGTGGTCGGGGGCGTGGCCGGCGCCTTGCTGGGCAACCAGGTCGGCAAGGGCCATGGCCGGGAAGCCGCCACGGCCGTCGGTGCGGTCGTGGGCGCCTTCACCGGCGACCGGGTTGCCAACGGCCAGCGGCAGGAATCGTACGAGGAAGTTCCGCGCCAGGTGACCAGCTGCCGGACCGTGAGCGACGTGCAGACGCGGCTCGCGGGCTACCGCGTCGACTACGAATACCGCGGCCAGCACTACAGCACCATGATGCATGAGAACCCCGGCCCGAACCTGCAGGTGCGGGTGTCGGTCGAGCCGGTGGCGCGGTAGTACCATGCCCGAATGGAACGTGCCCGTCCTGGTCGCAGCATGAAGCTACTTGTCAGATCGCTGTGCGCCGCCCTCGTCGTGCTGGCGAGCCCGGCCTGGGCCGACCTCAGCCAGGACGATGCCGCCGCCGCCGCGCAGCGAATGAGCGGCGGGCGCGTGCTGTCGGTCGAAAAAGCCGATTCCGCGGGTCGCGCGGTGTGGCGCGTCAAGGTGCTCACCGCGAAGGGCGAGGTCCGGGTGATCCTGATCGACGCCGCCAGCGGCAGGCCGCTCTAGGGCCAGGCGCGGGGGCGATCGGCATGCGCTTGTTGTTGATCGAGGATGATGCCGCACTGCGACTGGGCCTGGCGCGCCAGCTCGAGGCGGACGGTTACCGTGTCGACCAGGCCGCGGACGGCGCGGACGGCTTGTTCCAGGCCAGCGAGTATCCGGTGGACCTCGCCATCGTGGACCTCGGGCTGCCCAAGATGAGCGGCCTCACGGTGATCCAGCGTTTGCGCGCCGAGGGCCGGACGCTGCCGATCCTGGTGCTCACCGCGCGCGGCAGCTGGCAGGACAAGGTGGTGGGCCTGGAGGCGGGCGCGGACGACTATCTGGTCAAGCCGTTCGAATACCCCGAACTCGCCGCGCGCGTGAAGGCCTTGCTGCGGCGGTCGCTCAAAGCCGCGACGGATGTCCTCACGCTCGGGCCGCTGGGTATCGATTTTTCCGGGCAGGTGGTCCGGCTCAATGGCGCCGTGGTCGACCTGACGGCCTTCGAGTACCGCGTGCTCGAATACCTGGTGCGCGAACGCGCCCGGGTCGTGACCAAACAGGAGTTGTCCGACTACCTGTACCCGCACGACGAAGACCGGGACAGCAATGTGCTGGAAGTGCTGCTGGGACGCCTGCGCCGCAAGCTCGACCCCGATGGAACGCTGGGGCCGATCGAGACGCTGCGCGGGCGGGGCTACCGGTTCACCCTCGGATGAGGTTTGAACCGTCCATCCGCGCCCGCCTGCTGCTTGGCGCGGCGCTGATGCTGGTGGCCTTTGTGGCCGGGGCCGGGCTGGCGGTGCAGCGCGCCCATTCGGACAGCGTGCGTGCGGCGCATTTCTCCCGCCTGCAAAGCACGGTCTACCTGCTCCTGGCAGGGGCGGAACTCGATGCGGCCGGCGCCCTGGTCATGCCGCCCTCTTTCCCCGAGCCGCGCCTGTCGTTGCCCGGGTCCGGCTTGTACGCACAGATCGTCAACATCAACCGGCGTGAACTCTGGCAATCGGCTTCCACGGTGGGCCTGAGCCCGCGGTTCCAGCGCGGGCTGGCCGTCGGCCAATGGCGCTACGACGTCGTGCAGGGGACCGGTGGCGAGTTCCTCGCGGCCACCTATGGCGTCAACTGGGCGGGACGCGCCGTCGAAGCGCCGCTGGTGCTTTCGGTGCTGGAGGACAAAGCGGAGTTCGATCGCGAGATCGCCATCTTCGCGCGCACCTTGTGGACGTGGCTCGGCGGGGCGGCGGTGTTGCTGCTGCTGTCCCAAACGCTGTTGCTGGAATGGGGCCTGGCGCCGCTGGGGCGCGTCGCGCGCGAGATCGGCCGGATCGAGCACGGCGAGCAGACGGAAGTGAAGGGACGCTACCCCGCCGAAGTCGCGGCCCTGACCGACAACCTCAATACCCTGATCAAGCAGGAGCGCGTCCGCCAGACGCGATACAAGGAGGCACTGAGCTTCCTGGCACACAGCCTGAAGACTCCTTTGGCCGTATTGCGTACCGCGCTGAACGACCCGGCCCGGTTGCCCGACGCGGTGGCCCAGCAGGTGACGCGCATGGACGACATCGTTCGCCACCAGCTCAGTCGCGCGGCAGCCAGCGGCTCCGCGCGCTTCGCGCCGTACCTGCCGCTCGCGCCGGTGCTCAACCGCATCCGCGATTCGCTGGAGAAGGTCTATGCCGACAAGCACCTGGCCTTCACCGTCGATTGCCCGCCGGACTTGAGCTGGCGCATCGACGAGGGCGATGCCTTCGAGATACTCGGCAACGTGCTGGACAACGCCGCCAAGTGGGCCGGCCGTCGCGTGGCCACGAGGGTCTGGCGCGAAGCCGACCGCCTGAAGATCCGCGTCGAGGACGACGGCCCGGGGTTCAGCGATACCAAATCCGTCCTGCAGCTTCATGTGCGCATGGACGAGAAGGTGCCCGGCCACGGCGTCGGGCTGGCGGTGGTCAACGAGCTGGTGGCCAGCCACGACGGCGAGCTGACCCTCTCACGTTCCGACCACCTCGGCGGTGCGCGAGTCGACATCGTCCTGCGCGTCATTTGACGGCCGGCCCGCCTGGATCGAATTCGTTCGGGTTGCGCTCACCCAGGCGGGCTTCAAGGGACGCGGCGCTATGAAAGCACCCAGTGCACCGCGTCGTCGTAGGTGGAAAACAGCCGCAGGTCCAGGCCGTTTCGCTGCGCCTGCGTTTCCACCGCGCCGGTGATCTTCTCCGGCTGGATGAAAAGGGCGACCTTTTTCATCCGGGCGAAACGCTTTGCCATCAGCCCGCCCACCGCCGTGCGTTCGGGCACGCCCAGCCAGCCCACCAGACCTGTCAGGTCCAGGACCAGCCGATCGCTCGCCGCGCCGCTGCTGGCGTGCTCCAGGTCTTTCAGCACCTGGTCCCAGGCGTCCATCGACACCAGCCCATGCAGGTGCGCGAAAAAGAAGTCGTCGTGCGGTTGAACGCGAAACTGCAGCATGACCCGATTAGAGCTCCGGAAAGGCTCCATTCTCGCGGCTTTACACGGTGGCCGGCGAACAGCGAACCCGCTCCGATCGAGCCTGTGAAAGCCGCACGGACGATCGTATAGTCAAGGCTGAAATGCCAGCCAGCGGCGAACATATCGAGGTGCTGTTTCCGCCGGCGCACCTGGATGCGCTGGTGGTCTGCGCGATCGTTCGGCGCGTCGACCACATTCCCCTCGCGAGCGCATTGCGCTCCGACGTGCAGGCCAATCCTTATGGCTGCCTCAACCTGATCTGTGAAGGGTCGGTGTGGATCCCCGGCCAGGGTGCGCTTCCGTGGCTCTTTCTGACCGGCCCTTTTTCCGCGCCGCTGCAAACGGAAGTGGCCGGCGCGCTGCGCTCCGTCAGCATCGTGCTCCAGCCCTGGGCGCTGCCGCATCTGACCGGCGCGCCGGCCGCCGACCTCGTGGACCAGTTCCTCGCCTTGAAGCCGGGCGAACGCGAAGGCCTCGAAGACGTCGTGGCTGCCGCGCGTCGGCTCGGTGACGACCCGGCGGCCACGGCTGCGCTCTGGAAGGGTCTCGGCACGTTCCTCTCGTCGAGCGGGCGCATCGCGGAGCCGTTGCTTGCGCTCGAAGTGTTGCGCTCGGACGGGGTGCGGGCCGCCGCCGCCGCGTGCTCGCTTGGCGAGCGGCAGTACCGCCGCCGCTTCGTGCAGGAGATGGGTCTGAGGCCGAGCGCCTGGGTGCGCCTCTCCAGGATCGAGAGCGTGATGGAAGGCATGAGCGCCCACGCGCCCGCGAGCTTGAGCGCACTAGCGGCCGATGCCGGCTATGCGGACCAGGCGCACCTGACCCGCGAAGCGCGCGCCCTGCTGCGCCAATCGCCCAAGGCGCTGCGGCGCACGTTGCAAGGCGAGAGCGAACCGGCGTGGTCGCTCCAGCCCGCGCGTCCGATTTTTTCAAGACGCAAGCGCCGGCCCTGAATACGCTCGGCGGATGACTTCAGATCCATCCGCCGCGCCGACTGCCGAGCACGGATATCTCCTCACCACGGTCCAGGAGGCGGTGCGCGCCGCGCATGCCGCAAGCCTCTGGTATCTCACATTCGGCCTTGCCTGCTGCGCCGTGGAGATGATGCACACGGCGGCGGCGCGGTACGACTTCGACCGGTTCGGCATGATCCCGCGCCCCAGTCCGCGGCAAGCCGACCTCATCATCATTTCGGGGACGCTGACCAACAAGATGGCTCCCGCGCTGCGACGCATCTATGACCAGATGGCGGAGCCGCGCTACGTCATCGCCATGGGCTCGTGTGCCGGCGGAGGCGGCTACTACCACGATTCGTACTCGGTGGTCCGGGGCTGCGACCGCATCATCCCGGTGGACGTGTATGTGCCGGGTTGCCCGCCCACACCGGAAGCGCTCCTGTATGGCGTCCTGCAATTGCAGTCGAAGATCCGGCGCGGCCGCACCATCCACCGCGAAGCCGAGCGCCCAGCCGCGGGCGGCGCCTGGCTGCGCCGCCTTGCATTGCGCGCCCGTGCAGTCGCCGGGCGCTGATCTCCCTCGTTGCCGTCCATGAAAGATTCTCTCGTTTCGCCTTCTGTCTCCCGGTCACGCCGCGAGTTCATGATCGGCTGCGCGTCAGCCGCGCTGCTCACTGGTTGCGGTGGCGGCTCGTCTTCCTGGTCGCGCGATCGGTACGCGCTGGCCCCGGCTGCATTCACGGCATCGCAGCATACGGCGACTTTGGTCCAGGACGGCACGGTGATCCTCGCCGGCGGCTCTCGTGGCCTGAGCACGTTGTCGGATGCGATCGACCGGTTCGACCCGCAGACGGCAACGGTCTTGCGCGTGGGCTCGCTGGCTGCCGGCCGCAGCTCGCACTTGGCGACGCGCCTTGCAACCGGCGGCATCCTGATCACGGGCGGCCTGCTGAGTCTGGGCGATTCGCGGGCGGTCGAGATCATCGACGAGAGGACGGGCGCGTCCGGCAACAGCGGCAGCATGAGCGTCCCGCGGATCGCTCACGCGGCCGCGACACTGCCGGGAGGCCGTGTGTTGGTCACCGGCGGCTATACGAGCGGCGAGCGCTCGCCGCTCGGGATCAGCGACTCCGCCGAGATCTGGGAGCCGGCGACCCGGCGTTTCCGGCGCTTGTCGACCCGCATGCGCATGGGGCGGGCAGCGCACACGGCAACGCAGCTCGCCGACGGACGCGTGCTGGTCGCGGGCGGCTACACCGCCGGGCCGGCCTACCAGTTCGCCGAGATCTTCGATCCGGCCGACGAAAGCTTCACGGCCGTCGCGCAGGACCTGCCGCTGCGGGCGAACCACACGGCCCATGCGCAATCGGGCGGTGCCATTCTGATCCTGGGCGGGGAGACCGCGGCGGTCGGCAGCGGCGCCATCGTGCCATTGGCAAGCGTGTTGCGGTTCGATGCCGGCATCGGCAGATTCAGCGAGCGCGCGCCACTCGCGTCGCCACGCACGATGTCCGCATCGGTCATGCTGCCGGAAGGCGACGTGCTGCTCTTTGGCGGCCAGCTTGCCGTGCCCCGGTACACCGACACGGCGGAGAACTATGACCCGGGCTCGGGCGGGAAAGCGTTGACGAGCCTGCCTACTTCGCGGGCGCTGCACACGGTGACTCGCCTGAACAGCGGCCGGATCCTGATCGCCGGCGGCGAAATGACCGGCGGCGCATACGCCACATCCCTGTTGCTGTACGAGTAGCCGTTCTCGCGTTCGGCGGGCAATCGCAACAGTCGATGTCCGCCCCATTGATACAAAGCTAAGGGAATTTCCCTAGCCAGTCGTTGAATAATCAACGAACAATCCGCATTGATCCATGGTTTGTCCGAGCCTGGGATGTCACTCGAGAACCTTATATGCAAAGACGAACCTTCACTGGCGCAGCTTGCGCTGTGTGCGCTGCGAGCGTGCTGCCCGACCTGGTCTACGCCCAGGCGGGTTACCCGACAAAGCCCGTCAAATTCATCGTCCCGTACGCGCCCGGGGGGTTGCCCGATACCGTCGCTCGCGTGGTCGCCGTGCGACTGGGTGAGCGCCTCGGACAAGGGGTGTTCATCGACAACAGATCGGGTGGCAATGGGATGGTCGCCTATCAGGCACTGCTTCAGAGCAACCCTGGTGATGGGCACACATTCATCGTTTCGGACGGATCGATGCTGTCGATCACCCCGCTGATCAACAAGGCAGCGAATTACCGGTTAGGCAAAGAGATTCTTCCCGTCTCGCTGATTGCGCGTTCCCCGCTGTTTTTGGTTGCGCACCCCAAGACGGGGGTCGGCAACCTGCAGGAATTCATCGCGCTCGTACGAAGCAAGCCCGGCCAGTTCACGTACGGTTCCTCTGGAATTGGAAGCAGCCACCATTTGACGATGGAGGCACTGAAGGCAGCTCTCAATCTGGACATCCGCCATGTGCCTTACCGTGGCTCGGGCCAGTCGACGCCGGCGCTCATATCCGGACAGGTTGATTTCTCGATAGCAGCACTACCGTCCATCGCCGGCTTCGTCCAGAGTGGCCAGGCGAAGGTGCTGGCCAGTAATGCGGGCTCCCGGTCCGCTCAGGCGCCGGACATTCCGACCATCGCCGAAATACTGCCCGGTTTCGACTTTTCGGTAGTCGTGGGCGTGATGGCGGCTTCCACCACGCCGCAAGCGGCGATTGACCGCATCGGCAAGGAGATTGCCGAGGTCGTGAAAATGCCCGATGTGATAAAGACCTTCGATGCTTCCGTCATCAACCCGATCGGCGCGGGCCCCCTCGAGTATGCAAAGGTGATAGAGCATGAAAACGAGGTGATGGGCAAAGCGGGCAAATCCGCGAACCTCAAGCCAGAGTAGTCTGGCACGACCGCTCGTGAAGGTGAAGCGGATACGGCGCGGCCTTCTTCAGGAACATGTTCTCGTCGGTTTCGATCCACAACTTCTGCGCGAGCATCACGTCGTAAACCGGAACGTGGCCGCGTGGGTGGGCGCAGAATCGGCTGATCACGCGCTCGCTGGAGTCAAGCGCGTCCACGTTGCCGGAGTGCCCCTCGCGGATGCGATAGGTGAACCTCTCGCCCTTCACGTAGAAGTAGCCCCTGGCGAACAGGTCACGGCGCTGCTCTGACGAGAGGGCTCTCTCCAGCAACGCCCTGGCCTTGGCTACTGCGGCCGGATCGGGCGGTTGGTAGTCGTTGAGCGAGGGCCGCACGAATTCCTCCGCTGCCGCGAGCAAAGTCACTTCCACTGACACGCGCGCGGCCTCGGCCTGCGCACCGCGGCGAAAGAGTCGGGTCCACCACAGCGGCATGGCTCACCCCGCGACGATGGGCGGGACTGCGATCATGGTTTCGACCTTGGCGTCGAACTGGCCCAAGGCAGCGCCGCTTTCCCCGGCCGGTTGCGAATAAACCAGATAGCCGCGCTTCCTGACCGCATCGAAGATCGCCTTGGCCGCTGCAACGTCGCCAGGACTATCCGGGTCCCACGTTACTTCCTTGTCGCCACTCGAGTCCATGATTGACAGCTTGCACTTCATCATCTCGCGCTCCAACTACACGGCCATGAACGTCATGGTCACCGCCAGGACATTCTGGGCGCCGATGAACGCAGGCGTGGTAACTCCGAGCAACCGTGGTGCCGGGTAGCTTCAGCGATCAACAAGAAAGTGCCTTGGCCAGCCAGGTCGCGCGCGCGTTGCGAGTACGGAAAGGACGGGAAGCCAGTGTGTCGAGCAAGTGGCAACTCCTTGGGCAATATCAGCATGTCCGACATGGTTAATCACAATACGTACGATCGTGCGTTATTCCACCCAGCCGACGAGACATCCAAATGCACACGCTTTACTGGTCGCCCGGAGCTTGCTCGATTGCGCCGCACATCGTGCTCGAGGAGATTGGCGAGCCTTATGCCGCCAGTAGGATTGCCATAGACGCCGTAGGTACGGCCGAAACCTTGGTTGAGCCCGGGTACCTCAAGATCAACCCGAAAGGTCGGGTTCCAGCGATGACCCTGGAAGGCGGCGGCCTACTGACCGAAGCCCCTGCAATCATGGTCTACCTGGCTCGGGCCCACCCGGAGTGCTGCCTGTTGCCGCCAGATCCCGTGGGTGAGGCCCGGGTCTACGAATGGATGAACTGGCTTGCAACAGCGGTTCATGCCGTTGCTTTTGCCCAGGTCGTTCGCCCGCAGCGGTTCGTACACGAGCCCAAGGACTTTCCCCAGGTAAAGGCCAAGGGCCGGCACAACGTGGCGGCGGCGTTTGCGTTCATCGAACAGCAGCTGAGAGGCAACGAGTGGGCCACTGCCGGGCAATACACGCTCGCTGACATCTACCTCCTGTTTTTCTATCTCGGCGCCAAGAGCGCTGGAAACCCCATGGCAATGGCATTTCCCGCCTGGACGGCAGTGGCTGAGCGCACCTTGCGGCGTTCTTCGGTCCAGCGCGTCATTGAGTACGAGTGCGCAGCCGCGTAGCCAGGAGCCAACACCATGCGGCAACAAGGGAAAAGCATCCTGAAAACGCAACCGAAGGGCGGTGATCGCAACGAATTGCACGGGAGCGAACCGCCGGACGGCGCGGAAATCGACGGCCGGCACAGGCGAGGCGCCAAGGCGCGAACGACGCTGTTGAGACACGCGATGGACGTGGCTTCGGTCAAAGGGCTCGAGGGCGTGACCATCGGCGGGCTCGCCGACGACCTCGGCATCAGCAAGGGCAATATCACCACTCTCTTTGGCGGCAAGGAGGAATTGCAGCTGAAGACGCTGGACGGGGCCGTAGAGATCTTCATCGAGCAGGTGGTCAGGCCCGGCTCGGCGGCTGCCTCACCGCTGCAGCGTCTAAGCCGTTTTTGCGAGAGTTGGTTCGACTATGTCGATCGGCGCGTCTTTCCAGGAGGATGCATGCTCTATGCCACGACCAATGAATATCGCGCTCGCCCCGGCCCGATACAGGACCGCGTCAATCATCACCGGCAGGCCTGGATCCAACTACTGACCAGCACCGCGCAGCGCGCGCTCGATGCGAAGGAGTTGAAGGCCGGAACCGACGTCGATCAGCTGGTATTCGAGCTCACGTCTTACCAGTCTCTGGCGAACACGGCAGCCCTGCTCGGCGATCAAGCGCTGTTTGCGCGCGCGCGCCAGACGAGCCGCAAGCGTATCGCCGCCGTGGCGCACGCGCCCGCCAGGACGGCTCGCGGATGAGCAGGCAATGCCAACGTCAAGTCAGCAAGGTGAAGGCATGAGCAAGAATCAGGGCGACGATTCGTTTCGCCGCGACGACATCGATTCGCCGTTCCATTCCGGCGAACGCGCGGTTCAGGAACGCGTTGGAGTTCGCGAAAAGGTCGAACCGTACGGGCGCAAGGGAATCCGCGATCACATGCCGGAGCAACATCGCGAGTTCTTCGGGAAGCTGCCGTTTCTCGTTGTTGGGGCGGCTGACATCGAGCACCGGCTGTGGGCCGGCATCCTGGCAGGCGACCCTGGATTCATGCAATCGCCCCGCCCAGCGGAACTGAGGGTGCTCGCAGCACCCGGCTGGGGTGACCCGCTGAACAACACATGGCATGACGGTTCACCCATCGGATGCCTCGGTATCGAGCTGCACACGCGCCGCCGAAACCGCTTGAACGGGGTGATGGCACTCGATGACGATGGCAGCGCGTTCACGCTTGTGGTCGATCAAAGCTTTGGCAACTGCCCGCAATACATCCAGGCGCGCGAACCCCGTATCCTGCGATCGCTTTCAGCGCAGGAGCAGCCGCGCAAGGTGCGTCATTTCGCCGCGTGGGACGATCAAGTGGCGCAGATCCTGGGGCGCGCCGATACGTTCTTCATTGCAAGCCAGTATGGCGGGGGCACCGATGACCGTCGACAGGGAGTGGATGTTTCACACCGCGGAGGTCGCCCGGGCTTTGTCGCGCTTGCCGACGCGAAGACCCTCGCTTGGCCTGACTACCGCGGCAATTTCTTCTTCAACACGCTCGGAAATCTTGCGCTCAATCCTCGCTGCGGACTGCTGGTGATCGACTTCGAGACCAGCGACACGCTGCAACTGACCGGAGCCGCGCATGTCGTTTGGGATTGGGATCGAGACGATCCCCTGCCTGCGGGCGCCCAGCGCATGGTGCAGTTCGAGCTCGAAGCAGGCGTTCATATCGAGCGCGGCGCTCCCTTCACCTGGGATTTTCAGGGCATGGCGCCGCAGTTCGCATCGGCAGAACGCGCGACCTAACTTGGTACAACGGAGCTAACCATATTTCGTGAACGACATGAAAACCTTCTTCTGCAAAATCACACCACCCCGATCCACGTTCGCCGCCGACATGAGCGAAGCTGAGCGCAAAGTGATGCAAGAACATGCGGCCTACTGGAAATCGTCGATGGACGAAGGTCGAGTCGTCGTGTTCGGCCCGGTTGACGCCCCGAACGGAACGTACGGGATCGGGATCATCGAAGTCGGGGACACGGCCGATGCCATCCGCTTCATGTCCAACGATCCTGCCCTCAAGGCAAATCTCGGATTCACGTACGACGTGTATGCCATGCCGCGCGCCGTGTCACGTCCTTGACGGGAAGCGGTGCTCGATGAAAGCGACCAACGAGATGAAGAACAACACCACCGCCTCCTTACTCTCCATCGGTCAGCTGGGCCGATATGAATTGCCGACGCGAATGATCATGGCCCCCATGACACGAATGCGTGCCCACGGCGATGGAGTGCCTTCCGACATGATGGTGACGTACTACTCGCAGCGGGCATGTGCGGCGCTGATCATCTCGGAGGCGACAGCCGTGTCTGCCCAAGGCGTCGGATACATGAATGCGCCCCGCCTGTACACGGAGGAACATGTCAGAGGATGGGCGAGGGTCACCTCGGCCGTGCACGCAAGGGGAGGCCGAATCTTTGTGCAGCTGTTCCACGCGGGCCGCATCTCGCATCCGTCGCTATTGCCCGGCACGGGTCTGCCCGTCGCACCTTCGGCAATCCGCCCAAAGGGCCGCGTTCACACCCCCGAGGGACGGGTACCCTACGTCACGCCGCGCTGCGTAACGGACGAAGAGATCCCGAGGCTGGTCGATGAATTCAAAGTTGCCGCACAGTTGGCAGCCGCGGCGGGTTTCGACGGCGCGGAAATTCACGCGGCCAACGGATACCTTCTGGATCAATTTCTCCGGAATGGGGCCAATCACCGGCAGGCCCCATATGGCGGTTCGCCGAAGAACCGGGCGCGATTCCTGACCGAAGTCGCTGATGCCGTTGCTTCCGTCCTGGGGGCCGGTTCTACGGGAGTGCGACTTTCTCCCCTGCATCGGTTCAACGACATGTCGGACTCAGAGCCTCGGGAGACCTTCACCACCGCGGTGAAGGCCCTGGACAAACTGGGACTTGCTTATCTGCATCTTGTCGAGAAAGACGACGCCCCGCTGGTGGGGCCTCGCTTCGAGCTCAGCCGACTCAGGGCCCTGTGGTCGTCAGCTCTCGTCGTCAACGAAGACTACGATCGTGTTCGCGCGGCAGCCGCGCTGGCCAGGGGTGCGGATTTCATCTCGTTCGGCAAGCTGTTCATTGCAAACCCCGATCTGCCACGGCGATTTCTGGCCGACGCTCGGCTCAATTCTCCACGCTCGGACAGTTTCTATGGCGGTGACTCGCAAGGATATATCGACTATCCATTCCTGAGCGCGGATGACGGCGCTTCCTCGTGCGAGGCGCAGAGTGCCTGAAACGAGGAATGGCCCGATGGAACTCGATGCTCAAGAGCGAAGACGTCTCTTGAAGATCGGTGCGGCGATTCCGCTGTTGCCTGGTGTCTGGAATCCCTTGGCGGCCGTGGCGCAGGTTTCGCGCAGGATGCCGATGTCGCGGGTGCGTCTCGCCGATCCGGGCTGGCCGGCTGAAGAGCTCTGGCAGCGGTTAGGTCAAGACGTGCGCGGCGCGTTGATCAAGGTGCGTTCGCCGCTCACCACCTGCACTGCCGGCGCATCCGCGCACGAGTGTGAGCAATTCTTCCGGGCCGCCAAGAACCCCTACTATCTCGGCGAAGAAGTGGGATTGACGCAAACATTGGGCTGGGTCGATGCCTGGACATCGCGACCGAGTGTCTATGCGGTGGCTGCGCGCAGCGCGGGGGACGTGGTAGCCGCGGTGAATTTTGCGCGGCAACACAACCTCCGCCTTGTGGTCAAGGGTGGAGGCCACAGTTATCAAGGCACTTCCAGCGCGCCCGATTCGCTGTTGATCTGGACGAGGAGGATGGACGAAACAACCCTTCATGATTCCTTCACGGCCCAGGGCTGTACCGGACGGGCAGCTCCCGTTCGCGCCGTCAGCGTGGGAGCCGGGGCAGTGTGGGCGCAGGTGTATGACGCAGTAACCACGCGCGGCGGAGGTTATGTGCAGGGCGGCGGCTGCATGACCGTCGGTGTCGCCGGCCTGGTGCAAAGCGGCGGCTTCGGCAGCTTCTCGAAGGCATTCGGACTGGCAGCGAGTGGCCTGCTCGAAGCCGAGGTCGTCACTGCCGACGGCGCTGTCCGTGTCGCCAACGCCTGCGTGAACCCGGACCTGTTCTGGGCTCTGAAGGGCGGCGGCGGTGGCAGCCTCGGCGTCGTGACCCGTCTCACGTTGAAGGTGCATGAGCTGCCGGACTCGTTCGGCGCCGTGAACATGACTATCAAGGCGACTTCCGCTCCAGCGTTCAGGCGCTTGATCGGGATGGTCGTCGACTTCTATGCTCGCAGTCTGATGAACCCGCATTGGGGCGAGCAGATCCGTTTTCGCAGCGACGACAGTGTGAACATTTCAATGGTGTTCCAGGGTCTGGATCGCGGCGAGGCTCAGGCGATCTGGCAACCGTTCATGGATGCAGTGGACGCGTCACCGGAGTTGAAGGTCGAATTTTCGCCGCTCAAGATCGTATCGACTTCGGCCCGAAGCTTCTGGTCTCCAACGTTGTTCAAGCGACTGTTTGGATTCATCAGCACGGACGATCGGCCCGGGGCGTCGCCCCAGAATGTCTTCTGGCCAGGGGACCAGAGGCAAGCGGGTCAAGTGCTGTACGCCTATCAGTCGGCCTGGCTTCCGGCAGCGCTTCTGCAAGCGCCCCAAAGGCAACTCTTGTGCGACTCGTTGTTTGCCGCCACCCGGCATTGGGGGATGTCGTTGCACGTCAACAAGGGGCTCGCAGGCGCCCCGCCGGATGTGTTGCGCGCAGCGCAAGATACCGCGATGAACCCGGCAGTGCTGGGAGCATTTGCGCTGGCGGTCTGCGGCGCGGAAGGTCCGCCCGCCTATCCCGGCATACCGGGTCATGAACAGGATCTCATGCTGGCCCGTCGCCGCGCTCAATTGGTCGCACGAGCCATGGGCGAGATCCGAAAACTGGTCCCCGACGCGGGTTCGTACGTCTCGGAGAGTGACTTCTTCCAGCCGAACTGGCAGTGGTCATTCTGGGGCTCGAACTATTCGCGATTGCTCGGCGTCAAACGGCTGTATGACCCGCAAGGGCTCTTTTTCGTGCGCCACGGAGTCGGCAGCGAGGAATGGAGTGCAGACGGCTTCACCTGGACTGGGTGAACGGTCCGGATACAGCCGGCGGCGCTGGACGCCTCTCTTGCCAGCGGCCCGATCATTGCCGTGGCTGAAGCGTGCGGCCCTCGCCCGCCTCTTCGTACGTGCGGCCGTCCCGGATGTGATAAATGCGTTTGAAGGTCGGGATGATCTTCTCGTCGTGCGTCACGACGATGATGGCGGTGTGATGCTGCGCGGCCATCTGATGGAGGATGCGCACGACCGCCAGCGCGCGCTCGCTGTCCAGCGGCGCCGTCGGTTCGTCCGCGAGGATCACTGGCGGTCGGTTCGCCAGCGCCCGCGCAATGGAGACCCGTTGCTGTTCCCCGCCGGAGAGCTCGGACGGCTGCGCCTTGGCGCGGTGGCCGACGTCCAGCGCCTGCAGCAGCTGCAGCGCGCTGGCGCGCGCCTCGGCGTTCGGCCGGCCAGCCAGCATCGGCAGCAGTGCGACGTTATCGGTGACGTCGAGGAACGGGATGAGAAGGGGAGCCTGGAACACGAAGCCGATGCGGTCGCGCCGCAGCGCGCGCAGGTCCGACAGCTTCCATCCGTCCTCATAGATCGCCTCGCCGCCGAGGACCATGCGCCCGCCGCTGGGCTCCGTCACGGCGCCCAGGCACTTGAGCAACGTGCTCTTGCCGGATCCTGAAGGTCCGATCAGGCCGACGACCTCCCCCGGGGCGACCTCCATGTTGACTTCCTTGAGCGCGTCCACGGCCGTATCGCCTTGCCCATAGCGCTTGCGCAATCCCTCGATCACGATTCCGCCGGGTCGCATGTCAGCCTCCGATCGCCTCTGCGGGATCGACCCGCAGTGCCGCCCGAATGGCGAGCGTGCTCGCGATGGCGCAGATCGCCATGACTGCCGCGAAGCCGCGCATCGCATCGCCCGGCTCCAGCAATACGTACTTCGGAAAGAGGGGAGCCCACGCCGTGGCCGAGATCTTCCCGACGACGAAGCCGATCAGGCCCAGGCCGAGCGCCTGCTGCAGGATCATTCCGGCGATCGTCCTGTTACGCGTTCCGATCAGTTTCAACACGGCGATTTCGCGGATCTTGCCCAGCGTCATCGTGTAGATGATGAAGGCCACGATCGCGGCACTGACGATCGCCAGGATCACCAGGAACATGCCGATCTGCTTGGCCGACGTGGCAATCAGTTTGGCGACCAGGATCTGTTCCATCTGCGCGCGCGTGAACGCCTGCAGGTGCTTCCAGCGGCGGATCGGTTCGGCCGCGCGCTCCGGGTCCCAGCCGGGTTTCAGCTGCACGAGCACCGCGTTGACATTGTGGTTGCTGCTTTGCGCCGTCTGCACCGCCTCCAGCAGCCCGGGCACGCCGGGGCGGTCGAAGGCCGGGTTCGCGGCCGTGCGCGCCCGTTCGTTGAGGATGGCATCGTTGTCCTTGAGGAACTGCGCTTCCTGCGCGTCCTTCAGCGGGATGAACACCATCGGATCGCCGCCGGACGAAACGGCGCGCCGGGTGAGCCCGACCACCGTGTAGTCATGACGCCGGATGCGGATCCGGTCGCCGACGACGAAGCCGGCCTTGACGTCGGCAACCGCCTCGTAGTGGCTGCGCGTGACCTGCCGTCCGGCGACGAGCGAGCCCGGGCTGCCCGGCTGGCCGGGTTCGAAACCGACGACCGTCGCGCGCACGTCGCTCGACCCGCGTCGCACCTGCATGTTGAAATAGGTGACGTTGGCTGCGCGGGCGACGCCCGGCAGGCCGCGAATCGCACGCACCGCGTCGTCGCGCAGGCTGGACGACTCGGCATACGGGCCCTGCGTGTCCTGCTGCACCACCCACAGGTCCGCGCCACTGTTGTCCAGCAGCACGCGCGCATCGTCCACCATGCCACGGTACAGCCCGGCCATCGTGAGCGTGACACCGATCAACAGGCCCAGGCCCATCCCCGTGAGCACGAACTTGCCCGCGGAGTGCAGGATGTCGCGGCCGGCGAGGCTGATCATGGCCGCCGCGGGACGAGTGCGTCTGCGTCCACGACCTTGATGCGGCTGCCGGCCCGCAGTTCCCGCTCGCTGTGAACGACGACCGGCTCGCCCGCTTCCACGCCGGCCACCACCGCCACCCGCCCATCGAGTCCGCTCGGACCGAGACGCACCGGGGCGAAGCGCAGCCCGTCGTCCGCGGCGATCCATACGCCGGCGCGGTCGGCCTGCTGGCGGATGCTCGCGTTTGGCACGACGACGGGGGCCTGGGCGGATGGCAGCTCCACTGTCACCTCGGCGAGGTCTCCGATCGCGACGCCCGGCGGGATGCTGCTGAACGTCACTTGCGCAAGGCGCTCCTCGGTGACGCTGTCGCTGACGGCCTCGAGGCGGGCGATCTGTCCCGCGAGCGGCAGTGCCGGCCTGGAACGCAACGCGATGGACGCCGGCAATCCGGTCGCGAGGCCGCCCGCATGACCTTGGTCAAACCGCACCTTGACCCACAACGACTTCGGATCGACCAGCTTGAGCACGGCCTGGCCCGCGACCACCGTGGAGCCCGGCTCGGCGTCGCGGCTCGTGACGAGCGCGTCGACCGGTGCGACCAGGCGTACGTTCTGCCGCTGCTGCAACACGCCGGCGCGCTCGGCCACCAGCCGCTTGCGGTCCTGCAGCGCGGCAGCGAGGTTCGCGTCCGCGGCAGCGAGGGCGGCGTCGGCGGAAGCGTGCTCCTGCAATTTGGCCTCGACGGCACTCGTGCTGATGAAGTTCTGCCGACCGAGCTCCTGGAACCGGCGCGCGTTCACCGCCGCCAGCTCGCGTTTGGCGACCGCGTCCTGGCGCTGCGCTTCGGCGCCGGCCGCCGCACTGGCGGCCCGGGCCATGGAGGCGTCCAGGGCGGCGATGCGCTCGTCGAGGTCGACCGGGTCGATCTCGGCGAGCAGCTGCCCCGCCCGCACCGGCTCGCCCACGTCGACCAGCACGCGCAAGACCCGGCCGGCGGCGGTCGGGCCGACCAGGTACGTGCGGCGCGCTTCCACCGTGCCGATGCCGAACATGGCAGGCGCGACGGTGCCCGCACGAGCTTGCTGCACCGTCACCCGCGTTGGCGCCAGCGGCCCGGTGCGCATCATCACGAAACCGAGCGCAGCGACGAGCGCGACGGCCGTCGCGGCGAGCGCAACGCGGCGCGAGAACATGCGATTGAGCTTCATGGCGCCTCCTGAATCCCCCTGCGATAGATCGCGAAGACCGCGTCGGCCTGGCTCTTGATCGCACCCGGACTGCCGCTGAGCATGGATTGCATGACCAACCCCTGCACGACGCCGACGAACAGGGTGGCCGCAGCTTCGAGGTCGAGCCGCGGCGACACCTGTCCGTTGGCGACAGCGGCGTCGAGCTGCTTGCGCAGCAGCTTCCGGTATCCCTGCAGGATCTTGCGCACCTCCTGCTTGATCGGCGAGTCGTCCGGCCGCTGCAGTTCGTGGAAGATGAAGCGGGGCACGCCCGGGTGGCTGGCGACAAATCCGACGTGAGCCTTGAACATCCCCGCGAGTGCCTCGAGCGGCGAGGGGGCTTTTGCCGCGGCGCGCTCGAGCGCCGTCAGCAGCTGGCTGCGCACCCAACCCATGGCGGCCAGCCAGATCGCATCTTTTGTCGGGAAGTGCTTGAACAGGGCCCCCTGCGTGACACCGACGCCCGCGGCGATATCCGAGGTCGTGATCAATGCGGGGCTGGTTTGCTGCGCGAGAGACAGTGCGACGGTGACGATTTCCGCCTGGCGCGCCTCGCTGGGCAGTCGGGAAGGGGTCGTGCTCATGGTGTGGTAAGTAATTGAATACTTACCAGTATAGCGCGTTCCTGGTCGACCTGCCAACACGAGCCGGGTGGAGGATGCCCGGTGTCCTGTCTCTTCGTGAACCCCTTCGGTACGCATGTGCCTCTCCATCCTCCCGATGTGGCGGGGCGCACGGGCCGTATGCTCGCGATGGAGATACCCCAATGGCGGTTGATTGCTCGAATTTCCGATTCAAGAGTTGGGCTCGCCTTAGGGCCGACATCGACGTGCCGCGCACCTGCAAAGGAAAATACCAATGAAGAACACCCCACCTTCGAACGATCGCTGCGGCGCGAATCCGCGCATCGCCGTGCAACGAGTCCAGCCGGCCCGGCATCTGCGAAGTGTGGTGAGCGCTGCAGTGATGCTGGGCGTGACCGGGTGTGCGTCCATCTTGCACTCCGTTACCGCCGATACCGCGGCGCCGGGCACCTCGAAGAACGCAGGTCCTGTCCCGGCCCACGCGCAGAATTCCGTACGCGAGGAATGCCATCCGGAGCCTGCCTCCGCTGCGCCCCAGTACATCATCGGCTACGGCAGCTTGATGCAGGATGAATCACGACAGCGGACTTCGCCGAATGCCGGCCCTGCTCAACCTGTCGACGTGTCTGGATTCCGGCGGGGCTGGTTTGCCAAGGGCAGTGCGGTCGGATTCAGCACAACGTTCTTGGGTGTAGTTCCCGATGCCGGTAGTCACCTGAACGCGGTCGCCTATCGCATTGACCTGACCGAATTGAAGGCAACGGATCGTCGCGAAACCTCCTACTGCCGAACAAAGGTGCCTTCCGACGACGTGATGGCGAAGGTTCCGGCCCCCATGCAGATGCGTGACGGCGAGGCATGGATCTACGTCAATACGCCCGGCGCGGCTGCAACGCCCACCGCGCAACATCCAATCGTGCAATCGTATGTGGACATCTTCTTGTCCGGCTGTTTCGAACAGGAGGAGCGTTTCAAACTGCAAGGCTTTGCCCGGGAGTGTTTGGCGACAACAGCGAACTGGTCGGCTAATTGGGTAAACGACCGCGTCTACCCGCGCCGGCCGTTCATCTATCAGCCGCGGGCAGGACAGATTGACCTCCTGCTATCGCGGGAACTGCCGGACCTCTTTTCGCGTATCCGGATCGAATGAGGCTTGGGCAGTCGCATAGGTGTCAACGCGCCACGAGCGCATCGCCGAGATCGACCAAGAACTCACACCTTGCGGGCACAGCGCGCGGAGGTGATGGACCACGTCCGCTGGTTTACGCAGCTCGAACCCGGCCGCCAGCGCGCCGCGCCGAAACCGTCGCCGACGCCACGATCAAGCTGCTAGCGCCCGCGACCGGACGCGTGCTGCGCGCGCGTGGCCGCATTGGGGAGGAATGCGCCAATAGAACCGGGCGGCGCAGCTTGTTGCCGCCGCATCCAGAAACATCGAAGGGTTCACAAGTGCATCTGATTTGTCACAGCTACTCGCCCACTGCAGCTTCGACCAGCTTGGAAAGCAGCGTGAGCGATTCCTGCCACCCGAGATGGCAGGCCTCCAGAGGGATGACGTCTGGAATTCCTTCCTGCGAAACGGTCAGCTCGGTTCCACAAGACACTTCCCGCAGCGAGACCGTGGTCTGCATCACTCCGGGCAAGTTCGGATCATCGAATTTGCCCGTGTAGCGAATGCGTTCGTATGGAACCAGGTCCAGGTACTCACCGCCAAACGAGTGGCTGTGGCCCGTGGTGAAATTCGTGAACGACATCTTGTAGGTGCCACCTACTTTGGCATCCAGGTGGTGCACCTTGCCGGTGAAGCCGTTCGGCGGAAGCCATTTCGCCATTGCATCGGCATCGAGGAACGCTCGATAGACCTTTTCAGGTGCCGAACGCAGCACACGGTGAAGCTGGACGGTGTTCGTGGTCATGATCAGCTGCCCTTCCGATCCGTAGCGCTTGGTCGCGTTGAGACTGGAACCATGATCCATGTTATCCGTTATGCGGGCGCGATCACTCCGCATTGACGTTCTGATAACGCTCGACCTGGCATGCGTACGATGCCTCGTCCGCAGCACAGGGCGATACGGTGTGCTGGAACTGTGGAATGCCTGAGCAGCCCGCCAGCGCGACCAGCAAGAGGACGCCCAATGCCTTGATCATGTTCGCTCCACCTCCCCGATGTCGAAAACCGGCTGCCGTGCTCGGGGCTAGCCCACGATGCCGAACTCTCCGCCCCGCTCGAGCGCGCGCGCGTACGCCGGCCGCTCGTGGATGCGGGACAGGAAATCGATGAGCCGAGGCCGTGCACCATCCAGGCCGCCGCGCGCCCTGGCCGCTTCGAGCGGGAAACTCAGCTGGATATCCGCTGTCGTGAATTGCGCTCCCGCGAACCACGGCGATGTGCCCAGCTCCGCCTCCATGAAGTCGAGGTGGCTGTTGATCTGAGGCATCACGAAACCCTCGAGGGCTTTGCGCGCGATCGCTCTCGCGATGGGTTTGGCGAAGAAAGGCATCCTGGCTTTCGGGACCTGGTCGAACACGAGTTTCATCAGCAGCGGGGGCATCAGCGATCCCTCCGCATAGTGCATCCAGTACAGGTACCGGATGGCCTCCGGCGTACCGGGCATCGGCTTGAGGCGCCCGTCGCCGTAGCGCTGGACCAGGTATTCGAGGATCGCGCCGGATTCGGCCAGCGTCACCTCTGCGTCGGTGATCACGGGGGACTTGCCCAACCGGTGCACATTGCGCAACTCCGGCGGCGCCAGCATGGTCTTGGCGTTGCGCTTGTAGAAGCGGATGTCGTAGGGCAGGCCCAGTTCCTCCAGCAGCCACAGCACGCGCTGCGAGCGGGAATAGTTCAAGTGGTGCACGACGATCACGGGCTGCCCCTTCAGTGGTTGCGGTCGCCTGCGTCAAGGCGCCACCGGTCCTGCCACACCATTCATTCGCCGTCGCCAAACAGGTCACCGAGCTTCCTGGCGCCGTCCGGAGCGGCATTGGACGTCATCGGTGTGCCCTTCGGATATTCCTCCGCGATCCGGTCCTCCCAGTAAGTCGCCGGGTTCGGTGCGCTGCAGAGCCGCCGATACACCTCTTCCGGAACATGCTTGTAGGCCAGGATCGACTTGTTTTCAAAGTGCAGATCAAGCTGGCGCGAAGCGGGGTTGTAATCCGCCTTCCTGATGCGGCCGCCGGAGAAGGTTTTCGTGGGCATGTGCAAGTCTCTCTGGAAGCATTGACACGAAGCGATGCGCAAGTCTACCCACCTGGGAGTTCCCCGGGTAGGTGCGCGCAGCACGGGCCGGCGTGTCAGGGCGCCCGTGAACCTTGGCTGGCCAGCATGAGGCAGCGGGCCTCGTCCAGCGCGTGTCCGCAGCCGTGGAAGCCTTGCGCCGCGGCGGCGAACCCCTCGCGGGCGGCGGCGCGCCGGTCCGACGCCAGCGCGACATGCGCCCGCGCCTCGTGCAGCGCGGCATACCACGCGGGCAGCTTCATCACGACGTTGGCCAGGTAGTCGGAGGCCCGCTCGTGGTTGCTGGCCAGGTCCATCTCGTGCGCCCGCGCGGCCGCGATGGTGGCCGGAATGGCGAAGGTGATGCGGCAGCCGGGGCAGGTTTCCAGCGGGCCGCGCACGGCGGCTTCGGCCTCCTCCAGCACGCCCAGCGCGGCGTCCGGATCGGAAGCGATGGCGATGCGGGTGCCGTAGATGCGGTCGAGCAGGTGAAAGCCCACCTCGGACTGGCGCGCGACATCCAGCGCTTCGTCCAGGAGGCCGCGCGCCTGGTCCAGCCGGCCGCGGTACATCGCGAGTTCGGAGCGGCGCTGCAGCGACAGGGCTTCACCGGTCGCGCCGCCGATGGCGCGGTGCAGTCGCCCGCCGGCAACGAGGTCTTGCTCGGCCGCGTCGAGCTGGCCGCTGAGCAGCCTGGCCTCGCCACGCAGCGTCACCGCGAACGCATGCCCGCGCGCCGCGCCCAGCCGCTGCGCTTCGGCCGCCAGCGAATCGGCGAAAGCGATCACGTCGGCGTACGGCCGCGAGCCATAAAGGAAGCGCTGCGTGATGCACAGATGGCCGTCGAATACCCGCACCGCCAGCTGCGGCAGGTGACTGGTTTCCTTCAGGTCGGCCCACACACTGCCGTGCAGGTCGCCGCGCGCGTGCGCGGCGGCCGCCTGGGCCCAGGAGGCGATCACCAGCGTGCCCTCGTCGCCGGTCTCCAGCGCCAGCCGCCGCACCTCGGCGGCACGGCGGGTGCCTTCAGCCGGGTCGCCGAAGCCCAGCGCCGCGGCGCCACTGTAGGCCAGCGCTTCGGCCAGCCGGCCCGCGACCGTGGTCGGATGCACGTTGCGCAGGTACTTCAGCGCGCCCGGCGGGTCGCTCATCTTCACCTGCGCGAGCGCGCGCTTGGCGCGCAACTCGTGCGCCTGGACCTCCGGTGCGACGTCGGCGGCGGCGTCATAGGCGCAGAGCGTGCCCGGGCGGCCCAGGGCGTCCATTGCCTCGGCGCGCAGCGCCAGCGCTTCCGGCTGCGCCGGACGATGCACGAGCAGCGGCTCGACGTGTCGCAGCACGTCCTGGAACGCGCCCAGACGGAACGCCTCGCGCGCCGCGGCCAGCGAGCATGGCGAGGCCTTGTCGGGATCGCCCGCGGCCAGCCAGTGCTGGCCCACCAGTCCCGGCGCCGCGCCCGCCTGCTCAAGTCGCATGGCCACATCGCGATGCAGGGCCAGCCGCCGGTGAGGCGGAATGCCATCGACCAGCGCCTGCCGCACCAGCGCATGGCGGAACCGATAACGCCCGTCCGCCACCACCAGCACGCCGGCGGCCAGTGCCCGGTCCAGCAGCGCAAGCGGGTCCTGTCCTGCTTCAAGCGCAAGCGCGACGGCGGTGGCGACATCGAATTCCTCGGCCGAGAGGGCCAGTCGGCGCAGCGCCTCCATCGCGCCCGGATCCACGTCGCACAGGCGTTCGGCCAGCACCGACGACACGCTGCGGGGCAGGCTCGCGCTGCCGGCATCGACCGCAGTGGCTGGCACCTGCGCGAGTTCGACCACGGCAAACGGAACGCCTTCGGACAGCCGCGCGATACGGGCGGCCGCATCGCTCGCCAACGGCGTCGCAGCCGCTCGCATTGCCAGCAGCGCCGCTTCGTCTTCGCTCAGCGGTCCCAGCTCGATCGCCTCCAGCTGGCCCGCGCGCAGCATGCGCGCGACGTGGCCATCCAGGAGCGGGGGCAGCGTGGGCCGGGTGGCGAGCAGCACGAACACAGGCGGGCCGCTGGCCGCCAGCTGCATCAGCGCCTCGACGCTGGCGTCGTCGGCCGAATGCGCATCGTCGACGATCAACAGCACCGGCTTGTCGGCCGCGGTGGCGAGCAGCAGGCGGCGCACGGCGCCCACCACCTGGTGCCGCCCGAGCGGCAGCGCCAACGGCTGCGCTGCTCCGGCGGCGGGGCTCATCGCGGCCAGCACCGCCTGGGCATGCGCACCGATGGCGTGCAGCACGTCGGCGCGCTCCCGTAACAGGGGCTCCACCAGGTCGGCCGTGATGCCATAAGGCCGGGTCCAGTCGCTGGCCAGCAGCGAGCGCACCTGCCAGCCCAGGCCCCGCGCCTCTGCGGCCACGCGGCGGCAGAAGGAGGTCTTGCCCATGCCGGCCGGCGCGCGTACCACTGCACCACCGGGGCGGCCCGCCAGGCTCGCGCGCAGCAGCGCCAGCACCCGCACCAGTTCCAGCGCGCGACCGACGAAGCGAGGCGAAGCGCCCTCCATGCCCGCGACACATTCGCGGTACAGTGTCTCCACTTGCGGGCCGGGCCGCACGCCCATGGAATGCTGCAAGTGGTCGCGCAGGTGGCCATACCAGCGCAGCGCCGAAGACCGGCGCCCCGCCGCAAGCTCCTCACGCATCAGCTGCAGGTGGGCAGCCTCGTCGGTGGGGTCTTCGCGCACGAGACGCTCCAGCTCGCCGGCTTGCCGCAGCAAGCGGAGGTACTTCTCGCGCAGCCGCCGGCGCGGCGCCTCGGTCCAGGGCTCGTAGCGGGCCTCTGGCAATAGGTCGCCGCCATAGAGCTCGGCAGCGGCCTTGCACGACGGCGCATCGCCGCTGGCCAGCGCCTCGTCGGCCGCGCGCTCGAAGCGCACTGCATCGCAATCGACGCTGCGATCGGGCAGCAGGAAGACGCGTCCGCCGCGCAGCACCAGCGCATCGCGTTCACCGACGAATTGCCGTGCATGATGCGCCGCCTTGCGCAGGTTCGCGCTGCCGGCTTCCGGGTCCAGGTGCGGCCAGAGCGCTTCCACCACCTGCTCGTGCATCAGGCTGCGCTGGGGTTGCAGGCTGAGCAGTTGCAGCAGTTCGGCGGCGCGCCGGCTGAGCTGCGGCGCTGGAACGCCCGGCTCGTCGTCGCGCACTGATGGCCCGGCGGCGAGCCGGAATTGCCCGAGCAGCCGGATCGAAACGGGTTGCAACGACATCGCGATTCCCTCCCTGCCGGCGCGCGCCGGGAACGTTTCAGGAACACCCGCTGTGGAACATGGGCATCACAGGCGCCGACGGTGCCTGCTTCCACCCTTGCACAGGAGTATGCCCAATGAACCGCACCGAAACCGTATCCCTTTATGAACGCCTTGGCCGCTTCGACGGCATCACGCGCATCGTGAACGACCTGATGGAAGCCCACCTGGCGAACCCGGCGGTCCGCCCCCGCTTCGAGGCCGTCAAGGACATGGACCACGCCAAGAAGATGGCCGTGGAGTTCTTCTGCGCGGGCTGCGGCGGCCCTCAGAGCTACACCGGCCGGGACCTGCTGGCCGCCCACAAGGGCATGAATATCAGTGAGCAGGAATTCGTGGCCGTGACAGACGATGTCCTGGCCGTATTGGAGAAGAACGACATCGACCCGGCCACGCGCGGCGAAGTGACAGCCATCCTGTACTCGCTGAAGGGGCAGGTCATCCGCGTGTGATGCCGCAAACCTTCCCACTCACCCATCCCTCACTGCACGACAAGGAGCAACTCACCATGAACCCCAACAAGGCCCTCTGGGAAAAAGGCGATTTCACCCGCATCGCCGACACCATGCGCGAAAGCGGCGAAGACGTTGTCCGGCTAGCCGGCATCACCCCCGACATGAAGGTCCTGGACCTCGGCTGCGGCGATGGCACCACGGCGATTCCCGCGGCAAAGCTGGGCGCGCAGGTGCTGGGCGTGGACATCGCGAGCCATCTGGTCGCCGCGGGCAACCGGCGCGCGGCGCAAGCCGGGTTGGCGGCGACCTGCCGCATCCAGGAAGGAGATGCCTGCGACCTGGGCGGCCTCGAGAACAAGACCTTCGACCGTGTCATCAGCATCTTCGGCGCCATGTTCGCGCCCAAACCCTTCGACGTGGCCAGGGAGATGGTGCGCGTGACGCGGCCCGGCGGGCGCATCGTCATGGGCAACTGGATCCCCAATGACCCGACGCTGGTCGCGCAGCTGCTGAAGATCAGCACGAGCTACTCGCCGCCTCCGCCCGAGGGCTTCGTCAGCCCGATGACCTGGGGCGTGGCGAGCAACGTGATCGAACGCTTCGGCGCGGCGGGCATTGCGTCCGAGGCGATCACGTGCGAAAGGGAAACGTATGTGTTCGACTTCAAGGGATCGCCCGCGGAGTTCGTGGACACGTTCCGGCAGTATTACGGGCCCACGATGAACGCCTTCGATGCGGCCGCCAAGGATGGGCGCGCCCAGGCGCTGCGCAACGAGCTGGTCAAGCTGTTCGAAAGCGAGAACCAGAGCCAGTACCCGAACACGACGCTGATCCCCGCGACGTACCTGCGGGTCACGGTGGCGGTCGGTTGACGGGCGAATGCGGGGCTTCGCAGCCCCGCGGCCGTTCAGGTCCCGTTCAGTGGCGGTTGCGCAAACTGCTGCCATCCAGGAAGGACCTTCTCATGAACCGCTCAATCGTTTCCAGGACAGTGATGGCCGTGGTGGTGATCGGCACGCTCGGTGCCGCTGCCAGCGCGAACGCGCACAGCAGCGTGCACCTCTCAGTGAACACGCCGGTGGTCGCCGCCGCCCCGGTGTATGTTGCGCCGCCGGTATATGCCACGCCGCCCGCGTACGCGCACGAGTGGCGCCACGGGCAGGAGCGCGGCTGGCGCTCCGCCTGCAGAGCGCCTGGCTGGGACCCGTACTTCCGCTACATGCCGGGCCAGACGGTGTGGCGGAGCGGTACGCTGTACATGGCGACGCCGCTGTCCGCTTCGGTGTGGAACGTGAACAGCCCGCCGGAATGGACGCCGAATTACTGGGTGCCGGCGCGCTGCGCCTGAAGCCAGCGGGCGCCGGCATCCAAGGCGCGGCTGGCCCCGGCGGCCATCACGCCGGTGGCGGCGAGCATCGCCGCGGTGTGAACCCCCACGGCCGCGAGCGCGAGCGCCAGTGAGCCCGGTCCGCCGATCGCCCTGGCCGATGCATCTCCGAGGCAAAGCGGGATCAGCGCCGGCACCAGCATCAATCCGGCCCCGTGCGCGGTCGACATCATGAAGGACCAGAGCGCCAGTCCGGCGTGCCCGGCCGGCGCGCGCGCCGCGTTGGGTGTCCGGCCCGACAGGTGAACGATCGCGAAGACGACAAACAGCCCGGCCGCCACGGCTTGCAGCACAACGGGATCGAACGACAGGCCGAATGCCACCGCGGCGCCCACCAGCGCAACGGATGCGGCGTGCCCGAACGCGATCGGCAGCAAGGCTCGCAGCGGCCGCGCCCGATCGCGCGAACGCATGCCCCAGGCAGCGGCGAACATCCAGCCGGTGGCAGGGTTCAGCCCGTGCAGCGCGCCGAGCCCTGCAACCGCCAGCCATGGCCAAAGGCTTGCCATGACGCGTGCGCCTCAGGTCCGCTCGCCTTCAGGCGTGCTCATGGCAGCAACCGGCCGCAGCGGCCTGCTTCGCGAGCGGTGCCGGCTCGTAGCGATCATGGTGGCGCACCCACTCCATCTTGTTGGGCACGTCCCGCTCGTCACGGCCTTTGGGCGTGAGATCGAGCATGTTGTAGGTGCCCATCATCACTTCCACGCCACGCCCGTAGGTCGAGTAGGTGTGGAAGATCTCGCCCGCATCGTCCTTGTAGAAAACGCTGATGCCGGGCGCTTCCTCGCTGGGAAAGGCCACCATGTGGTAGTTGTAGTAGACCTCGCCCTTGGCCCGCTCTTCCGGTGTGAACGAGACGTGGAAGTCGTCATTGAAGTCGGTGCCATGCGAGGACACCCACTTGAATTGCCAGCCCATGCGCCGGCGAAAGCGCTCGATCTCGGCCAACGGCGCGCGCGAGACCGCCACCAGCGTGACGTCGCGGTGCGCCAGGTGCACGTTCATGCCGTCGCTGTGGTCGGCCATGAAGGAGCAGCTCGGGCAACCTTGCTCCCACCCCGGGCCGAACATGAAGTGCTGCACCAGCAATTGGCGGCGGCCCTCGAACAGATCGGCGAGCGTGCGCTGTCCCTCGGGACTGTCGAAGACATAGTTCTTGTCGATGCGAACCCACGGCAGCGCGCGCCGCTCGCGGGCGATCTGGTCGCGCAGGTGTGTCAGCTCCTTTTCGTGCGCCAGCAGCGCCCGGCGTTCGGCAAGCCATCGGTCGCTGGACACGACGGGGTGGTTTGCGGTGCTCACTTCAGCAGTGCGGGTGTTCATGGTTTACTCCTTTGGCTCGAAGAGCCGGTCGGTTTTGGCAATGCGCCGCCCAGCCGGCCTCGTGGCGGGCGCGCTCGTCTTCGGCCGCGGGGCCGAATGGGGTGTCAGCAGGAAGGCGTCTACGCCTTGCGCGCTGGGTTCGATGCGCCTTTCGGACGCCGTACGGCGCGGACCTTTCCGCTGGCTCCGCCGCCGCAATAGAACAGGTCCGCGCGATCGGACTCGAGTCCGCTGATGCCGGTGCCGCGCGGCATCTCCAGCCGCTCGAGCACGGCGCCGCTCTCGGGGTCGATGCGGCGGATATCGCTCTCGTCGCCTTCCCAGGTCGCGTGCCAGAGTTCGCCGTCCACCCACGTGACCCCGGTGACGAAGCGGTTGGACTCGATGGTGCGCCGGATGGCGCCGGTCGCCGGATCGATCTGGTGGATCTTGCGATCGCGGTACTGGCCCACCCACAGGCTGCCTTCGGCCCAGGTCAGGCCGGAGTCGCTGCCGCTGCCGGGCGCCGGGATCGACGCCACCACGTCGCCGGTGACCGGATCGATCTTGTCGATGCGCGCCTCGGCGATCTGGTAGAGGTGCTTGCCGTCGAAGGCAGTGCCGGCGTCGCAGGCGCGCTCCAGCGTGCGTGTGGGCTCGCCGCTCGCGGGATCGAACGCGACCAGCGTGGCGCCGGTGGCGGCCCAGACACGCTGGCCGTCGTAGGTGACGCCGTTGACGCGGTCGGCTCCGGGGAAGGGGCCGTATTCGCGCGCGATCTCGGCTGCGCTCGCCTTTGCCTGGGGTCTGTCCTTGCTGATCCTGGTCGTCCTGGTGGTCATCGCTGGCTCCTTTGGGTGCGCCTTCGATCGGCGCGCAAGACAACTCTAGTCAATCGGGAGCGCAGTGGGGAGTAACAAGATCGTCGTGAATCCCGCCAGCGGCGGCGCCAGCCAGCGACGCGAGCGCGCCTGTCCGATCGAGCGCACCCGCCCGCCGCCCTCGAGCTCGGCGAGCGCGCGCTGGACCGTCCGCTGACTCGCCCCCAGGGCCAGCGCCAAGGCGGAGGTCGACCAGGCCGCGCCGTCGGAGAGCAGCGCCACCAGCGATGCCTGATCGCCGTCGATCGGCGGCGCCAGCACGACGACGGCGCGCTTTTCGAGCGGCCTGAGGACGAAGCCGCGCGCAGTCGCCTCGATGTGCGCAAGCGTCTTGACGAGCGCGCGCAGACGGCCGATCTCGACCCTCAGGCGGGCTCGATGCGTCTCGTTGGGGCGCCGGGTTCGGAACGCGTATGCGATCAAGGCTTCCCGGTCGGCATCGCCGGGCCACGCCTGCGCGAGCGCGCGCGCCAACGCGAACAGCACCGGCCGGCGCGCCAGCGGCCGCCACACGGCGCCGACGCCCAGGCCGCGGCGGCAGGCGTCGACCACCAATGCGTCCGAGGCCAGGAGCGCCGAGACTTCATCGAGGCGCAGCGGCTGCTCGCCGCGGGCATCGAGGCGTCGGGCGGCGGGGCGATCGAGCGCGGCTCGAGCCTCCGCCACCTCGGCCAGGAGCGCCGGCACGCGTGCGCGACCGGCTGCCTCGAGCGCACGTGCGAGCGCCGCCCGAGCCGCGGCGATGCGCAGCGAGCGCAGCGCCAGCTCCGCCGCGGTCAGCTCGGCCACCGCAGCGACCGAAGGCGGCAGGCCACCCGGATCGAGCCGTGCCAGCGCGGCTGCGGCCTCGTCGAGGCGGCCGAGCAGCAACAGCCTGCGCGCCGCGATGAGCCGCGCCTGCAGCGCATTGGCACGATCGGCGTGCGCCTCGAGCGTTGCCGAGGCCGCCGCCAGCGAGCGCGGCGAACCGCCGAAGTCGCGCATGGCCAGCGCCACCTCGGCCTCGGCGACGACGCAACGCGCGCGCGCCAGCTCTTCGCGGGCGCCGAAGCCACGGGCAGCGCGCCGCAGCAGTTCGCGGGCGCGCGGGTGCTCGCCGAGCTGGGCCATGGCGATGCCACGCAGGGCCAGCGCCGGCGGGTCGTCCCGCAGGGCAACCCGCTTGAGGGCGCCGAGCGCGTCGCCGGCCGCAAGCGCGCGCGCGGAGGCGGCAATCAGGGAGTCCATGACGACAGGCTACACCGCCGCGTCCATGCAGCGCCGTGCTTCGTCGCCGTCAATGTTCAAGCACGAAGCGCGGCACCTGCTGGCCGTCCATGTAAGCGATCAGCACATCGGCAGCGGCTTGCGCGAATTGCTCGTACTTCTGGTCGGTCGGCCATCCCAGATGGGGTGTCAAGACCACGTTACGCAGCGCAGTGAACGGGTGTTTGGCCGGGAGCGGCTCCTGCCCGAAGACGTCGAGGCCCGCGCCTGCAATCCATCCATTCGAAAGCGCCGCGAGCAGTGCCGCCTCGTCCACGATCGCGCCCCGCGCGGTGTTGATGAGATACGCCGTCGGCTTCATGAGACGCAGTCGGCGGGCATCGATCAGCCCGCGCGTTTCCGGCGCAAGGGTCGCATGCACCGAAACAACGTCCGAAGCCCTCAGGAGATCGTCGAGCTCCACCGGCTGTACGCCCAATGCAGTGGCCGTGCCCGGGTCGGGGCGCCGGCTCCAGGAGAGAACCGTCATCTCGAAAGCCTTGGCGATCTTCGCGACATGTCGGCCGACATGCCCGAGACCGACGATGCCCATCGTCTTTCCGTGCAGCTCGCGGCCCAGCGGCGTCGGCCACTGGCCCGCCCTGACCGCGGCATCCGTACCTGGAATGTGCCGCATGACTGCGATCGCCAGCCCGATCGCCAACTCCGCAGCTCCGGTCGAAAAGCCACCGCTCGCCTTCGCCACCACGACGCCGCGCTCCTGCGCCGCAGCAAGGTCGATGTGATACGCATGGTTTCCCGTCTGCGCAATGATCCGCAGGTCCGGCAGCTGCTCCAGCAGCTCACGCGAAAACCGGGTGCGCTCCCGATTGGGTACGAGCGCATCGAAACCTCGCAACGCAGCGGGGTCCCCAAACGACGCGGTGAAGATCTTTACCTCGGCACGCTGCCGAAGACGACCGATGGCTGCAGTGCCTTCATAGGCTTCGTGTATGTCGTCCAAGACAGCAACGCGCATGGCTGGTCATCCTGTGTGGGTTGGGTGCGGCCATAGGACTGTAACGTTGCACATAGCGGCGGGCAACAACCATCGGGCGGTCGGCTGCGCTTAAGATCGCAGCTCGCATGACCCAAGATGCTGCCAAGGCGCTGCACGCCGCCAACCGACGCGGCGTGCTGGCGATCTCCGCGGGAATGGCCAGCTTCGTTGCCAACGACACGCTCGTCAAGTACGTGAGCGAAAGCCTGCCGGCGTCGCAGTTGATCCTGCTGCGCGGCATCATGGCTTCGGCGCTCCTGCTCGCAATCGCCCATGCCACGGGCGCGACGCGCCGCCTGACGGACCTGTTCGACGGGCGCGTCATGGCGCGCGCCGGCCTCGACGCGCTGGGTACGGTCGCTTATCTGGTCTCCTTGTTCCATATCCCGCTGGCGACCGCGACAGCCATCAATATGGCGACGCCGCTCGTGGTCACCGTGCTCGCGGTGGTGGCGTTTCGCGAACAGGTGAACGCGGCCCGTTGGCTGGCGATCGCGGTCGGCTGCACGGGCGTGCTGCTGGTCGTGCAGCCGCGCGGCGCACAGTTCAATGCCTATGCGCTCCTGTGCCTGGCGGGCACAGTGTTCCAGGCGAGCCGCGATGTCGCCACGCGCCTGATCGACCGAACCATCCCCTCGGTGCTCATCACGCTCAGCACGGCGATTGCCGTCACGCTCCTGGCCGGCGTCTGGAGCCTCTTCCAGGGATGGGAGCGGGTGCAGCCGGTGCAACTGGGGCTGCTCGCGGCTGCGAGTGTGTTCCTCAGTGCCGCCTATTTCCTGGTCACTGTCGCCATGCGCGCCGGCGAGATGAGCCTGATCGCGCCGTTCCGGTACAGCGGACTGGTATTCGCGCTGCTGCTCGGCTATGCGGTATGGGGACATGTCCCCGGCGCATGGGCCTGGGCCGGCATTGCGCTGCTGCTGGGCGCGGGCCTGTGGCTGGTGCGCACGCCGCGGGCCCGGTAATCGCCGTGCGGAGCACGGGTTTCGTTACACCAGGGTCGGTCCGACCAGTAACGGGTGGCACGAGCGACCGGCGAGGAAGACCTTCAAACGCTTTCACTGACCCAGATCAAAAAGAGGATTTGCTTCGGACCAAGGGATTAAAACGCGCGGCTTCGTTGAACAGGTTATGCACTATTGGTCGCAATCGGCCGCGCGCCGTTAGGTACTAGGTCGTACCAGGCTAACCGCACCTGTTCGCGCCTCGCCAATTGCCGGGTTGTTACCAGGGGTATTCGAATCGACAATGCCCACCGTGCGTTTGTCAATACCTGTAAACCATAAGGTTTCTCGCCTTACACAGGCAGAGCCAAGAAAGCAGGAATTGGCCCCGCCAGGAGGGCGTCAACGCCGGTCCGGCGCCCATTTTGAAATCTTTTCTTCATATTGGGGGCCTCAGTGGCGCTATTTGACTTGTTGAAAAAGAACCGTTGGATCAGCCTCGGGGCGGCGGGCGTGCTCGCCGCCGCGCTGGGCGGATGCGGCGGCGGAGGATCCGACACAACGACGCCGAGCGGCACGGATCCCGCGGCAACCGCGCTGAAAGTAACTCTCGCCGCCGACGCCGATGAAATAGGCTATGGCAACACGGTGGCCGTGCACGCCACGGCCACCTCCCCCACCGGGGCGCCGATCACCTACAAGTGGACCGGTATCGCGGCGCCATCGACGAGCAAGGACGCAACGGTCAAGACGCCTGAGTTGGCAACGGTCCTGGCCGGCACGGCCGCGCCGGCCAACGATCCGGGCGGGTACTACGGCAGCTTGAAGCAGGAAGACCGCTTCGGGATCCTGCCGATCAACCCCGACAACAAGGCCGCCGTGAACGCCACCGTCACCGTCGATGATGGCAGCAAGACCGCTACCGCATCGATCACGGTCAACGCCGCCGGCATCTCGACCGGTTTGACGAATGTCCCGATCGGCGTGCCGGTCTATCTGAACAGCGGCCATGCCGATCCCAGTGCGTGGACGCTGGCTGCGGTTCCCTCGGGTTCCAATGCGGCGCTCAGCAAGGCGGCCACACGGAATGCCTTTTTTACCCCGGACGTTGTTGGCAAGTACACGGTGAAAGAAGGCAGCAAGAGCATGGACGTCTATGCCGGTACATGGGTAGGCGCCATCTCGGGCGGCACTGAAGATGCAAAGGGACTTCCGTCCGTCAAACCCGATGACAACTGCGTTCTTTGCCATTCAATCCCCGCCATCGCGCCAGACATGTTTACTCCCTGGGCGAAGACGCCGCACGCCACGTTCTTCGCCACCGGCCTGAACGGGCAGACCTCCAATGGCGCCACTTGCGTCGCCTGCCACACCGTTGGCGCCGACACCGCGCCGCGCGCCAAGAACAGCGGATTCGACGATGCGGCCACGGCCAATAGCTGGGTTTATCCGCTGGTCAAGAAGGTCGGCAACTGGCTCGGCATGTGGTCCGACCCGAAATCCGCCCAGGTTGCGCGCATGTCCAATATCCAGTGCGAAAACTGCCACGGCCCGAATGCCGGCTTATCCCATGGGACGACCAAGACGGTCGGCCTGACCGGCCTCAGAACCTCTCTGGACGCATCGGTCTGCGCCAGTTGCCATGCTTCGGGCACCGGCCACCACAACTACTCCGAGTGGCAACAGCTTGACCCCGATACCGGCTACGGCCATTCCCACTCTGCGTCGGGCAATGCGTCCTTCACCACGAGTGCCAGTTGCGCGCGTTGCCATACGGCCGAGGGTTTCCTGATCTACCTTGACCAGCTCACTGCCGGCAACATCGGGTCGCTGCCCGCAACTGCGATGACCACCAAGGTGACTGCCGACACCGCGCATGCGGTGACCTGCGCCGCCTGCCACGATCCGCACGACGCTTCTGTGAGCGGAATCAAGTTCGACAATCCGGCCAAGCCCGGCGTGCCGTCCTCGAGCCAGCTGCGCGTGTTTGGCGACACCAAGGTGCTGCCGTCCGGCTTCGCGGTTTCCGGCTTTGGTGCCGGCGCGCTCTGCGTCGTTTGCCACAACAGCCGCAACGGCGCCCAGACCGGCTCCACCACGGCGACCTACTTGCACGAAGACGGTGAAACCTATAACGGTGGCAACCCTACCGGCTATTCGGCGCCGCACCAGGCTGCACAGGGCGACGTGTTCGCGGGCCGCAATGCCTACTTCCTTGGCGCGGGCGCGCTGCCGCAGCTATCCAAGCACGCCAATGTGGCGGAATCGTGCGTCGGTTGCCACATGACGCTGAACCCGCAGACGCACCTGTCCCACGGCGCCGCTGCCACCAGCAAGCACGTGTTCTACATCCGCGACCAGGACAAGGGCAAGGTCTGCGCCAACTGCCACGGCGCAACCGACGGCGAGGCGCTGGTGAAGTCCACCGAGGACGGACTGGCCGCACTCGGCGCGAAGATGGCGAACTCCGTCAAGGCCAAGCTGGATGCGGCTTCGACGGCTGCGCCTGTCTACTTCAAGAACGTCTACCTCGTAGACGACAAGGGAGCCATCGTTCAGAACAGCGCCAAGGCAGAAGTGACAGCCAATTTCGTCTACGACGGCAGCAACAAGTACGCCAGCGTGGCGAACACCGAGGTGCACGGCCAGATCGGGCACACCTACACCTTGACCGCTCCGATCACGGTGACCGTGGGTGGCGTCAACTACACCGTGAAGTCGTTTGAAGTCGGCATCGGCTCGATCTTCTCGGACTCTGCCATGACGACCAACGTGTATGCCCTGTCAGGCAACATGGTGCGCGCCGGCTGGAACTACTATCTGATCGAAGGCGATCAAAGCAAGGGCATCCATAACCCGAGCTTTGCGACCAACGTGATCAAGGCCAGTCTGGCGAAAGATCTCTCCAACTGATCTGGAGAATGCCGACATCAGGACATGCCCCACGAGGGGTATGTTCCTGGTGAGGCGCACTCAACACAGCCAGGTGTCTTTGCGCGATTCCGCGAGGCGATGAATCGCACCGCTCGTCTACGCGCCGGGTGGGCGCCAGCCAGGCGCCAGTTCGAACCAGGGCCGTGACCGATCGTGCATCGCAGTGATCGAAACGACCGAGCCTTGCTCCAGGCGAATGGGCTCGTCGAAGCCATAAATCGTGTGTTGCCAGTTCGAAACGGGGCGGGGTCGCGAAGGGTGATTCTCGAACCGGGCATCGTTGCCCAATTCGACGCGGATCCACTGGATGACCCCATAGCAAAGTCCCCCCTTGCTCGTGGTGATCTCGAGCACCTTTCGTTCGGCGGGAAACGTGGACTCACGGGAAAAATCGAACCGGAAAGCTTCGATGTCGTCACTCATCAGAACGGGCGCCAGATCCTCCCGATAGAGCGGCCGCTTCTTCGGATGAATGGCATTGAAGTCGCGAAGGTCGAATCCGAAAGCCTCGTCGACGTAAAGGTTCCTTCCCAAGTCATCGCCACTCACGAGCGCGACCATGATGCTTGCGGAAGATGGCAAGACCTTGCCATCCGGTTCAAGCAGGCGCGCTTTGGCGTCCTCGATCGCGGGAAGGACATGTTCCCCCAGCAATTCGCTGGAAAAAATCTCGTGCACAAGGATGTCCGCCCTGACGGGCAGGTCCTGTCCGAGCTGGACCGCCTGCGACGGTTTGGCCAGGACCGTGATCTGGTCCTGGTAGTTATTGCGCTTGATGATCTTGCCTGCCGTGTCGGCGACCAGGCCGACGGCCTCGCATGTAAACACCTTCTTCGCGCCCAGCTTGGCGGCCATCATCGCCACCAGGCCCGAGCCGGTCCCGATTTCGAAAACGATCTTCTCCGGCGTGACAACCGATGCAAGCCCATCGTAATAGGCTTTGTTGCGCTCGGGTTCGTTCATCATCGGGACATGCCAGATCGGAACGAGCTGGCTCAATATCCATTCGGCGCCCAGTTTGGCGGTGAGGTTGTCCGGATGCACTTTCAGGATGTCGCGACACAGCTCGATCGCCTGGCTGCCCTGGCCCGATTCCAGCAGGCAGAGCGTCGCCTTTTTCAATGTTTCAGCGTCGGTGGGCGCCAGTGCAAGCGCTGCCTTGTAGTCGGCAACGGCTTCCTGGATCTTCCCCAGGCCGTGGAAGCTGTCCCCTCGATTCACTTTCAAGCTGGCGAGGTCCGGGGCCAGCTCGATGGCCTGGGTGAAGCTGTCTATCGCTTGCGACGGCTTGTTGATCTCGACGAGTATCAGGCCCGCGTTGAAGTGGGATTCGACGGTCGGCTGGATCTGGTTGGCCCTTTGATAGCTCGCCAGGGCGTCTTCGAATTGCGCCAGGGATTTCTGGCAGTTCCCGCGGACCGTCCAGGCCGCGAGTGAAGAAGAGTCGAGCTTGATTGCATGGTCCGCGAGCGCGATGCCTTCATCGAACTCGCCCAGTTGAAACTTGCATTCGGCCAGGCTTGCCCAGCCATCGGGGTGACCCGGAAACTTCCCGGTGTAGATCCTGAAATACTGCTGCGCGCCCTGGAAGTTTTTCAACTCCCTTTCACACAGGCCGATATTGAACAGAACGTCGGCATTCTCTTGGTGCGGGTCCCGAACCTGATGCAGTAGTTCGAGGGCTCGGCCGTAGTTCCCCACCAGGGCGTGCATCATCGCGCACAGTCTCTTCGTCTCGGGATGGGCCGGGTCTTGCCGGCACAGGGCTTCGCACTCCGCGATGGCTTCCGCGTGGTGGCCTTCCCTGAATTTCTGCTTCAACGCATCGATGTTTCGCCTGGTCATGCTGGGAATTATTGCCCTGTTCGGCGAATCCGCCGCTCCATGGCCGGCCACGGCGAACTCCGTGCTAAAGGTGCATAGCGCATGAATGTTTGATCCAGATCAAAGAAATGGGCGCCGCCCCGGGCGCAATATACGCATTCCGGTACCGGAATACCCCTATCGGACCCAACAGGAGACAGATATGGACGCTGAAGGACCCGGCCGCGAGGCCGAACTGGACGAGATCCTCGAGTATTGCAACACGCTCAGGCAGTCACCCATACCCGCAGACGATGCGCTGCCCAGCGGATTCACGGGCACGCTCGGGCACTTCCCCGTCTACTTTCCCGAGGAGATCGCGCACGCGGCGGGCCTGCTGCCGGTCAACATCGTGGGCGGCGGCAACAAGCTCGAGCTCAAGCACGCGGACGCGCACATGGGATCGTTCATCTGCTCGATCTGCCGCTCGACATCGGAGATGGGGCTGAACGGCTCGCTGCAGGGGCTCAAGGGCTTCATCACCCACCCGATCTGCGACGCCGCCAAACATCTGGCCGGCATCTGGTCGCGCAACTTCCCGGACCAACTCGCGCAGATCCTGTACCTGCCGCAGAACCCCAACACCCCCGGCGCGGTGCGCTACGTGGCCGCCGAGTACCAGCGGCTGCGCGGCGAACTGGAGCGCAAGTCGCACCGGCAAGCCACCGACGAGAACCTGCGCGCCAGCATCCGGGCCTACAACCGCAACCGTTCACTGCTGCGCGAGCTGTACGCCATCCGGCGCGAGGAGCCGTGGAAGGTGAGCTGCACCGAGTCGTACCTGCTGCTGCGCGCCCGCACCCGCATCCCCTGCGAGGCGCACAACGACCTGCTCGAGAGCGCTCTGCGGGGCATCCGGGCGCGCAATCGGGCGGCGCAGGACAAGCCGCGCGTCGTCTTCGTCGGCGGTTTTTGCGAGCAGCCGCCGCTGGAGATGCTGGAGGCGATCGATGACAACTGCTACGTGGTCGATGACGACCTGCTGATCGGCCTGCGCTGGATCACGGCCGACGTGCCCGGCAACGGCGACCCGATCTGGGCGCTGGCCGAAAGCTTCATCGAGCGCTCCGCGGCCAGCCCCGTGCAGCATGACGAGCGCAAGACCAAGGAAGGCTACCTGATGGACATGATCGCCGGCAGCAAGGCCGAGGCGGCGATCGTGACGGCAGCCAAGTTCTGTGAGCCGGGGCTCGACGAGCAGGTGGCCTGGTCCAAGCACCTCGACCAGGTCGGCGTGCCGTACCTCATCCTCGAGTTCGAGGAAAAGATGACTTCGTTCGAGCAGATGGCGATGCAGCTCGAAACCTTCGCCGAATCGCTGCTTTTCGCAACCGCCTGACCGGAGCCCATGCCATGACCACCGAAACACTCGAGCGGCCCGCTGCCGACAGCGCGGCCGAATTCAACCCGATCGCCGAGGGGCAGCGCCTGATGAAGGCCTGGTATGCCAACCTGGAGCAGGCCAAGGAGCGCGGCCAGAAGGTCGCCAATGTCTTCGTGATGGGCAATGCCATCGAAATCCTGCGCACGTTCGACTTCCAGCTCGTCTTTCCGGAGATCAATTCACTGCAGACCGGTGTGAAGAAGGTCTCCGAGGAGTACCTGCGCGAATCGGAGGACTACGGCTACTCGCCCGACGTGTGCTCGTACGTGAAGGCCGATGTGGGCCTGATCCTGCGCAAGCAGAAGCACCCGGCGGGCACGATTCCCCACGCCGACATCGCCATCACATCGAACATGTGCAGCACGTTCATCAAGTGGGGCGAGATCTGGGAGCGCATGCTCAAGACGCCCACCTTCACGCTCGACCTGCCCGGCCAGCGCGGCGCCGGCTGGCAGGTGCGCCGCGGCGACGCCCAGCACATGGCCGACTCCCAGTGGGTAGAGGCGCAGTTCCGGCACCTCATCACGCGTTGCGAGGACATCACGGGCAAGCGCTTCAGCTTCGATCGCCTCGCCGAGGTCCAGGACCGCGTCAACCGCATGGTCTACCACTGGAACAACGTGATGGCGCTCAACCGCGCCTGCCCCGCACCGTACAACGCGATGCTCGATGGCCTCACCTACATCGGCATCATGAACGTCTACCGCGGCACCGAGGAAGGCGTCGAGTACATGCGGCAGCTCGAGGAGCAGCTGCGCGCCAAGGTGGCGCGCGGCGAGGGGCGTGTGCCCGAGGAGCGCTTCCGGCTGCTGTTCTCCGGCACGCCCTGCTACGTGTCCATGCGCCGGCTGGTCGAGCTGTTCGAGAGCTGGGGCGGCGTGTTCGCCTATTCCGACTACCTCACGTTCGCGGCGGGCGGCATGGACGCGGGCGAAATGGTCTACGACACCTCGCGCCCGCTGGAGAGCCTGGCCGAGATCACGGCCCTGGCGGCGCAACGCGGCCTGTCGAACCAGTTCTTCGCCCACGAGCGGCTGGCCCAGCAGATCAAGGAATACGACGTCGACGGCGTGGTGTTCCACGGCATCAAGAGCTGCCGCTTCGTCTCTTCCGGCATGGCGGATACGCGCAACTACCTGAACCAGCGCATGAACATCCCGAGCCTGTACGTCGAGTCGGACCTGATCGACCCGCGCTACTGGTCCGACGCGCAGATCAAGAACCGCGTCGACGCCTTTTTCGAGTCGCTGCACCAGCGCGGCGGCCCGCCGCCCACGGAACGGGTGCAGGCCGCAACGAAGGGAGGTGTGAAATGAGGTACGTCGGCGGCGTCGACGTCGGATCCACCCAGACCAAGGCTGTGATCCTGGACGAGGACGGCAAGGTGGTCGGGCGGGCGCTGCTCGACATGGAAACCAGCATGATGACCATCGCGCAGGACGCCTTCCGGGCGGCCCTGGCCGACGCGGGCCTGAACGAGGACCAGGTGGCGCGCGTCGCCAGCACCGGCTACGGCCGCTACAACGTGTCGTTCGGCGACGAGCAGGTGACCGAAATCACCTGCCACGCGCGCGGCGCGGTGGCCCTTTTTCCCGGCACCCGCACCGTCATCGACATCGGCGGCCAGGACACCAAGGCGATCTCGGTGAAGCCCGACGGGCAGGTGGCCGACTTCACCATGAACGACAAGTGCGCCGCCGGCACCGGACGCTTCCTGGGCGCGGCGTCGTACGCACTCGAGATGTCTCTCGGTGAACTCGGGCCGCTGGCCCTGAAGTCGCAAAACCCGGTGCGCATCACGACCACCTGCACGGTGTTCGCCGAGTCCGAGATCATCAGCCACCTCTCGAAAGGCATCCTGCCCGAGGACGTGCTGATGGGCGTGCACCAGGCCATCACCAGCCGCTGCGTGTCGCTCGCGCGCCGGGTCGGCGTGCACTCCGAAGTGACCTTCACTGGCGGCGTCAGCCGCAACGTCGCGATCGTCAAGCTGCTGGAGGAGTCGGTGGGCATGAAGATCAACGTCAGCCCCGATGCCCATTTCTGCGGCGCCCTCGGCGCCGCCCTGTTCGCCCGCGAACACGCGTTCGCCACGCCGGCCCAGCCGGCCGAATCCCTCGCCCAGGAGGCAGCATGATCTACGTTGTTGGACTCGACATCGGATCGACCTACACCAAGGCGATCGCGCTCGACGCGGACCGCAAGGTCGTGGGCACGGCCGTGCGTCGCACGGGCTTCAAGCTGGCGCAGGCCGCCGAAGCCGTCTTCGAGGACCTGCTTGCGAACTGCGGGCTGCAGCGTTCGGACGTGACCTACGTGGGCGCCACCGGCTACGGGCGCTACACGGTGCCGTATCGGCATGCGCAGATCACCGAGCTCACGGCGCACGCGCAAGCGGCGGTGCACCTGTTCCCGGACACACGCACCATCCTGGACATCGGCGGCCAGGACATCAAGGCGATCAAGGTCGACGGCGACGGGCGCGTGAAGGCCTTCCGCCTGAACGACAAGTGCGCCGCCGGCACCGGTGCCTTCCTGGAGAAGACGGCGCGCTATCTCGGCCTGACCACGGAAGACATCGGCCCTTACGCGCTGCGCGCGACTTCACCGAAGACCATTAGCAGCGTGTGCGCGGTGTTCGCCGAGTCGGAGGTGATCAACCACCTGTCCAACGGCGTGCCGGCCGAAGACATCATGATGGGCGCGATGATCTCGCTCGGCGGGCGGGCGATCCAGCTGATGCGGCGCGTCGGCCTGGAGCCCGGCTACATGCTCACCGGCGGCATGACGCGCAACGAGGCGATGGTGACGGCGCTTGAGCAGGCGCTGGGCGCCCCGTTCCACGTCGCCCCGAACGGGCTGGGTCAATTGAACGGCGCTTATGGCGCAGCCTTCCTCGGGCTGCGGCGCGTGGAGAAGCTGCTGGCGCAGGGCCAGCCAATCCCGCCCACCGCCGCGCAGCAGGGGCAGGCCGATAACAGGCAGACGGTGCGCCGCTGGTCGGCGATGGCCGCCACGCGCCGGCGTTTCGAGCCGTGCGGTACCGGCGAGTGCCCGGTCGTCCCGGCCGTCCTCACGAAGTTGAAATCCGCGCCCGCCGCAAACCCTGAGCAGGCCGCCGCCTGACGGCGGCCACCGATCCCCGCCTGAACCCTGGAGGCAAGCATGACCCATGTTGTGACCGAAGCGTGCATCAAGTGCAAGCACACCGACTGCGTCGAAGTGTGTCCCGTCGACGCGTTCCACGAGGGGCCGAATTTCCTGGTCATCGACCCCGACGGCTGCATCGACTGCATGGCCTGCGTGGCCGAGTGCCCCGTCGCCGCAATCTATGTCGACAGCGACGTGCCCGCGAACCAGCGCAAGTTCCTGGCCTTGAACGCGGAGCTGGCGCGTGACTGGCCCGTCATCGTGAAGAAGCGCGAGCCTTTGCCCGATGCTGAGCAATGGGCCGGCGTCGCGGACAAATTCGAGCACCTGCAGCACTCCTGACGGGGTGACGCCCAGCATACAAGGAGAACACCATGGAATCGATCAGCAGCTACATGCAGCAGGACCACGTCGTCATCGACGGCATTGCCGAGCGGGCCCTGGCCGCCGCCGAGGCGCGCGACTGGGCCGCCCTGGCGCGCGACGCGGCCGAGTTCCTGCGCCGCCTGCGGCAGCACATCGAGGTAGAGGAGAAAGTGCTGTTCCCCGCCTTCGAGCAGCGCACCGGGATGTCGGCGGCGGGCCCGAGCGTGCAGATGCGCGAGGAGCACCAGCAGATGCAGCCGATCCTGGCCCAGATGCAGGCAGCTGCGGCGGCCCAGGACGGCGCCGGCTACCAGCGCGCGACGAAGGCGCTGCTCGACATCCTCATGCCGCACAACCAGAAGGAGGAGCAGATGATGTACCCCATGCTGGACGAAGCCCTGGGTGAGGATGCACAGGCGCTGCTGGCCGACGCCAAGAAGGTGCTGGTCTGAGGCCTGGTCCCCGGTATGTGCTCGAAGCGACGGGCGACCGGTACCAGCCTCACCGTCTTTTCCATCCCATTCAGACGGACTGGCCGTAGACGTGGATAAGCTCAGCACCTTGCAGCAAGGTGAACTGCTCTCTCGGAACCAGAGCTTGGGTGCATACGGCGGTGCCGGAATGCTTGCGACAACGCGAGCAGTGACAGTGATTGGCGCGCACGAAGGGCGGCGTCACTTCAAAGCGGACGCCTCCGCACAGGCAGCTTCCCGTGATGGTGGACACCGGTTCAGCCATGACATCTCCCGAGGTGGCATCCAGCAGCGATGCAATGCCCTGGATTCAATCAGTTCCGGATCCAGCGCGTCAAGCAGCCTTGACCCTCTTCACAGCCGTTACTAACATCGGTCGTCGCCACAACCAGGCAGCGAACGATCATGAGCCAAGGGACATCTCTCGACGGGAAGGTAGCGTGGATCACCGGGGGCGGAAGCGGCATCGGATTGGCCGGCGCGACGGAGCTTGCACGCGCGGGCTGCCGAGTCGTCATCTCTGGACGCGACCAATCCAAACTGGACCTGGCGGTCGCATCCGCTGTCGCGCAAGGTGTGCCGCAGGGCAGGATCAGCGCCGCATCGCTGGATGTCTCGGACAAGGAGGCGGTCGCAGCCACCGCCAGGGCGATCGCTGCGGAACTCGGCGGCATCGACATTCTCGTGAACAGCGCCGGCGTCAATTTCCCCACGCGCTATTGGAAGGAAACCGACGCCTCGACTTTCGAGCGGGTGGTCGCTACCAACCTCAACGGGGCGGCCTATTGCACGCTCGCTGTCGCGAGCGGTATGCGAGCGCGCCGGCAAGGGACCATCATCAACGTCGCTTCGTTTGCCGGCTGGCACTTGAGCTATCTGACGGGACCCGCGTATACCGCAAGCAAAGCCGGCATGATCGCCCTGACTCATTCGTTCAACATCGAGGAAGGGGTCAACGGATTGAGGGCCACCGCGCTTTGCCCCGGCGAGGCCGCAACGCCGATCCTGAAGCTTCGTCCGATCGAACCGAGCGAGGCGGACAAGGCCCGCATGTTGCAGGAGATCGACCTGGGCCGGACGATTCGTTTCATCGCGGAAATGCCGCCCCACGTGTGCATCAACGAACTGGTCATTACTCCGGTGTTCAATCGCATCTACCTCGGCGGCGATGAATTCCGCGGACGCTGATCGGGCGGTCAAGCCACAGGCCGGCTCGATCGCGGAGGTGTTTCTCGCGTTCCTCAAGCTCGGACTCAGTTCGTTCGGCGGCCCGGTGGCGCACCTCGGCTACTTTCGCGCAGAGTTTGTCGAACGTCGAAAGTGGCTGGACGACAAGAGCTACTCCGACCTGGTCGCGTTGTGCCAGTTCCTTCCGGGCCCGGCCAGCAGCCAGGTGGGCATTGCGCTCGGGCTGGGCCGGGCGGGATGGCCGGGAGCCTTGGCAGCCTGGGCAGGATTCACGCTTCCCTCCGCCGTCGCCCTCATCCTGTTCGCGTTCGGCATCACGCGATGGGCCGCGCTTGCACAATCCGGAGTGGTTCACGGGCTCAAAGTCATCGCGGTCGCGGTTGTCGCGCAGGCGGTATGGGGCATGGCGAAGTCGCTGTGTCCGGACCGCCTGAGAGCGGGCGTTGCGGTTGTCGCCGCGCTGCTGGTCACCGCCGCTCCGTCAGCCGTGGGCCAGATCACCGCGATCGTCGTGGGCGCCATCGTCGGCCGATGGGCGGTGCAGCTGGGGCATTTGCCCCCTGCGCAGCACCGCGAGTACGGCGTCAGCAAGCGCATGGGGGCAACCTTGTTGCTGCTGTTTGCGCTCCTGCTCGTGCTGCTGCCGTTGCTGGCCAGCGTCGTTCAGTCGCCCGCACTTTCCGCCATCACTGTTTTTTACCAGGCGGGCGCGTTGGTGTTTGGCGGCGGGCATGTCGTGCTGCCTCTGTTGCAGGCCGGGGTCGTGCCCAACGGGTGGGTCACGAACGATGCGTTCCTGGCCGGCTACGGCGCGGCCCAGGCCGTTCCAGGGCCGCTGTTCACGTTCGCGGCCTACCTGGGCGCGGTGATGGCAAGTCCGATGGGAGGATGGCTGGGCGGCTTGACGCTGCTCGTGGCCATCTTCGTTCCGGCCTTCCTGCTGGTCATTGGCGCGCTGGCGTTCTGGGAGCCGCTGCGCCAACGCGACGGCGTGCAGCGAGCAATGGCCGGGGTGAACGCTGCGGTGGTCGGCGTGCTGGCGGCCGCCTTGTACGACCCGGTCTGGACGAGCGCCA
>JAGRPN010000256.1 GCA_019449555.1 Ramlibacter sp.
GCCGCCGCAGCGGTGGCACAGGATCTCCACGCGCCGCATCCCGAAGGTGGTGTCCGCCGCCTCGTCCTCGGCCTTGTCCACCGGCTGGCAGTAACTGGGCCACCCGGTGCCGCTGTTGAACTTCGTGGCGGACGAGAACAGGGGCAGCGCGCAGCCCGCGCAGCTGTAGACGCCGGCGCGCTTTTCCTTGTCCAGCGGACTGGAGAAGGGGCGTTCCGTGCCGGCCTCGCGCAGCACGTGGTAGCGCTCGCTGCCCAGCAGCTTGCGCCATTCCGCCTCGGGATGGGTGACCTCGCGGGCGCGAGCGGGCTCTGCGGCTTGCGCGGATGAGCCCGCAAACAGCCCCCGGACCCCGGCGGCCAAGGCTGCGAGGACGCCCAGACCCAGCAGAGCATGTCGTCGATTGCCCATGTGTCGCTCCTTTCGGCCGCATTGTGGCCCTGCACGGTAGTCGGCGCCGGACCCCTATCCTTACAACCATGCTCGGCTCATTGGACAAGCGCTGTCGCGCCTCAGCCGGCTCGCGCTCCTTGCCCAACCGTTCGGCGCGGGCTACCATCCAGCCGCGTCCATGCTCATCCTTTGGCTGGCCGCCCGGAGATTTCCAATGCCGCAACTCATCGCGTCGGTCGAAGGTGTCGAGATCAAGCACATGAACCTGCACAAGGACCGCACGACGCTCGGCCGGATGCCCGACAACGACATCGTTTTCGACAACATGGTGGTCAGCGGCCACCACTGCGCGTTCGAGCTGCGCGGGCTCGCCGACGTGTTCATCGAGGACCTAGGCAGCACCAACGGCACCTACATCAACGGCAAGATGGTCAAGCGCCAGCAGCTGCGCGACGGCGAGGTGATCAGCATCGGCAACTTCCGCATCCAGTACCTCGCGGCTTCCGAACGGGCGGCTTTCACGCAAACCGCGGCGATGAAGCTCGAAGCGCCGGGCGCCGCTGCCGGGTCCCGGCACGCGATTTTCCGGGTGCTGACCGGCTCGTCGGCCGGGCTGGAGATGCCGGTCGTCAAGGCGGTCACGACCTTCGGCAAGCCGGGCGTTTCGGTCGTCGCGGTGTCGCACCGGCGCGACGGCTACTACGTCGCGCTGGTGGATGGCGACGCGCTGCCGACCCTCAACGGCGAGGTGATCGGATTGCAGGCGGTCCTGCTGTCCAATGGCGACGTCCTGGAGCTGGCCGGCACCCGCATGCTGTTCCAGCTCAAGCACGAGCCCTTGCCGTCGGGGCAGTCATGATCCCGTTCCTGCCTTCCATCGGCAGCGGCCCGCTATGGGACTGCTGAGGAACTTTTTCCGCGGCCGCGAGCAGCGCGACACGCAGCCGCAGTCGTCGCAATTCCACGAAACCGAAAGCACCGCGCAGCGCGCGAACTCGGCCAATGCGGCGCGCCGCGAGCTGGTGCAGGTGGCGCTGCGCGACACGATGCGCAAACACGCCATCCCTGCGGACTGGATCGACTGCCGCATGCTGTCGGTCGTCACGCGCCAGCGGCGGGCCGGCATGCATGTGCAGTTCATCGTGCGCAAGTCGCAGACGCAGCTGCTTGCTTCGGTGCACGAGTTCCAGCGCAGCTTCTGGCACGGGATCGAGCAGTTCGATCCGCGTGCGCGCGACTGGCTGTTCAGCATCGCCTGGCAATTCGATGGCGCCGACGACGCGGCATCGCCCTCGCCCGGCCCGGACTTCAGCGATGTCGACACCGAGCCGGCGGGAGATACGCAGCCGCCCGAACTGGACGACGAGCTGCAGACGGACTTGCGGGCGCTGTATGCCATCCGTGACGCGGCGCTGGCCGAGGCCGTGGAGCCTGCGGCGACGTCGCCCCAACGCAGCGATCCCTCCCGCTCCTGAGCGGCGGCGCCGAGGGGCCGGCTTGACTTGCACCGCCGCCGCTCCAATACTGGAGCGTCTGATCCAGTGAGAAGTCCATGATGTCCGGTGTCGATATCTCGGACCCGGTCGTGAAACAGGACGGGGTCGAATTCACCGCCACCCGCGACGGGGTGGAGCAGCGCTTCCTGGCCCATCGGGAAGGCCTGGAAGACCTGGACTACAGCGTGTTCGAAACGGCAGGCGCGTTGCTGAAGGCCTTCAACCGGCACCAGGGCCAGATCGCTAACGTCGCCGGCAAGGCGCTCGACCAAGGCACGCGGCGCGGCGAGACTGTCGTGCTGCAGAGCCTGCTTTAAGGGCGCACCCACAGGCCCCCAGGGGTCTTGCATTCGGGCTGGGCAGCCCCAGCTTGAATGCATGAACACCACCCCGTCCCTTACCGCGCACAGGAACCTGATCCTGCTGGCGCGGATCCTGGACCGGCTGGAGCGCAGCGCACAGCCGGACGCTGAACAGTTTCGAGCCGTCGCAGGCCGGCTGGCCGCCGAACTCGAGGCCGTGCCGCGCGACGCTGCATTCGAAGCGGTGCTGGAGACCTTCCCGTCGGTCGCGCAGGTGTACGAGAACCTGAACTACCGGCACGCCGGGCTGTGCCGCTCGCCGCTCGAGCCCGCGCTGGCCGCGGAAGTGGCCGCGCGCGCGGCAATCGAAAGTGCGCGCCAGCGGGCCACGCAGGGCCCGGTCGCCGACGCGTCCTGAAGCGCCCGTGATGGCCGACGCACTGCACGTGGTCTGTCCGCATTGCCACACCACGAACCGGGTGCGGCAAGGCGACCTCGCCAAGGGGCCCGATTGCGGCAGCTGCCACAAGGCGCTGTTCACCGCGCACCCGGCCGCGCTGGACGAGGCGGCGTTCGAACGCCATATCGCGCGCAATGAGATACCGGTGCTGGTGGATTTCTGGGCGCCGTGGTGCGGCCCGTGCCGCCAGATGGCGCCTGCGCTCGAGCAGGCGGCGGCCCAGCTCGAACCGAACCTGCGCGTGGCCAAGGTCAACACCGATGAAGCGCAGTCGCTCGGCGCGCGCTTCAACATCCGCAGCATTCCCACCCTGGCCCTTTTCATGAACGGCCGCGAAGTGGCGCGGCAAGCCGGCGCCATGGGCACGGCGGATATCGTGCGCTGGACGCAGTCGCACCTGCGCTGAGGGCTCACAAGAACCGCTGGAGGATTTCGTAGCCGGCCCCGCCCGGCAGCGAACGCACCAGCACATAGCCCGACCGGGCCTCCCATCGCAGGGCCAGCTCCCGCGGCGGCGGCTTGGCGCCGTACGCGCGCCGCGCCAGCGTGACGTGCGGGCGATAGCGCCGCTCTTCCACCGGCAATTCCAGCGCGACGAGCTCGCGGCGCAATGCCTCATGGAGCAGCGACAACGGCGGCGGAACACTCTCGGCCTCCAGCACGGCGACACCGACCGGCCAGACCTGCGCGTGGCTGAGCGCCAGCTCGAATGGCTCGAACGCGAAACTCAGCCGGCGCACGAGGCCGGGCAGGCGATCGCCGGCAACATCGCCGAGGAAATGCAGCGTCAGATGCAGCCGTTCGCGCTTGACCAGCCCGGCGCGCGGCGGCCAGGTCCAGTCCCTCTGCCATGCGGCGATGGCATCGCGCAGCGGCTCGTCGGGCCAGATCGCCAGGAACAGCCGCAGCGGCTTGGCGTCGGAGGGCATCGGCCGATTGTGCGCCGCGGCTACAGCTTCGGGATGTGCAGCGTCTTGCTGATCATGAGGCTGCCCGAGAGCACGAACAGCAATGCGAGCGGATGCAGCTCCCACGGGCCGA
>JAGRPN010000257.1 GCA_019449555.1 Ramlibacter sp.
GTCAGGCGGACCTGTGGACCAGCACGCAAGGCGCGTTCACGTTCCGCAGCCAGTGCGCGATCGTGCTGCAGATGGACGTGTCGAAAATCCGCGTGATCCCCACCGAGATCGGCGGCGGCTTCGGCGGCAAGAACAACGTCTACAACGAGCCGCTGGCGATCGCGCTTTCGCGCAAGTCGCACCGTCCCGTCAAGATGGTGATGACGCGCGAGGAAGTGTTCCGCGCAACGGGGCCGGCCTCGGGCGCCAACGTGAAGGTCAAGCTCGGGTGCACGAAAGATGGGCGCATCACCGCAGCCGAGGCCGAGATGAATTACCAGGCCGGCGCCTTCGCCGGCTCGCCCATCGCGCAGGCCACGATGTGCGCCTTCACGCGCTACGAGCTCGCGAACGTGCATGTGGTGGGCCGCGACGTGACGACGAACCGCCCCAAGGTGGCGGCGTACCGGGCACCCGGCGCGCCGATCGCGGCCTTCGCGGTCGAGAGCGTTGTCGACGAGATGGCGCAGCGGCTGGGCATCGATCCGATCGAGCTGCGGCTGCGCAACGCGGCGCGCGAGGGCACGCGCACGTACTACGGCCCCACGCTCGGGCCGATCGGCTATATCGAGACGTTGCAAGCAGCCAAGGCGCATCCGCACTACAGCGCACCGCTCGGTCCCAACCAGGGCCGTGGGGTCGCGACCGGCTTCTGGTTCAACGTCGGCAACGAGACCTCGGTGGCGCTGAACGTCAACGAGGACGGCACCGTCGCGCTGCTGCTCGGAACGATCGACGTTGCGGGCGGCCATCGCGCTTCGCTCGCGATGATCGCCGCCGAGGAACTCGGCATCGCGGTGGACCGTGTGCGTCCCGTCGTGGCCGACACGTCCGCACTCGGCTTCAACTTCGTCACAGCCGGCAGCCGCGGCACGTTCGCGGGCGGCATGGCGTGCGTCGTGGCCGCGCGCGACGCGATCGGGAAGCTGCGCCAGCGCGTCGCGAAGATTCGCGAGGTGCCGGTGCAAGACGTCGAGTGGCAGGCGGGGCGCGCGGTGCCGGCCGCGAGCGCATCGAAGCCGTTCGAGCCGATGTCGCTGGCCGAGATCGCCAGGGTGGCCGGCAAGACCGGCGGCACGATCGCCGGCCATGCCGAGATCAACGCGCAAGGCGCGGGGCCGGGCTTCGGCACGCATATCGCCGACGTCGAAGTCGATCGCGAGACCGGCGCGGTGAAGGTCGTGCGCTACACCGTCGTCCAGGACGTCGGCAAGGCCGTCCACCCTTCGTATGTCGAGGGACAGTTGCAGGGCGGCGCCGCGCAAGGCATCGGCTGGGCGCTGAACGAAGAGTATGTCTACGGGGCGGACGGACTGCTGCAGAACCCGGGCTTTCTCGATTACCGCGTGCCGGTCGCCTCCGACCTGCCGCGCATCGACACCGTGATCGTCGAAGTGCCGAACCCGAACCATCCGTACGGCGTTCGCGGCTGTGGCGAGGTGCCGATCATTGCACCGATGGCGGCGATCGCGAACGCGATCGCGAGCGCCGTGGGCGTGCGGCTCACGCAGCAACCGATGTCGCCGCCGCGCGTGCTGAAGGCGCTCGAGGAAGCGTCGGCGGCCGGCCGGACGCAGTGAGCCGTAGCGTGGCCCGAGTGCGGCTCTCGAGCAGCTTCACCCCGTATACCGGCGGTCAAACGCAGATCGAGGTGGATGCCTCCAACGTGCGCCAGTTGCTCGAGCGGCTCGGCGCGAGGTATCCGCAGCTGCAGCCGCAGCTCGAACACGGAGTCGCCGTCGCAATCGACGGCGTGATCTACCAGGACGCCTTGCTGCAGCCGATCGGCAGCGGCAGCGAGGTGGTGCTGATCGAGCGCATCGCGGGCGGGTGAGCCGCGGGGCAGGCAGACAGCGGACATCGCCCGCGCAGGCTATTGCGGAGCGGCACGCAGCACGCGGCGACGTCAACTCCGTGCCGTGGGCTCCGGGGCGCAATGTCCCCGCCGCTCGTGGGCACATCCCGAATTGTCCCTGCCCGGCCGTTGGCAGCGTGGCAGAGTGCCTGTCAACGCGAGGAGACCGCAATGGACACGAAGCCGCCGCTGCCCCCGTTCACCCAGGAAACCGCCGTCCAGAAGATCCGGCTCGCCGAGGACGCGTGGAACACGCGCGACCCGATGCGCGTGGTGCAGGTCTATACGGAAGACACTCGCTGGCGCAATCGCGCCGAATTCCCCGTGGGCCGCGAGCAAGTGCGGCAGTTCCTCGAGCGCAAGTGGGCCCGCGAGTTGGACTATCGCCTGATCAAGGAGCTGTGGGCTTTCAGCGGCGCGCGCATCGCGGTGCGCTTCGCATACGAATGGCACGACGACTCCGGCCAGTGGTTCCGCAGCTACGGCAACGAAAACTGGGAATTCACGCCCGAGGGACTCATGGCGCGACGCTTCGCCAGCATCAACGACCTGCCGATCCGCGATGCCGAGCGCAAGTTCCACTGGCCACTCGGGCGCCGGCCGGATGAACATCCGGGATTGTCGGAGCTGGGGCTCTGAAGGGGGTGGCGATTGTTCTGGCGAATCGCCGCAGATTTCGACAACAGGGGTGAGTTCAGCACTGCCGCGGCAGTATGCAAACGCGGTCAGAGTCACCCCAAATGACCAATCAGGCAGCGAGACTCCTCAGGGTGGCCTGGTTGCCGTTGCACCTCTTGGTGCGCGTGTCAATTTATCAGTCGATTGCGGCCTCGGCCATGTAGTGGCGCGCCTTCGCCGCTTCGATAGCTCTCGCCAGGAAATCGGCGTCGTAGGCGCGCAGCAGGTAGGAATGTTCGCTCGTCAAGTACTGGCGTATGGCGTCGCGGCCCAGGCCGCGCACTCGGGCCAACGTGGCCAGGTCCCAATGCCAGGTCAATCCGAGATCATTGAACGCGGCGTTGTATGCCTGGCGCTGGGCTTCCGCCTCGTCGGCGGTGATGGTTGAATGCAGGAAGTAGGCCATCGGGTTCTCCTTGGATTGCTTCAATGCTCTTGAGGCACTCGCCATGCCGGTGGGCAGGGACTGGGTCCGAATGTAGGAAGAATCAACGATAAATAACAATCAAAGTATTTGATTGTTTCCATAACTAATCAGTTATGGAATCGAAATATGCCGAGATGAAGAACCCAACCCTATGCCAACTCAACGATCGTGTCGTGGAAGTACGGCTGCTTTCGACCCATTGCTATCCTTGGATCGACGACGCCGAACGACAGCAATGTTAGCGGTACCTGTCGTTCGCGGTTCATCGACGGCGGATCCGCGAATCGGACCATGCGTCGCCTGACTAAGTCCTTTACATTCGATGCTCGATGACCCTGAAACAGATCGAGGCTTTCTACTGGGCTGCCAAGCTTGGCAGCTTTGCCATTGCCGCACAGCGGCTGCACGTGACGCAATCGTCGCTCTCCAAACGGATCGCCGAACTGGAAGAGTCCGTCGGCGCATTGCTGTTCGACCGGTCGAACAAACGTGCGCAACTATCGGATGCCGGCCAACGGCTTCTGATCCACGCGGCGAGCATGTTGCAGCTGGGAGAGGCCATGCGCGCCGAAGCCAGCGCCAGGTCGGGGTTGAGCGGCATCTGCCGGTTCGGCATCACCGAGCTGGGCTCACTCACCTGGCTGCCGGCGTTCATCGGACAGGCGCGACGCTTGCACCCGGCCCTGGTCTTCCAGCCATATGTCGACCTTGCACGCATCCTGGAAAAGCTGGTGGTCAGGGGCGAACTGGACTTCGCCGTGGCTCCCGGCCTGGCGCAGCACGAGGAGATCGCGTGCCAGAAGGTGGGCGAGGTCGAGTGCACCTGGATGGCGTCGCCGTCCCGCATCGCCTCAGGCACGGTCCTGTCCGCCAGGGAGCTCGAATCCCAACCGGTCATCACGATGACGGAAGGCTCGGGCCTGACGGTAGTGCTCGACCAGTGGGCCCTCGAGAACGGGATCGACCTGCGAAAGACCCTGGCATCCAACAGCATGATGGCGATCGTGGGCCTCACGGCCGCCGATATCGGCGTCAGCTACCTGCCGCTCGATTTCATGGAGCCCTGGATCGCACAGGATCGCCTGGTGCCATTCCGCAGCAAGCCCGCGCCGCCGAACCTGAGTTACTACTTCTTCGCGCGCCGTGACGACAAGCGCGATCTCATCGAAGTGATGCGAGGCATGGTCGCGTCCGCCGCGGACTTCGGAGTCTCAGCCCAATAGCCTTGGCCCGCTTGTCTTTCCAAAAAGGAATGGTGAGACAGTCGAATAAATCGCTTGTGCGACTTTCGCGAACCGAGCACCATCGCGTCCTGTGTTCCAGATTCAACAGGAGAAAAGATGCGATTTCCCAGCTTGGCCGTGACGGCTTTATCACTTGCATTTGCCACGGTTTCCTCCGCCTGGGCCGCCTGGCCGGACGATCGAGCGATCGAAGTGGTTGTCGGCTTCGCCCCGGGCGGCGGCACCGACCTGCTGGCGCGCAAGCTCACACCTTTCCTGCAGAAACGCCTCGGCGGCAAGGCGCAGTTCATCGTGGTCAACAAGCCCGGCGCGTCCGGGGAAATCGCCAACGGCTTCCTGGCCCAAGCCAAGCCGGACGGCTACACGATCGGCATCGTCAACGTGCCCGCCTTCCTGTACGTGCCCATGGTCAAGAAGTCCCAGTACAAGGTCGAGGACTTTCGCCTGATTGCCCGCCTCGTCGACGACCCTACGGTGCTGGTCAACCGTGCCGACAGCAAGTACAACAGCCTTTCCGATGTGCTCGCCGAACTGCGGCGCAAGCCCGGCTCCATCTCGTTCGGCCACAACGGCACCGGCTCGAATGGAGACCTGGCCCTAGTCGCTCTTTCCTCGGCGGCAGGGGTGGAGGTGAATGCCATCCCGTTCAAGGGAACCTCGGCTCAGCGAACCGACTTGCTCGGGGGCCATCTCGACATCGGCGTGATCAGCGCGGGCGAGGTTCCCGAGTTGCATGGCGGCAAGACCGGACAACTCAAGGCGCTCGCCCAGTTCTCCGAAAAGCGTTCGAGCGCGCTGCCCCAGGTGCCCACGGCCAAGGAAGAAAAGACACCGGTGCTGATGTCTTCGGAACGTGGCCTCGCCGCACCCGCCGCTGTGCCGGCCGAGATCGTCAAGAAGCTCCAGGATGCAGTAGAGCAAACCTTGCATGACCCGGAGTTCATCGCCGCCGCGGGCGGCGACGCTCCGGTGCTGGCCTACCTGTCCGGTGCCCAGTGGCAACAGTCGCTGCAGCAGAACAGCAAGGCCTTGCACGTTATCGCGGAGAAGGCGCCGAAGCAGTAGGCGGGATTTCATGAGCCAAGACACCATCCTCATCACGGCGCCCAAGGTGCATGACGACGCGACCAGGTTGTTGCGCGACTACCGGCTCGTGTTCACGAACGCCGCCATTACCGAGGAGGCGCTGATCGAACTGTGCGTCGCGGAGAAGCCGGTGGCCATCCTCGCGCGCTATGGCCTGTTCAACGAACGCGTCCTCGCGGCCTCGCCCCGGCTGAAGGTGATCTCTCGCCACGGCGTGGGCATGGACGCCATCGACAAGCTCGCGGCGAAACGTCTGGGGATCGCGGTGGAAGCCGCCATCGGCTCGAACAGCCAAGCCGTTGCGGAACACGCCATCGGCCTGATGTTTGCGTGCGCCCGCAAGCTGGCGTGGCTCGACCAGCGCATGCGCCACGTCCATTGGGACAAGGATGGCTACCTCGGAATGGAACTGTCCGGCGCGACACTGGGCATCGTGGGCTGCGGGTCCATCGGCAGCCGGGTCGCCGAATTCGGCAAGGCGATGGGCATGAAGGTGCTGGCCTACGACCCGTATTTGTCGGCGAGCCAGCTGCCCGCCGGAGTGGCCAAGGTCGATTTCGACCACCTCCTGCGGCATGCGGACGTTGTCTCCCTGCACTGTCCCTTGAACGAGGAGACCCGCGGGATGCTCAGCGCAGCGAAACTGGAGATGCTGAAGGGCGGAGCGATCGTCATCAACACTGCGCGTGCAGGCCTGTTCGACGAACTGGCCATGCAGTCGAAACTGCGCGAGGGGCGGCTCAGCCTGGGCCTGGATTGCTTCGTCGAGGAGCCGTTGCCGGAGGACTCCGCCTGGGCCGCAACGCCGAATTCGGTCTTGACGCCCCACGTCGGCGGCACTACGGACGGCGGCATGCGAGGAATGGGTGTCGGCGCGGCGCGCAACATCCTCAAGCACCTGGAGGCGAGAACATGATCGGACTCCAGGTCCTCGAGCGCGAGCGGGCGGTCGATCTCGCGTTGGCCGAGCGCTTCCTGGCCGTGCCCGTGGCAAACGTCAGCGACTGCATGGCAAGGATGTCTGCCGGCGGTGCCAGGTTGCGGCCTATGCACGCAGGCGGCTCTATGGCCGGGCCCGCGCTCACGGTGAAGGTTCGCCCCGGCGACAACTTGCTCGTGCACAAGGCGCTGCAAATGGCGATGCCCGGCGACGTCATCATCGTGGATGCCGGCGGTGACCTGACCAACGCGATCATCGGCGAAATCATGGTCGGCGAGGCCGTTCGGCTCAAGCTGGGCGGAATGGTGGTTGACGGGGCGGTGCGCGACGCCCGCGCGATCCGCGCCGGCACGTTCCCCGTGTTCGCCGCCGGCGTCACCCATCGCGGGCCCTACAAGGATGGACCGGGTGAGATCAACGTTCCGATCGCTATCGACGGAATGGTCGTCAATCCCGGTGACCTGGTCATCGGGGACGATGACGGCATCCTGTGCATCCCGTTCGTCCAGGCCGAAGCCTTGCTCGCGGCCGCCATCCGGAAAGGCGTGGCCGAGGCGAAGATGATCTCGGACATGGCCAGCGGCAAGTACGACGCCGGCTGGATCGACGCGAACCTCAAGCGCATCGGCTGGGTCGACGGACAGTGAAAAGCGAAACTTCGCTTGCGGCCCTGGCCAGCATCGTCGGCGAAGCGCACGTACTGACGGGAGACGCGGCGGCGCCCTACCTCACCGATTGGCGTGGCCGCTTCACCGGCAAGGCTCTTGCCGTCGTTCGCCCTGAGTCCACGCAACAGGTGGCCAACGTGGTGCGGGCCTGCGCGGAGCGCGGCAACCCCGTCGTTCCCCAGGGCGGCAACACGGGCCTGTGCGGTGGCGCGACGCCCGATGACTCCGGGAGCGCCGTGGTCCTGCTGACCAGCCGCCTGAATCGGGTGCGCGAGATCGACACCGCCAACGACACGATGACTGTCGAAGCGGGCTGCATCCTGCAGACGGTGCAGGAACAGGCGCAAGCCGCGGGACGGCTGTTTCCCTTGTCGCTCGGCGCCGAGGGAAGCTGCACCATCGGCGGCAACCTGGCGACCAACGCCGGCGGCACTGCGGTGCTGCGCTACGGAAACATGCGCGAGTTGACGCTGGGCCTGGAGGTGGTCGGGGCCGACGGCCGGATCTGGCATGGCCTGCGCGGGCTGCGCAAGGACAACACCGGTTACGACCTGCGGGACCTGTATGTCGGCAGCGAGGGCACGCTGGGCATCATCACGGCCGCCACGATCAAGCTCTTCCCCCAACCGGTGGCACGCTGCACTGCGATGCTGGCGCTGCCCAGCGTCGAAAAGGCGGTGGCCCTGCTGTCGCGCGCGCGGGCAGGCTTCGGCGCCGCGTTGACCGGATACGAGTTGATGGCGGGCGTGTGCATGCGCATGGTGACCCACTATTACCCACACCTGCGCCTGCCCTTCGAACCCGGTTCTGCCCAGGCGCCGTGGTTCGCGTTGCTTGAGATTTCTGATTCCGAAAGCGAACAGCACGCGCGCGATCGTTTCGAGGCGGTGCTGGGCGAGGCAGTTGACTGCGGCGAGGCGGACGACGCGGTCGTCGCCGAAAGCATCACGCAGAGCAAGGCGCTCTGGCACCTGCGCGAAAGCATCACCCTGGCGGAAGCGGAATCCGGCAAGAGCGTAAAGCACGACATTTCGCTCGCCGTCTCACGCATCGCAAAGTTCCTGGCGCAGGCCGACGCGCAATTGCAGCAGCGTTTCCCTGGCATCGTGAACATCACCTTCGGCCACCTCGGCGACGGAAACCTGCACTACAACGTGGGCACCTCCGAACGCTTCACGGGCGACGACCTGGTCGCGCATCAGGCGGTGATCTATGCCATGGTGCACGACATGGTGAGCGCGATGGATGGCTCGATCAGCGCCGAGCACGGGGTCGGCCAGCTCAAGGTCGGCGAACTGGCACGGTACAAGGGCGCGCAGGAGATCGAGGTCATGACGCTGCTAAAGAGGGCGCTGGATCCGCACTGCCTGCTGAATCCCGGCAAGGTCCTGCCCGCCTACTGAGGAATCGGAGGCACGCGCATGTTCATAAGTCTGTAGGGCGGTTCCGGGAAACATTGCATGCTCTCGAGGTGCACCGCGCTGAACGCGTCATCTCGGGCCGATCTCCCAAATTTGGTGCCCGGCGGGCGGCAATTCATCGCGCGACGGCTGCTATGGGGTCGCAACCGCCCGCACGATAGCGTCGGCCGAACCGCAGCAATCAGTCTGAACCTGTCTGTCGCTCGCCGGACATGAACGTCAGCAACTGGCCGAGGCCGTGTGGAAACGCTCCGTCGCCGTCATGGGGCGAAGCTGTTGCGTGCTGAGGCGCTCTGGCGCGTACAGGTTGGGCTCTGATGCGATATGCGCGCGAAGGGAAGCTCACCGGCTGCCACAGCTGCGA
>JAGRPN010000258.1 GCA_019449555.1 Ramlibacter sp.
CTCCGGGCATGCTGCCGCCAGCACCGTCGTTCCCTCCCGCGCCACTCCCAGCTCCAGTGCCGGGAATACTGCCCCCTACGCCGGCGTTGCCGCCACCGCCCGGAGTGCCGCCACCGCCAGGAGTGCCGCCACCGCCCGGAGTGCCGCCACCGCCCGGAGTGCCGCCACCGCCCGGAGTGCCGCCACCGCCCGGAGTGCCGCCACCCGCGCCGGGGTCATCAGGGCCGCAGACAATTCCCGGCGGGCGGCTGAACAAACTGCAGCCCGTGCCAGTGCCTGCCGGGAGAAGCGTGACGCTTACGTTGAACGCAGACGCGGCTTGCCCCGCGTTTGATGGCGGTGCGCCTGCAGCGATCGAGGCGACGACGCATGCAAGCGACAGCCCGCGCTGCCAGCGGTGCTTATGCGCTGTCGCGGCCCGACCCCTATTCGTCATCGCGGCTGACGCCATGCAAAACGACCGCTCGCCGCAACTGGCGAATTGCTTAGTAGGTCAGGATCACAGAGCGCGCATGTGTAACGGCGCCACCGACGGCCGTTGTAGCGCCCGACTGACCGCCAGCCATGAATGCCGTGATGGGGAACACGTATTGGTCGGCCACACTGTTGACACCATTGGTGCCGCCTGCTCCCGCCGAGGCTGAAGCGCCGGTTGTAAGGCCGGTAGCAACCGCCGGAATCGAAAGATGGTAGAGCAGACCCGACAGGACGCCCTCGGCCGTTGCGGCGCCGGACCCGCCAGTGCTTGCGGTACCAACCGTAGAGTCGAACGCGACCGTTGGCGTGAGGCCGTGCGAGCATTGGTACGTCACCGAACTAGAGGTGATCGTGATATCGCCTTGCGTTACCGGAACATACGTGCCGAAGTTGATGGCGCTCGCCCCCGACCCCGACTTGACAATGCACACTGGCGTTATCGTGACCGACACGTTGAAGGTCGACGGGACGTCCGTTGCTGCAAATGCGGCACCGCTGGCTAGCAAGGTTGCGGCGGCGATCAGGCTAAGCTTTTTCATGACGGTTCCTTTACAAAATCCAAATGGGTAGATTCCCAAAGAGGCTTAAGGGAATGACCTAAAGCGAACTAAATGTAAACAATTATGTAACAAAAAGAAACACTTAAAGGTTGATAAAAATCAAGCTGATACAACAAAATTCGACGGATTTTCTGGTGATTGGTTGACTCTCTGTTACATTTATATGTAGCCTTTAGACTTAGTTGCCGCATGCTCGACGGAGCGGTCACTGCCCAGGAATTCACGTACGCCACCGCAACCCGAGATCGCGGTTTCGCGCTATCGAAGAAATGAAGGCCCCCGCCCCCCGCTAATGCGCGGCTAAATCTTCAGGCCTAGACTGCCTGCATCCCAGCCTAAGGAAGCATCATGGAGACGCGTCAAATTCATCGTTTCGCAATGGCCCTGCTCATGTTCTTCGGCGTAGTCGGCGCGGCCGTGGCGGCCGCGGCCGCCTGGGTTTTTGGCATGATTGCCTGGATCGCACTGGTGGCTCTGCTGCTGTCGGCGATCCTGGTAGCCGGTACAGTGAAACTGCACGACGCCTGGCTTGAGGCCCGCTGGAACTCCGGCCGGCGCCTTCGTTAGCACGTCGTTAAGGGACTGGGAATGCGTGTGCTGCTGGTCGAGGACGATGAAATGATCGGTCACAGCCTGGTGCGCGCGCTGGGCGGCAACGGCTGGTCGGTGGACTGGGTCAAGGAGGGGTTGCTCGCCCAAAGCGCCATGGCCGACGGCGGCTACGCTTGCGTACTGCTCGACCTGGGGTTGCCCAAACGCGATGGCATCGAGGTGCTGCGCAACGCGCGCGCCCAGGGCGATCACACCCCCGTGCTGGTGCTCACCGCCCGCGACGGCATCGAAGACCGCATCACCGGCCTCGATATCGGCGCCGACGATTACCTCATCAAGCCCTACGAATTCCGCGAGCTGCTCGCCCGCATGCGTGCCGTCATTCGGCGGCGCGACGGCAGCGCACACTCGGTGATCGGCGGCGCGGACGTGCAACTGGACCTGACCACGCGCGAAGTGCTGGTGCAGGGCGAGCGGTCGCAACTGTCGGCACGCGAGTTCGCGTTGCTGCACGCCCTGCTCGAGCGGCCGGGCGCGATCCTCTCGCGCGACCAGCTGGAAAGCCGCATCTACGGCTGGGGAGAGGAGGTGAGCAGCAATGCCGTCGATGTCCTGATCCACGGCATGCGCCGCAAGCTGGGGGCCGACACGATCCGCAATGTGCGCGGCCTGGGCTGGCGAATCGCGGCGACGCCCGCCAGCGGCACGGCCGGCGCCCGCAGGAGCGAAGCATGAGCCTGGAGGTGTTGCGCTCGCAGGTGCTGTGCCCGCCGGCGCGGACCAAGGGCTTCCATGTGTTCCCGACCGGGCCCATGTGCTCGCTGCGGCGCGCGATGCTGCTATGGCTCGTGCCGCTGTTTCTGCTGGTCGGGGCGGCGTCGGCGGCCTTCTCGTACTGGAGCTACACCCGCATGGTCGCGGAGTTCATGGATGACCAGATGGAGCAATTGGGCAGCTCCATGGTCGCGCATCAGCACGCCCCTCCGCCGGCGCCATCGGCCGAGCGGGTGCACAAGTGGGGCGTCTACATCGTCCAGATGTACGGGCCCGACGGCCGGCTGCTGGTCACCTCGTGGCCCGATTTGAAGGCCGGCCTGCAGGAGCAGCCCGGCTTCCACGACCTGTTGCTGGACGGCACGCGTTGGCGCGTCTACACCACGGATCGCGGACCGGCCGGCGCGGATCGGGTGCAGGTCTTCCAGAGCGGCGAGTTCCGCAGCCGGCTGGCATTCGAGCGCGCGGGTGCCGCGCTGGCGCCGGTGATGATCCTGCTGCCGCTGGCGATCCTCATCCTGTGGGGCGTAGCCGGCGCGATGTCGCGTGCCGTGCAGGAGATCGGCCGCGAGGCGGCGATGCAGGACGAGCACAACATCACGGAGTTGCCGCTGGAGCGCGTGCCGCACGAAATCCAGCCCCTGGTGATGTCCTTCAACAGCCTGCTCGCGCGGCTGCGCGATGCGTTCGCGAACCAGCGCCGCTTCGTGCAGGACGCTGCGCATGAACTGCGCACGCCGATCACCGCCGTCGCTCTGCAACTGGAAAACGTCCGCTGCGACATGCCGCCCGGCGCTTGCGCGCAGAGTCTCGCGCAGCTCGAAGCGGGCGTATCGCGCGCGCAGCGGCTGGTCGACCAGATGCTCAAGCTCTCGCGCCGCGAAACGCCGGTGGCCGACAGCGCGCGTGCCGTCGATCTGCACGCGCAACTGCACGAGAGCATCAACGCGCTGATCGCGGTAGCCGACCAGCGCAACATCGACCTCGGCCTGGTGGCCGAGCCGCACGGTTCGCCGCCGGCGACGCTGCACTGCGCGCCGGGCGACCTGCGCAGCGTGCTCGACAACCTGATCGAGAACGCGTTGCGCTACACGCCGGAAGGAGGCGTGGTGGATGTCCGGCTGGTGAGCGAGGCCGGCCGTCCCGCGGTGGAAGTGATCGACACCGGTCCCGGTATTCCACCCGACCTCTTGGGGCGCGTCTTCGATCGCTTCTTCCGCGTCCCCGGCAGCCAGGCGCAAGGCAGCGGCCTGGGCCTGGCCATCGCGCAGGCGGCGGCGCAACGCTGCGGGCTGCGCATCAGGCTGCGCAATCGCGACGACCGCAGCGGCCTTGTCGCGCGCATCGAGCCGGCATAGTCCCGGCCAAACTCGGCGGACCCGTTTCCGCGTAGGGGTGCGCAACTGGTTGCCCCCCCGCGCGGTAGCGCGACCAGCAAGCTGCCAGCCTGCGGCACCATCGTTCGGACGAATCCGCGTGCTAACCCGCAGCTAAGGAAACGCTAAGGGTCACCTAAAGTGCGTTGCCTACAGTGAGAGCACGGTTGATGTCGGGGCTGCGATCAGACCCGATACAAGCCGAACGACTCGTTTGAATCAATCACGGAAAGGATTTTCACCATGCATGCCAAGACTCTCTTCGCCATCGCCGCCGTCGCCGCCCTCGCGAGCGCCGCAGCCCGCGCCGACGACATCACCATCGACAACACGCCGTTCCAGTCCACCCGCAGCCGCGCGGAAGTGCTGGCCGAACTGGGCCTGTTCCAGCAGTCGGGCGTGAATCCCTGGTCCAACCGGTACAACCCGCTGGCCCGCCTGCAATCGGTCAAGAGCCGCGCCGAAGTGCAAGCGGAGTACCGCGCCGACCGCAGCCGGGTGGCCGCCATGACGGGCGAGGACAGCGGCTCGTTCTACCTGTCGCAAGCGCCGCTCGCGCACCGCGGCACGACGCTGGCCGGCACGCCCGTCAGCGGACAATAAGCAGAGCCTCGAGCCGGCGCGCGCCGGAGCCGCTCGCGAAGCCGCCTCCGGGCGGCTTTTCTTTTCATGTGCGCGCCGCTATCCGCAGGTTGCGCAAGCCAC
>JAGRPN010000259.1 GCA_019449555.1 Ramlibacter sp.
GGATGCCGTCCAGGCCCGCCATCATCATCGCGGCGAACGCCAGATACGGGTTCGCGGTCGGGTCCGGGAAGCGGACCTCGATGCGGCGCGCCTTGGGGCTCGTCACGTACGGAATGCGAACCGACGCCGAGCGGTTGCGCGCGGAGTAGGCGAGATTGATCGGAGCCTCGAAGCCCGGCACCAGGCGCTTGTACGAGTTCGTCCCCGGATTGGTGATCGCATTGAGCGCCTTGGCGTGCTTGATGATGCCGCCGATGTAGTACAGCGCGAAGTCCGAAAGGCCGGCGTAGCCGTCGCCGGCGAACAGGTTCTTGCCGTCCTTCCACACCGACTGGTGCACGTGCATGCCCGAGCCGTTGTCGCCCACGACGGGCTTGGGCATGAAGGTCGCGGTCTTGCCGTACGCGTTGGCCACGTTGTGGATCACGTACTTCATCCAGATCGTCCAGTCGGCGCGCTGCACCAGCGTCGAGAACCTGGTGCCGATCTCGTTCTGGCCGGCGCCGGCCACCTCGTGGTGGAACACTTCCACCGGGATGCCCAGTTGTTCGAGGAGCAGCGAGACTTCGGCGCGCAGGTCCTGCGTGCTGTCGACCGGAGGTACGGGGAAGTAGCCGCCCTTGACGGTCGGACGGTGGCCCTTGTTGCCGCCCTCGATCACCTTGCCGGTATTCCAGGGCGCTTCGTATTCATCGATATGGACGAACGAGCCGGAGCCGTCGGCACCCCAGCGCACGTCGTCGAAGATGAAGAATTCGGGCTCCGGTCCGAAGAACGCCGTGTCGCCGAGACCCGACGCCTTCAGGTAGGCCTCGGCGCGCTTCGCGATCGAACGCGGGTCGCGATCGTAGGCCTTGCCGTCACCGGGCTCCAGGACGTCGCAGGTGAGAAACAGCGTCGTCTCTTCGAAGAACGGGTCCACATTGGCCGTATTGGGATCGGGCATCAGCAGCATGTCGGAGGCTTCGATGCCCTTCCAGCCGGCGACCGACGAGCCGTCGAACGCGTGGCCGGAGGCGAACTTGTCCTCGTCGAAATGCGAAATGGGCACGGTCACGTGTTGTTCTTTTCCGCGGGTGTCGGTGAACCGGAAGTCGACGAACTTGACCTCGTTCTCCTTCACCATCTTCATCACGTCCGCGACGCTCTTGGCTGCCATCAGGTTTCTCCTGGTTGGATGGTTGTTGAAAATTGAATGGGGGTGTCGATGCAGTTTCTGTGCCAAAGCTGGTGCATGGCATCGACTGCGAAGCTCGGCGATTGTCCCCGATCTAAAGTGCTTTTCCCGGCGGGAGTGCAGCTCTTTTGGATGAGTTACGCACCGTTGAGGTGCACTTAACTGTCGCACCTATTTGGTGCGTTGCTGCGTCAACGCACCATTTCGGGGCCGAGCCGGACGCCTAGCTTGGCCAGACCGGCCAGCAGTTGAGCATATGCCGGCTCCAGCCGAGCCGGGTCGCCCTTGACGCCCAGGTCGATGTGGCGTCCGTATTCGGGATGATCGACGCTCGGAAGGCTGAACACCTTCACTTCGGGGTGGTCTCGCTCGATCTCCTCCATCAGGGGAGTCAGGGCCGCTTCCATCGAGCCGAACACGATCACCGACTTCTCAGCGTACGGACGTCCGCCGAAGAGGTCTGCATACTGCTGATCCAGCACCCATTCGATCATCGGCCACGCCATGACGGGGAACCCAGGCACGAAGTGCACATGGCCGACGCTGAACCCCGGAATCTTGTTGTATGGATTCGGGATGATCCGCGCTCCTTTCGGAAACACGCCCATGTTGAGCCGGTGGACGTTGTCCGCGCGATCGGGTTCATAAGCCGTTCCCTGCTCCCGTGCAACGTCCTGCATGCGCTCGCGGATCAAGGCCTCGGCCTGCGGGTGCAGTTGCAGCTCGACACCAAGCGCCTTCGCCGCGCATTGGCGCGTGTGGTCGTCCGGTGTGGCGCCGATGCCGCCACAGGAGAACACTACATGGCCGGACTCGAACGCTCGCCCCAGCGTCGCCGTGATCCGCTCGGGCGCGTCGCCCACGTATTCAGCCCAGGCCAACTGCAGCCGGCGGGCGCCGAGCAACTCGATCACCTTCGGCAGGTGCTTGTCCGCCCGCTTGCCCGAAAGGATCTCGTCGCCGACGATCACCAGCCCGAATTCGCGTGCTTCAGCCTGGGGGAATGTCTTTGTCATCCGGCAATCCTAACTGTGCGGACGGTATCGCGTCACCCGGCGAGCCGGGGGGAGGCGTCAAGGGCACGGCCGCGGTTTCGGCGCGAAGTCTTTCGAGCGCGGCAAGGCCATAGTGCGCGAACCACAGCGACGAAAAGGCGAACACGAGCGTGTAGATCCAGATCGCGAGCGGAACAAGGATGACGAATGCGGCGGCGAATAGCGCACCGGAAGCCCAGACGACGCTGGGTGCCGCGCCCAGGTAGCCAGTCAGCACGCCGATGCCCAGAAGCCACATCCGATGCCGGCGGAACACTTCGCGGCGCTCGTCCGCGCTCGCATGCTCCGCCAGCGCGTCGAATGCCATCACCCGGTAAGTCAACCAGCCCCAGATGAGCGGCGGCAAGACGAGGATCAGCGGAGGCACCAGCCAAAGCGGCAGCGACACCACGAGCGCAACCAACGCAAGCAGCGTCGAACCGAGCGACCACAGGATGCTCAACGCCAGCGAACCTCCGTGTTTGCGCACCAGCTGGGGAAAGCGCCGTTCGGCCACGAGCGAGGTCAGCGCCGGTGTCATGAGGGCGGCGACCAGCAGCAGCGAGAGCACCACGATGACGGGCGTGACGGCGAAGATCACCACGAGCGGCGCCACCACCGTCTTGAGGTTGCCGGCCCCGATCCCCTGCAGCCAGCCCCACAGCGTTTTCATGAGGTCCGACGACTCCAGCGCCGCGCGCACCCAGTCCAGCGCCGCGTCCCAATAGAAGTAACCCAGGCCGAGGGAGAGCGCGACCATGATCACGAGCGGCAGGAACGACAGTGCGATCACACGTGGATGCAGGCAGTAAGCCACGGCGCGCCAGAACGAATCGAGGAACAGGCTCATGCGCGCAGCATAGCGCGGCCTGCCGGCGGCCCGGTTCGCCGGCTGTCTCGTAATATCGCCGCATGGAGTTCATCAAAGTCAACGGCGTGAGCCTCGAGATCCAGCGGTTGCACGCCGGAAGGGAAACTGGCCGCGCGCCCATCGTGTTCCTGCACGAAGGGCTGGGTTCGGTTTCGATGTGGCGCGAGTGGCCGGCGAGCGTCTGTGCCGCCTCGGGGCGGGCGGGCATCGTCTATTCGCGCCGCGGCTACGGGCAGTCCGACGCCGTTCCCGACGTGCGGGGCGCGGGCCGCCTCGGCCCCGACTACATGCACAAGGAAGCCCTGGAGGTTCTGCCGGAACTGCTTGCCGCCCTGGAGCTCGAAGCGCCGGTGCTGCTGGGTCATTCCGATGGCGGGACCATCGCCCTCCTTTATGCGGCGAATCACCCGGTGACCGCGTGCGTGGTCATGGCGCCGCACGTGATCGTCGAGGACCTGTCGGTGCGATCCATCGCCGAGGCACGCACCGCGTACGAATCGGGCGATTTGCGCGAGCGGCTGGCGCGGCATCACGCAGACGTCGATGGTGCCTTTTGGCAATGGAACGATATCTGGCTCAGCCCCGCCTTCCGCGCCTTCGATATCCGCGCCGAATGCCGCCGGATCGAGGCGCCCGTGCTCGCGATCCAGGGCGAAAACGACCCATACGGAACCTCGCGGCAGATCGAAGGGATCGCGCCGACTCGCGGTCCGTTCTTCACGCAGATGCTGGCGCAATGCGGGCATTCGCCGCATCGGGACCAGCCGGACGCGAGCCGGCGGCGCATCGCCGAATTCCTGGCGCCGCTGCCCTGACTCACGCGCCCAACGCGGCGAGTTCGTCGGGGCCGAGCCACCGCCATTGACCGGACAATAAGTCCGGCGGCAGCGCCAGTGAGCCGATTTGCGAGCGATGCAGGCTCTCGACCCGGTTCCCCGCTGCCGCCAGCATGCGTTTGACCTGGTGGTACTTGCCTTCGGTGAGCGTGAGGCGCAGCTGCCGCTCGCCGCTGCGCTCGCAGGCCGCGGCGCGCACTGGCCGCGGGTCGTCCTCGAGCGTCACGCCTTCGAGCAGGCGCTGCAGTTGCCGATCCTCCACCGGATGGCGCGTGCAGACCTCGTACACCTTGGGCACGTGGTGGCGCGGCGAGCTCATGCGATGGATGAACTGCCCGTCGTCGGTGAGCAGCAGCAACCCGGTGGTGTCCTGGTCCAGCCGGCCCACCGCCTGGACGCCCTGCACGGCGCCTTTCTGCGGCCGCTGGCGCAAGGGCGCGGGCAGCAAAGTGTAGATGCTGGGATAGGCCGAAGGCTTGCGCGAGCACTCGGTGCCGGCCGGCTTGTGCAGCATCACGTACGCTTTCTCGTGGTATTCCCATTCGACGCCGTCCACGCAAAAGCGCAGCCCGTGCGGCGCGAATTCCGCGGCAGCATCCGTCACGCGCTCTCCCGCGATCGTCACGTGCCCCAGCTGGATCAAGCCCGCGCAGACGCGGCGGGTGCCGAAGCCTTGGGAAAACAGCAAGTCCTGCAGTTGCATTGCTGCGAGTATCTCAAGGACGCGCCGCGTATTTCGCGGGGGTGAACGGCAACAGCCCGCTTTCGGCGCTGCGGGCGTTGGTCAAGACGAACTGTGCGACGACGCAGACGTCAGCCGCCTGAAATGAGGGCGCGCGCGGCGCCTTGCCTCATTTGCCCGGGAACTGCTTGTTCCAGCGTTCTTCGCGCGGGGACTCCTCGCGCAGCGGAAACTTGCGGGCCTTGGGCTGTGTGTCCCGGGACATCCTGCGTTCCGCCTGCGAATCCGCTAGCTCCAGATCGAAATACTTGTCGCGGCGCCCTGCGAGTGGCTTCTGCGGCGATTGATGCATGGCTCGTCCTTGCATGCTCGGATTGACTAGAGGCGGTGGCAACCGCCCCGACTCAATCTAGGCGGGCTGCAAACGAAATGCTGTAGGACGCATTCGCGTGCGTGTAGGACGCCGCAAGGCTAACGCCCGCCGGCCACAGTCGCGAGCCGGCGCTCAAGCGGCGACAACCGGGAGCCCACGGCGTGCAATTGCGCGTACAGGGCCTGGCGTTGCCCGACGTCCGGTTGCGCCGCGATCCGCCCACGGATGTCGTTGCGTTCGAGTTGCAGCTGGGTGACGCGGTCCGTGAGTTCGGCGAGCTCGGGCCCGGGCATGACCACTTTGGGCGGCAACGCAGTCGGATCGAAGGTCCACGCCGAGGGCGGTACGACGGAACACCCGGCCACCAACGCCAGCGCGGCACAGGAAGCGGCAACTCTCATCGCGTTCTCTCCTGGAAGTCTGCCCTGATCTTAGCTGCCGCGCCTGGGCCGCCGCGAGTGGCCGGCGATTTCAGAAATTCAGCCTGACGCCCGCGGCCACGGCCGTGTTGCGATAGCTGGTGCCGACGACGTTGGACTTGACCCGCTCGCCGCGCACCGACCCCGACACCGTGACGAAACGGCGCGGCTCCCAATCCACGCCGATCGACGTGGTCTCGATCACATCGTGACGGCCGGCCTCGGACGCACCGGGAACGATGTCGCGCCAGTTGCGCGACGTGCGTTCGTAGCGGGCATTGAACGAGGTGTGCGCCGTGGCTTTCCAGACCGGGCCGATGAACCAGCGCGTGCTTTCCAC
>JAGRPN010000260.1 GCA_019449555.1 Ramlibacter sp.
GCAAGATGCTGCTGGCGTTCTCGCGCGACCTGCGCGTCGTGCTGTTGCGGCTGGCGTCGCGCCTGCAGACACTGCGCTGGTACGCCGCGTGCAAGAAGGCGGCGCCCCCGAGCGTCGCGCGCGAAGCGCTCAACGTGTTCGCGCCGCTGGCCAACCGCCTGGGCATCTGGCACCTGAAGTGGGAAATGGAGGACCTGGCGTTCCGTTTCCTGGAGCCGGACACCTACAAGCAGGTCGCCCGGCTGCTGGACGAGAAGCGCGCCGAGCGCGAGGAGTACGTCGAGCACTTGCGCAAGCGCCTGGAATCCGAACTCAAGGGCCAGGGCATCCAGGCGAGCGTGCATGGCCGGCCCAAGCACATCTACAGCATCGTCAGGAAGATGCGCGGCAAGTCGCTCGACTTCAGCCAGGTGTTCGACATCCGGGCGCTGCGCGTCATCGTCCCCGAGGTCAAGGACTGCTACGCCGCGCTGTCGTGGGTGCACGAGCAGTTCGCGCCGGTGGTCGAGGAGTTCGACGACTACATCGCCAAGCCCAAGGCCAACGGCTACCAGTCGCTGCATACGATCGTGCGCGACAAGGCCGGCCGGCCGATCGAGATCCAGATCCGCACCCAGGCAATGCACGAGCACGCCGAACACGGGGTCGCGGCCCACTGGGCCTACAAGGAAGCCGGCACCAAGGGCTATGCGGGCGTGTCAGCCAGCGGCGAGTACGACGCGAAGATCGCCGTGCTGCGGCAACTGCTCGCATGGGAGCGCGATCTCGCCGGCTCCGGGCAGGGATTGTTCGAGGACCGCATCTACGTGCTCACGCCCGATGCGGCGATCGTGGAATTGCCGCAGGGCGCCACGCCGGTGGACTTCGCCTATACCGTGCATACCAGCCTGGGCCACCGCTGCCGTGGCGCTCGCGTGGATGGTGTGATGGTGCCGCTGAACACGCCGTTGCAGAACGGACAGACAGTGGAGATCACGGCCGCGAAAGAAGGCGGCCCATCGCGCGACTGGCTCAATGCGGACCTTGGTTTCCTCGCCAGCAACCGGGCCAAGGCCAAGGTGCGCGCGTGGTTCAACGAGCAGATCAAGCACGAGACGGTGGCGCGCGGCCGCGAGCTGGTGGAAAAGTTATTGCAGCGCGAAGGCAGGACGGCCACGAAGCTGGAAGACCTGGCGGGGCAACTGGGCTTCAAGTCGGCCGAGGACCTGTTCGCGGTGGTCGGCAAGGACGAGTATTCGCTGCGCAATATCGAGACGCTGCTGCGGCCCGCCGAGGCGCCGGCTCCGCAGGACGAGTTCCAGCTGAAGAAGCCGCGCCAGTCCGGGGCGGCGTCCAAGGGCGGGGTGCTCGTGGTCGGGGTCGATTCGCTGATGACGCAATTGGCCAAGTGCTGCAAGCCGGCGCCGCCGGATGTCATCCGCGGCTTCGTCACGCGCGGCAAGGGCGTGAGCATCCACCGCAGCGACTGCAGCAACTTCCGCGAACTGGCGGCGCGCTCGCCGGAGCGCCTGATCGAAGTGGAGTGGGGCGCTGCGAAGTCGGACGGCGCCGTGTACCCCGTGGACGTCGCAGTGGAAGCGGCCGACCGGCAGGGGCTGCTGCGCGACATCTCCGAGCTGTTCGCGAAGGAAAAGATGAACGTCATCGGAGTGCAGACGCAGTCGGTGAGGGGCACGGCCTGGATGACGTTCACGGTGGAGATCGCGGACTCGGCCCGCCTGAACAAGGTGCTGGGCCTGGTCGCCGAAATCCAGGGGGTGCGCTGGGCAAAACGGCGGTAATTGCCCTGCGGGCCCCGAGCCGGCAGCCAGCTTCAGCCCTGCTACAATCGCTGCCTCGAACACGGATTCAGGCGC
>JAGRPN010000261.1 GCA_019449555.1 Ramlibacter sp.
ACAGGCAACGATACGGTCACTGCCGGGTCTGGCGACGACAAGGTGGTGGCGGGTGGCAATCTGGCCACCGGCGACCTGCTGGATGGCGGCGACGGCACCGACATCCTGAGCTTGACGTCCGCGGCTGCTCTGACGGCTTCGGCTCTGACCAGCACCGCTGCGACCGCCTATGCGGCGCTGTTCTCCAACTTCGAAACCCTGGAAATCAGCGACCAGCTGACCGCCAGCCTCAGTGTCGCGAACTTCGACGCGATGCAAAGCCTGAAGTTGAAGGGGGGCTCGCTTGCCGCCACGATCACCGGTCTCGCCTCAGGGGCCACGATCGAAGAGAACGCCGCCAATGGCGGTGCTCTGACGGTGACAGTGACGGGTGCTGCCGCCGGCACGGCCGATGTGTTGAACCTGAAGCTCAACGCCGGGGCGTCGGCCGACTTCGTGGTCATCAATGCTGCTGACGTGGAGACGGTGAACATCAACTCCACGACCAGCGCGACGGATCCCACCACGGTCACCAACACGGTGGGCCTGCTGGCCGCCGCCCACACAACGCTGAATGTGACTGGTAATGCCGCGTTGGACCTGTCGCCTGTGGCGCTGACCTCGGTCAAGACAGTCGCTGCGGGCAGCTTCGACGCAGGCTTGACGGTTGACCTGACCGGCGACGCCAATGTGGTGACGGTCACCACCGGCGCTGGCGATGACGTCATCACCGGCGGCACCAAGGCCGACGTGATCAACGCCGGCAATGGCGACAACACCGTCGCAGGCGCTGCCGGCAACGACACCATCACCACCGGCACCGGTGACGACGCGATCAACGGCGGCGACGGCAACGACACCATCAACGCAGGCGCCGGGGCCGACTCCATTACCGGCGGCCTGGGCCTTGACACCATGACCGGCGGCGCGGGTGTTGACACCTACGTCTACACGGCCGTGGCCGATTCGCAGGGCGTGACGGTCGACGTGATCACCGACTTCGCAGTTGGTGTCGGTGGCGACGTAATCAACCTGGCCGCTGTCGCAGTCGGAACCCCGACCTTCGTGGGTACGGCGACAGGCTACGGAGCGGTGCTGACGTCTCTTGTGGCCGACCTCAGCACGCATGCTGTGTTCGACAGCAGTACCAGCACGCTGTATGTCGACGTTGACGGCAGCGGCACGCTCGATACCGCCGACATGGCGATCCAGTTGACCGGTGTCACCGCCGGCTTGGTGGCTGCGAACGTCGTTTTCGCGTAAGTTGCCGCAGGTTGTCCCCCGCGCGAGCGGGGGCACCAACAATCAAGACCCCGCTGCTGCAAGGCAGCGGGGTTTTTTCAACAGTGAAACGAGAAAGCATCAGTGTCAGTACCTGACGAAAAGATGGAACTATCACCCGCGGCTTGTATTGCGTGGGCGCGGGCGGAGGCGCAAAACAACCAGCTCGACCATGCGCGCGCGCTGCTGGCCGCTGGAGTCAAACGATATCCCGACGACGTGGACCTGCACGTCGAATACGGCCGGCTGATGCTGGCCATGAAACAACTGCCGCAAGCCGAGGCGCACTTGGGCCGGGCACTCCAGGCACGCCCGGATGCAGCGGTGCTGCACTGCGACCTGGGTGACGTGTTCAGCCGGCGGGCCGACTGGTCCCGTGCCGCCGCGGCCTACAGCAGGGCGCTCGAGCTCGAACCCGGCAACGCGCGCGCCGCCATGGGCCTGTCCAACGCACTGCATCCCCTGGGCCGCAATGAGCAGGCGTTGACAACGCTGCAGGCCGCGTTGGCGGCATCGCCCGGCCATGTTGGCTTATTGCAGGCCCAGGTGGACCTGCTCACCACCATGGACCGGGCACCGCAAGCGCTAGCGGTGCTTGATCCGCAAATCGGCAATGCCACGATGAACCTGGGCCTGTTCGAGCGCTGGTGCCAGTTGATGCAAGAGGCCCAGAGAACGGACGAACTGGTCGCCCGGCTCCGGGACATGACCGGCCGCGCGCCCGAACTGGTGGAGCTGTGGCTGGCCCTGGGGCACACGCTGGCGATGGCAGGCCACAGCGATGCGTCGTACCAGGCGTATGAGCGTGCCAACGCACTGCGTCCAAGCGATGCCCGCATTCTGTTCGACCTGGGAGCGGCCGAACGCTTCCGGGGCAACATCCAGGCTTCGCAGGCCTGGATGGCGCTTTCACTGCAGGCGGATGCGAACAATGCGGTGGCGCTGCGGATGTTCGGCATGGAGCACCGCTACCAGTACGGCGACGACGCCTTTGCGCGGCTCAACGAGGCAGCCGCCGGCTTGACCGAACGCACGGCCAAGGATCGCCTGCAGCTGCATTTCGCGTTGGGCAAGGCTTTCGATGACGTGGGGGAGTTGGGCACTGCGTTCGCGCATTACGCGGCGGGCGGCAAACTGCGGCTGCGCTCCGACCCATTCGATGAAAAGAAAAGCATCGCGCTCGCCGAGGCGATGAAGCGGATTGTCACGGCCGATGCGCTGGCCCGGCAGGCGGAGGCTGGCTGCGCCAGCGACAAGCCGGTGTTCATCCTGGGCATGCCGCGCTCGGGCACGTCGCTGGTCGAGCAAATGTTGGCCAGTCATCCGGCCGTTTACGGCGCGGGTGAACCGACGCTGCTGGCACGGGCGATGCAGGGGGTGGTGATCGGGAAAGCAAGGTTCGATATCCAGGACGCCGGGTTCTGGCCGCTCATGCAACCCGTATCGCTCAAGGAGCGGGGCAAGCGTTACGTCGAGGAACTGGAAAAGCTCGCCGGCCCCGAGGCGTTGCGAATCACCGACAAGATGCCGACGAATTTCATGTTCGCCGGCCTGATACCCATGGCACTGCCCAATGCCCGGATCATCCACACGCGACGCCACCCGGTGGAGACCTGCCTGTCATGTTATCGCCTGCTGTTCGGGGACGGCCACCAGTGGAGTTTCGATCTGGGCCTGCTGGGCCGCTTCTATCGCCGCTATTGGGACTTGATGGCGCACTGGCGCGAGCAGTTTCCAGGCAGCATGCTGGAGATCCGCTACGAAGACTCGGTGGCGGATTTCGAGGGCCAGGCGCGCCGCATCGTCGCCTACCTCGGACTCGAGTGGAGCGACGACTGCCTGCGATTTTTCGAAACCGAGCGTTCGGTGCGCACGGCCAGCGCCTCGCAGGTGCGCAAGCCGATTTATGCCACCTCCACCAACCGCTGGCGCAGGTATGAAAAACACCTGGGCCCGCTGCTGGCGGAGATCGGCGAGATCGTGGAGCAATACGAGGCGGAGCTTGCGCAGCCGGTGTCCCGGGACTGAAGGTCCCGCGGCTACAACCGGCCCTCGGAATTAGCCGGCACAGCGGATCAGCCCTTTCGGGATCCATCTGCGGCTTGTTTCAGGCTGCGGCGGCACACCATTGCGTCCCATTCATCCGCGCCGCGGGCCATTTTCATTGCCGACGGATTAGCTCAATTGTTCGGGGCCTGAACTTGTGGAAATTCATATAGGAAGGTTAGAATCCGCTTCCTATATGAATTCCTTTCTGCGCATCCCGTTGAATGCATCGCCCGAGCAGGCCGAGCGTCTGCTGGCATTGCAGGCGGCATTCGCGCAGGCCTGCAATGCCCTGGCGCCACTCGTGCAGCAGACGCGCATCTGGCACCGCGTCACGCTGCACCATCTCGCCTACAAATCCCTGCGCGAGAAATTTCCCAACCTGGGCTCGCAGATGGTGTGCAACGTCATCTACTCGGTCTCGCGCGCCAGCCGCCAGGTTTTCCAGCACCCGCAAAGTCCTTTCAATCTCGCGCGCCTCGAAGGCAAATCGCTGCCGCTCTTGAACTTTGCGGACAACTGCCCCGTCTACTTCGACCGCCATACGCTGAGTGTCAAGGACGGCAAGCTGTCGATGTACACGCTGGACGGCCGGATGCGTTTCGATCTGGCGCTGCTGCCAGCGGCCGAAGCGGCGTTCCGCGAGAAGAAACTGCGCGAGATCGTGCTCTCGCGCACGGCGCAAGGCAGTTTCGATCTGTGCTTCTTTTTGATCGAGCCGCAACCGCAACCCGATTCCACCGAGACGGCCGACGACGGCCAGGTTCCTGAATACGTCATGGTCGAGGAGGCCGCATGAATCGCAAACCCCCTTCGGAACTGGGCGTGGCGCTAGCCGAGCTGCGACCGTACTTCGTTCGCGTCACCGGATTCAGCGTCATCGCTACCCTGCTGTCGCTCGCGCCCAGCGGTTACATGCTGAACGTCTATGGGCGCGTAGTGGATAGCCGCAGCTTCATGACGCTGGGGATGCTCACGCTGCTGGTCCTCGGGGTCTATCTTCTGATGGAAATCCTCGAGTTCGAGCGCAGCGAACTGATGGGCAAGGCAGGGCTGGCGCTGGACGCGAAGATGAGTCCACGCATCTTCGCCGCGATTTTCGAGGCCAACCTCAAGCGCCTGGCGGGCGGCTCGCTGCAACCGCTGAACGATTTTCGCACTGTCCGCGAATTTCTCTACTCGCCCGTGTTACTCGCCGTGATGGAGGCGCCGGTGGCGCTCCTGTTTCTTCTCCTCATCTTCGCCGCCAGCCCGGTCCTCGGCTGGGCGGCCGTCGCCGGCGCGCTGGTGCAAACGTTCATCGGCTGGCTCAATGAGCGCTCGACCCAGCCGCCATTGTCGATGGCCAACCGTGTGGCTATCGATGCGCAGCAATACGCCGATGGAACTTTGCGTAACGCGCAGGTGATCGAGTCAATGGGCATGGTGCACCACATCCACAAACGGTGGATGGCCAAGCAGAGGCTTTTTCTGAAACTCCAGGCCGCAGCCTCGAAGCGCGCGGGCGGCTATCAGGCGATCGGGAAATTCATCGCCACCACGACGTCCTCACTCATGCTGGGGCTCGGCGCGTGGCTGGTGCTTCGCAATGAGCTCAATGGTGGCGCCGTCATGATGATTGTGTCCTCGATTCTGGCCGGGCGCGCCTTGCAGCCGCTCGTGCAGGTGGTGCAGCAGTGGCGCGGTATTGTGGGCGTGCGTGATGCGTGGGAACGGCTCGATCAATTGTTGTCGGTTGTGCCCGCCAAACAGCCGGGTATGCCGCTGCCGGACCCCCGCGGGCGTCTGCAAGTGGAAGGCCTCATGGTGGCGGCGCCTGGAAGCCAGATCCCGATTTTGCGCGGCGTCGCTTTTTCAGTTTCACCGGGCGAAGTGGTCGCCGTGGTCGGGCCTTCGGCTTCCGGCAAGACCACGTTGGCACGCGTCCTGGTGGGTCTGTGGCCGTCCGTCGCGGGCAAGGTGCGGCTTGATGGTGCCGACGTCTACATCTGGGATAAATCCGGACTCGGTCCGAATCTGGGTTACCTCCCGCAGGGGGTCGAACTCTTCGACGGCACACTGGCCGAGAACATCGCGCGATTCGGCGAGGTGGAGCCTGCCAAAGTGGAAGCGGCTGCACGCCTCGTAGGCGTGCACGATTTCATCATGAGCTTGCCACTGGCGTATGACAGCCCCGTCGGCCGTGACGGTGCCATGCTTTCCGGTGGCCAGCGCCAAAGGGTGGCGCTGGCACGTGCGTTGTACGGCGACCCGGTGTTCGTCGTGCTGGACGAGCCGAATTCGAGCCTGGATGAGGTGGGCGATGCGGCGCTGGCGAGTGCCATCCTGGAGCTCAAGCGCCGCGGGACCACGTTCATCGTGATGACGCATCGCACGAGCATTCTCGGCGTTGCGGACAAGATGCTGTTGCTCAAGGAGGGTCAGGTGCAGGCGTTTGGTCCCCGCGACGAAGTGCTCGCGGCACTCGCTAAGGCAGCGGCTCAAACGCAGCAAGCGGCGGCGCGCCAGCCCGCGCACCCGTCCGTCGCACTGCCGGCTTGAGTCACAAGGGACAATCCGAGATGAACACACCGATGTTTTTCCAGCGCAGCGAATTGAGAGCAGCCCTTTGGGGGTTCCGGCGCGAATTCCTGGTCTTCGGCATCTTCAGCATGGTGACCAACGTGCTGATGCTGGCGCCTACCCTCTACATGCTGCAGGTCTATGACCGCGTCCTGCACAGCATGAGCGAGGTCACCTTGCTGGCGTTGTCGCTCGTCACGCTATTCCTGTTCGCGACGATGGCGTTCTCGGACTGGATGCGCTCGCGGGTGCTGGTTGCGGCCGGCATGAGGCTGGACGGGCTGCTCGGCACGCGCGTTTTCAATGCGAGTTTCGCGTCCTCGCTCGGCGAGCCGACAGCCAATCCGGCGCGGGCATTCAACGACCTGATCGAGATCAGGCAGTTCCTGACCGGCATGGGGATCTTCGCGCTGTTCGATGCGCCATGGGCGCCGATCTATATCGCCGTCGCATACATGATGCATCCCTTCCTCGGCATCATGTGCCTGGTCTTCGCCATGTTCCAGGCCGCCTTGGCATGGTTCGGGCATCGCTACACCATTGCGCCTGCGGAGCGGGCGAGGAAGGCGGCCAGCGAGGCACAGGCCTATTTGCACAGCAAGCTGCGCAATGCCGAGGTGCTCGAAGCGATGGGGATGGTGCCGAATCTTCAGCACCGATGGGCCGTGCAGCACCGCGACTACTTGCGCAAGAGCTCAGCCGCCCAGACGCTGACGCATCGCGTCACCGCCTGGAGCAAGTTCCTGCGCTACACGCAGCAATCGCTGGCGCTGGGGGCCGGGGCTGTGCTGGTCATCGATGGCCAGCTCTCGCCCGGCGCGATGATCGCATCGAACGTGTTGATGGCGCGCGCGCTGGCACCGATCGACATGATCGTGACCACGTGGCGCAGCTTCATCAGCGCCCGTGGCGCCTTTGCACGGCTCGAGCAACTGTTGCAGGACTATCCCGAGCAGGATGCCGCCCTGACACGCGTGCCCCCGAGCGGCTCTCTCAGCCTGTCGCATGTGGTCGCGAGTGCCACGGGTCGTGAGGAGCCGATCCTCAAGGGCATCGAGCTGGAGATTCCCGCAGGCACGGTCGTGGCGGTGCTCGGCCCCTCCGGCTCCGGCAAATCAACGCTGGCGCGCGTGATCGTCGGTATCTGGCCCCAAGTATCGGGTGAGGTCCTGCTGGACGGACTGCCCATCGAAGGCTGGAACCGTTTCGAGCTCGGACCGCATCTGGGTTACCTGCCTCAGGATGTCGAGCTCTTTGAAGGAACTATTGCAGAAAACATTGCGCGTTTCGACGAGCTCGACCCTGAAAAGGTCATCGCGGCGGCGCGTTCTGCCGGTCTGCACGAGATGATCCTGCGCTTCCCTAAAGGCTACGACTCACCGATCGGCGAGGCGGGCAATCTGTTGTCCGGTGGCCAAAAACAGCGGATCGGGCTGGCGCGTGCGATCTATGGCAACCCCGCGCTCGTCGTGCTGGACGAGCCGAACGCCAACCTGGACGATGCAGGCGAAGTGGCCCTGGTCAAGACATTGAAGGAACTCAAGGGGATGGGCCGCACTGTCGTCCTGATCACCCACCGGCCATCGGCCGTCGCGGTCGCGGACCGCATCGTGCTGCTGCGTGACGGCCGCATCCTTACGGACGGAACGCGCGACGAAGTGCTGTCCATGCTTCGGCCACCGGCACCGGCGGTCCCGACGCCGCTGGCTGTCGTACCGACCTGATATTGCCTTGACCTCCATTCGACGTGAGAACCTGACCACCATGGCTAACACCCAACAACCCAATCAAATCCTGGCCGGCCTGCTGGCTGGTGCGAGCCCTGCCGGTGAGCAGGCCGATCAACAGGACGATCACAGCCGGCCGGGGCGCTTTGGCCTGTGGGCGCTGGCGATCGCCTTCGGCGGCTTCGTGCTGTGGGCCGGCTTCGCACCGCTCGATGAAGGCGTGCCGAGCCAGGGCCTGGTGTCGGTCGATACGAAGCGCAAGGCAGTCCAGCATCCATTGGGCGGCATCGTCAAGCAAGTGCTGGTTCATGAAGGTGACCGCGTCAAGGAAGGGCAGCCGCTCATGCGGCTTGACCCCGACACGGCTCAAGCGAACTATGAAGCTTCGCGCCAGCGTTACCTCGGCTTGCGCGCCATGCACGCACGCCTCGTCGCCGAGCAGGTAGGCTCCGGGTCCATCAGCTTTCATCCCGACCTCCAGGCGGCAGCCAAGGATCCCCTGATCCGCAGCCAGATGCAGACGCAAGAGCAATTGTTCCGCGCGCGGATTTCCTCGCTGCGCGCCGACCTCCAGGCGATGCAGCAAAGCATCCAGGGCCAGCAGGCGGTGGTGCACTCCACGGAGACCATGCTGGGCAGCAGGCGCAGCCAGCTTGGCCTCGTGAATGATGAATTGAAAAGCACGAGGGAACTCGTGAAGGAGGGTTACGCGCCGCGTAACCGCCAGCTCGAACTGGAACGCATGGTTGACGACTTGAACGCCTCCATGGCGGATCTGCTCGGTAACAACACGCGGGCGCAGCGCGCCATCGACGAGCTGCGCCAGCGAGTGGTCCAGCGACAGCAGGAGTACCGCAAGGAAGTGGAGACCCAGCTGGCCGATGTGACGCGCGACGTGCAGTCGGAAGAGAGCAGGTTCCGGGCGCTGGAAGCCGACCTGGGACGCGTCGAGATCAGGTCGCCGGCAGAAGGGCAGGTCGTCGGGCTCGCCGTCCAGACAGTCGGCGGCGTGATCTCGGCCGGCCAGAAGCTGATGGACATCGTGCCCGACAACGAGCCGCTGGTGCTCGAAACGCGGGTCTCCCCCCACCTGATCGATAGCCTGCGTGTGGGCTTGCCGGTGGATGTGAGGTTCTCCTCGTTCGCGCACTCGCCGATGCTGGTCGTCGCCGGCCGGCTCGAATCCATCTCGGGCGATCTGTTGTCCGATCCGCAGAGCAATGCGATGTATTACCTCGCTCGCGTGACCGTCACGCCTGAAGGCATGAAAAAGCTCGGGAAGCGGCAGTTGCAACCCGGCATGCCAGTGGAAGTGGTCTTCAAGACCGGCGAACGCTCGATGCTGACCTACCTGCTCCATCCGCTGACCAAGCGGATCGCCGCGGCGATGAAAGAGGAGTGAGGCATGCCGATCGCAGAATCGTTCGCGGCCTCGTGCTTTCGCCGGGCCGCACCCATGGCGCTGGCCGCCCTCGCGGCGGCAGCAGCGGCCCCATGCAGCGCGATCGACTTGTCGGAGGCGTATCGCTCGGCCTACGAAAAGGACGCGACCATCCGCGCTGCCCGGGCGCAAGCGGACGCTCGCCGTGAGCGGCTGCCGCAGGCGCGCGCGCAATTGCTGCCCAATGTCTCGCTTAGCGCGAGCCGTTTCAAGAATACGCTGGATAGCACGACACCCGTGCTTGGCCGCTTGGTCGATTCGCACGAAGATTATTTCAGCAGCAACAAGACGTTGACGGTGCGGCAGCCGATTTTCCGCAAGTACCAGTTCGCGGATTACCGGCAGGCGCAGGCGGTGGTGACCGACGCTAACGCGACGCTCGAAAAAGAGGTGCAGAACCTCGTGGGGCGGGTGGGCGGCGCGTATTTCGAAGCGCTGCTCGCGGAAGATCAACTGCAGCTGATCCAGGCCCAGAAAGCGGCCTATACCACACAGCTGGATGCGGCTCGCAAGCGGTTCGCCGGCGGCGCCGGCACGCGCACGGACATCGACGACGCCCAGGCGCGCCTGGACATGGCGATCGCGCAGGAACTCGAACTGCACCAGGCCGTGGACCTGACGCGCCGGCAGCTGGAGGTGCTGGTGGACCAGCCGGTGGGACACCTCGCCACCCTGGATCCGGCCAAGCTGAAATTGGCGGGTCCGAGCCCCGATCGGCTCGAAGACTGGACGCAGCGCGCGGAGGAGAGCAGCCCCGAGCTCGTTTCGCTCAAGGCGCAGCGCGAAGCGGCCCAGTACGAAGTGGAGAAAGCCAAGGCCGGCCATTACCCGACGCTGGACGCAGTCGCCCAATGGTCGCGCAGCGACAGCGACAACATCAATCGAATCAACTCCCGCTACGACCAGAAGGCCGTCGGCCTGCAACTGAACGTGCCGCTCTATGCCGGCGGGTATGTGAACTCGGTGGTGCGCCAGGCTGTGGCGGACCTGGAGCGCATCGACCAGGTCCTCGAAGCGACCCGGCGCGACCTCGGCGTGCGCGTGCACCGCGAATACCGCGGTGTGACGGAAGGCGTCCTCAAGGTCCAGGCGCTCGAGCAGGCCGTGCGCTCCGCGCAGCAGGCGGTGATCTCGAACCGCCGGTCGTTCGAAGCCGGCAGCCGCACGCTCGTGGATATCCTGAACGCCGAACAGCAATACGCGCAGGCTTTGCGCGACCTGTCGCAGGCCCGCTACGTTTACCTCATTTCCCGCGTCCGACTGCAGGCGCTGTCCGGCGGCGACCACACGGCCGTGCTGGACGAAATCAACGGCTGGCTCAACCCCTGAAAGCAATATGAGCACAGATCATCAAGCCAAATTCCAGCCCGTTTCACCGGAACGCCATGCCGCCAAATGGTGGCGTCCATCGAGCTCGTATTCCTGGGCCGCACGCGAAGTCGTCGTGCCCTTGTTCGGACCGGAGTTGTACCGCGCGGTGTTGGCCGTGCCGGTGGCCTTCATCTTGCAAAACGATGCGTTCGTCCCGGTCGCGCTGCTGGGGTTGGAGCCGGGCGTCAGCCTGTTCGTTGCGGCCGATGGCCGGTGGACCGGCGGCTACGTGCCCGCGATGCTGCGCACGCGTCCCTTCGCGCTATTGCCCCTGGAGGATGGACGCAAGATCCTGTGCGTGGACGAAGAGGCCGGCCAGGTTGCGCTGCGGCAGGAACCGCCCGATGCGCAACCGTTTTTTGGAGAAGACGGCAAATTGGCGACCCGGCTGCAGGAGGTCTTGCGTTTCCTGTCCGCGGTGGAAGAAAACCGGGAGCTCACCCGTAAGGCGTGCATGGCCCTGGAAGCGCACAAAGTGCTGGTGCCTTGGGAATTTACGCTTCAAATGGAGGCCGGCGCGCGCAAAGTGGCGGGCCTGTATCGCATCGACGAGGCGGCGCTCGGTCAGCTGCCCGACGAAGCCTTCCTGGAACTGCGTCGCGCCGGCGCGCTGGCGGTCGCTTATGCCCAATTGATGTCGATGGCGCAATTGCCCGCCCTGGGCCAGCGCGCCACCGCGCGGCTGGCGGCACGGCAGCAGCCGAAGACCCCCGTGACGCCTGCCGGCGACCTGGACCTGTCTTTCCTGGAAAGAGGCGGCACCCTGCGGTTCTCGTGATCGCAGCGGCGGCAGCTCCGTCAACCCGGTGACGCCGGTCACATGTCGCGGCATTGCGTCGCGGCGAGTGCGGCCCGTGGTGATACCCTGCGCTCCTGAGTTTTTTCAAGCAGTACCGTGGCAACACCGAATTCAGGCACCGGAGCGATTGCATTTCCCCTCAGCCCCGACACCCGCATCGATGCGCTGTTGCTGGGCAGCGAATGGGCGAGCCCGTCGCTTACCTACAGTTTCGTCAACGCGGGTAGTTCGTTCTCCACTGACCTGACCTACGGCTACGGGCCTTCGACGGACCTCACCAGCGAGCCGTGGAACCCGCATTTGTCGTATTTCGACGTATCCATGCAATCGGCGGCGATATCCGCGCTGGCGAAATGGGGCGCCGTCGCCAACGTCGGTTTCACGCCGGCCACCGACTTCGCGGGCAATTGCGGCGATCTGCGCTTCGCCTTCAGCGACATCGGCAACGCGCAGGCCGAGGCTTTCTCGCCGGACATCGGCGCCGGCGGCGACATCTGGTTCAGCTACACGGCACGCACCCAGTCCTTTGCGGAGGGAAGATACAACTACCTGGCCCTGGTTCACGAGATCGGGCACGCGCTGGGATTGAAACACCCATTCGACAGTGTCGAATCCAGCCCCTACGTGTTGCCGCCTTCGCTCGACACCGAGTCCTATACCGTCATGAGTTACTCGGCGCAAGGCGGCAACCTGAACACCGACTTCAGCTACTGGCCCACCACGCCCATGGTGCTGGACATCCAGGCCATGCAGTACCTGTATGGCGCCAACATGGCGTACAACGCCGGCAACACGACCTACCGGTTCAGCCAGGGCGCCGATTACCACCAGACGATCTGGGATGGCGGCGGCCGCGACACCATCAGCTACGACGGGACCGACGCCTGCGTGATCGACCTTCGGCAGGGCGCCGGATCGACGATGGGCAATCCCGTTGACGTGATCGACGCGTTTTCCGGCGCGCACATCGCTTCGGTCAGCGACGTCTGGATTGCCATGGGCGCCGCGATAGAGAACGCTTCCGGGGGAAGCGGCGCGAACCGGCTGATCGGCAACGAGGTGCCCAATGTCCTGAGCGGAGGCAGCGGCAACGACACGATTTCCGGCGAAGCCGGGAACGACCGCATCGATGGAGGCGGAGGCGCGGACGTGGTGCTGTTCTCGGGATCGAGCTCGGACTATACGGTGACCTTCAACGCGGCGACCGGGCGTTATGCCGTCGGGGATCACAACCGGTCCCGCGACGGCACCGACGTCGTCTCGGGCGTGGAGACTTTCCAATTCAGCGACGGTTCGAAGAGCGCATCGCAATTGGCGATCGCAGCCCCCGTCGGCGGCGATGCCCGCACGGTGGTCGCGATCAACGAGGCATTCTTCGGTGCCGGCCCCACCCCGAGCGGCTACGCGGCGGCGCTCGGCAGCGTGACGACGGCCGGCGACTCTCAATTCGCGGTGAGCGTCGGCAACGGCTTCGCGGCGGTGGACAGCGGTTCGCTCTCAATCTCTGTGTTGTCCCATCTCGGCGTGGCCGCCGGCACCTTGGGAGGGGGCGACCCGGACGCGAGTTTCGAGGCGCTCGAGGCCGCGGTGTCGAGCCTTTTCAGCAGCTACGCGACCGTAAGGGGCCAGATCGTCCTCAACATGGCGACCCTGCTGGCCGGCCTGGAAGCCGACTCCGTTTATGGCGACGCCGCGGCGGCCTTCCAGAACCTGCTCGCAGCCGACTACGCCGCCTTGGGGCTGGTGGGCGTAGCGGCCCAGGATCCATTCCTGCCGGGCGCATGAACCTATCTGCCGCCTCCTCGGCGGTGGCGCCCGTCGAACTGGCCGGCCGCCGGCCGCATTGGTGCAAAATTGAAGAAAAACATGAGTTCGCAGCCCTGCGAATGCGGTACGAGCCGCCGATTAAAATCGAGAACTCCCGAATGCACGCGAAGTGAATCCCTCGATGGAAAACGCCCACCTCGCGGGTGCGGACCCGGCGCCCGGCCGTATCACCGTTTCGGTCGTGAGTCACGGCCACAACGAAGTGGTGCAGTCGCTGCTGCGCCGCTTGTGCGAAACGCATGGCGGCTGGATCGAGCACTGCATCGTCACGCATAACCTGCCCGCGCCGCCGCTGCAAGCACCAGCGGGCGGCTGGCCGTTCCGCTTCACGGAGGTCTTCAACCGCGAGCCGGCCGGTTTCGGCGCCAACCACAATCGCGCCTTCGCGAACTGTGCTTCCGATTTCTTCTGTGTCCTGAATCCCGATATCGATCTCACCGGTCCCGAACTGTGGAGGGAACTGGTGCGGCAGGCCCAGACCCCGGGTGCCGGCCTGGCTTACCCGGTGCTGCTGAA
>JAGRPN010000262.1 GCA_019449555.1 Ramlibacter sp.
CAACTGGGACGAGCTGCGCCGCTTCATGTGGGACTACGTCGGCATAGTGCGCACCAACAAGCGTCTCGAGCGGGCGGCCCACCGCATCCGCCTGCTGCAGGAGGAAATCCAGGAGTTCTACGCGAATTTCCACGTCACGCGCGACCTGCTGGAGCTGCGCAACCTGGTGCTTGTGGCCGACCTGATCGTGAAGTCGGCCCAGGCGCGGCACGAGAGCCGGGGGTTGCATTTCAGCCGCGATTACCCCGACATGCTGCCGGTGGCCGTGCCCACGATCCTCACCCAGGAGCAGGTGTTCTCACGGTAAACGCGGTCGAGCCGGCGAGGCGTTAGTTCAGGCGGCGCCGATGTTCGGCACCAGCGCGCCGGCCGGCTGGCCGGCTTTCAGCGCGGCAGTGAACGCCAGCATGCGGTCGATCGGAACGCGTGCCCGCAGCCCCAGCTCGGGGTCCACGTGGATCTCGTTCGTGCCGGTTTCCAGCACGTGCGCGACACCCGCCAGCCCGTTCATCGCCATCCAGGGGCAATGCGCGCAGCTCTTGCACGTGGCGCTGTTGCCGGCCGTGGGCGCTTCGATGAATACCTTGCCGGGATTGAGCGTGCGCAATTTGTGCATCATCCCGTTGTCCGTGGCGACGATGAACTCCTTCGCGTCCATCTCACGCGCGGCCTTCAGGATGCCCGAGGTCGAGCCCACCGCGTCCGCCAAGGCGACCACGTCGGCCGGCGACTCCGGGTGCACCAGCACCTTGGCCCCGGGGTACTGCTTCTTCAGTGCCTCCAGCTCGAACGCCTTGAATTCGTCGTGGACGATGCACGAGCCGTTCCAGAACACCATGTCGGCGCCCGTCTCGCGCTGGATGTAGGAACCCAGGTGCTTGTCCGGCGCCCACAGGATCTTGTGGCCCTTGTCCTTGAGCGCCCGCACGATGTCGAGCGCGCAGCTGGACGTGACCAGCCAGTCCGAGCGCGCCTTCACCGCCGCGCTCGTATTGGCGTACACCACCACGGTGCGCTCCGGGTGCAACGCGCAGAACGCCGCGAATTCGTCCTCGGGGCAGCCCAGGTCCAGCGAGCAGGTCGCGTCCAGGTCGGGCATCAGCACGCGCTTTTCGGGCGACAGGATCTTGGCGGTTTCGCCCATGAACTTCACGCCCGAAACCACGAGAGTCCGGGCGGGATGGTCACGCCCGAAGCGCGCCATCTCGAGCGAATCGCTCACGATGCCGCCGGTTTCCTCGGCGAGGTCCTGCAGGTCGGGGTGGACGTAGTAATGCGACACCATCACCGCGTTGCGCTCCTTCAGCAGCCGCCGGATCCGGCTTTTGAGCTGGGCGCGTTCCTGCGGCGAAGGCTCCACGGGCACGCGCGCCCAGGCGTGCTTGGTGTCGCAGGTGTTGCCCGGCAGCGGGTGTTCGTATTCGACGTCGCGAATGGGGATGACGGCGCTCATCTTCAGACTTCTTTCAGGCGCATGGAAAAATCGGTGGCCTTCACGTCCTTGGTGAGGGTTCCGATGGAGATGCGGTCCACACCCGTTTCTGCAAGGGTGCGCACCGTCTCCATGGTCACGCCGCCCGAAATCTCCAGGATCGCGCGCCCGTCGTTGATGCGCACGGCTTGCCGCATGCTCTCCAGGTCCATATTGTCGAGCAGGATCATCTTCGCCCCGGCCGCCAGCGCCTCCTGCAATTGGGCGAGCGTCTCCACCTCGATTTCGACGAACGCCGCCTGCGCCGCGACCTGGGCCACGGCCGCCATCACCTGCGCCACGCCACCAGCCGCGGCGATGTGGTTTTCCTTGATCAGCACCGCGTCGTACAGGCCGATGCGGTGATTAGTGCCGCCGCCCACGCGCACGGCGTACTTCTGCGCCAGCCGCAGGCCCGGCAATGTCTTGCGGGTGTCGACGATCTGCGCGCGCGTGCCCCGCACCGCATCGGCGTAGGCCGCGGTCTTGGTGGCCACCGCACTGAGCAGCTGAAGGAAATTGAGCGCGGTACGTTCGGCTGTCAACAAAGCGCGGGCCGAGCCTTCCACCTCGAGCACGACCTGGTCCGCCTGCGCCCTCCTGCCCTCGGGGACCAGCCAGTGGATCGCCACGCCCGGCTCGAGCTGTCGCAGTGTCGCTTCGACCCACGGCGCACCGCAAATGACGGCCGTCTCGCGCACCAGGACATGAGCCCGGGCGCGCCGCCCGGGATCGACCAGGGCCGCCGTGAGGTCGCCCGGACCGACGTCCTCCGCCAGGGCCCTTGCCGCGTCCGCGCGCGCCACTTCAGCCAGCCGCTCGGGTGGGAATTCGAATAGTGTCGTTGCCATGACCCAAGCATAGCGGCATGGCGGGAGTCCGGTTTTAGCGCGCCGCAGAGCTCCGGGAGGCCCGATGGTCCAGAAGATTCGGACGACCGGGGCCGGCGGCGCGCGCCTACGTGCCGACAGCGGCGGCGAGGCGACAATTGCTCATGAATACCGCTTATGCCGAGACTGAACCCTCACGGGCGGAGGTGGACGCCCTCGCAGGGCCGACCGTGGTGGAATTCGGCACCCCCTGGTGCGGATACTGCCGCGCAGCCCAGCCGCTGATCGCGGGCGCATTCGCCTCGCATCCGCAAGTGCAGCACCTGAAGATCGAGGACGGCAGCGGCCTGCCGCTGGGCCGCTCGTTCGGCGTCAGGCTCTGGCCGACGCTGGTGTTCATGCGCAACGGCAGGGAAATCACGCGCCTGGTGCGCCCGACGAGCCTCGACCAGATCCGCCAGGCCCTGCAGCGAATCGATCCGTCGGCGAAGTGAGCCGCCGGCGCCCGCGAGTCAGCCGCCTTCCGCGACCGGGTCGCGGCCCATCAGTTCGGCCACCGCCTCCACCGGTTTGAGCTTGCCCTCCAGCAGCGCCAGGACGGCGCGCGAGATCGGCATGTCGATGCCCAGGTGAGCGGCGCGCCCGACGACGGTGCGGGCGCAATAGACCCCTTCGGCCACGTGTCCGAGCGAATCGATCGCGGCTTGCAGCGATAGGCCCTGTGCCAGGAGCAGTCCGACCTTGCGGTTGCGGCTGAGGTCACCGGTCGCCGTGAGCACCAGGTCGCCCAGGCCCGACAGGCCCATGAAGGTTTCCGGCCGGGCGCCGAGCGCCACGCCCAGCCGGGTCATCTCCGCCAATCCGCGCGTGATGAGCGCCGCCCGGGCATTGAGCCCGAGCCCGAGCCCATCGCCCAGGCCCGCCGCGATCGCGAGCACGTTCTTCACGGCGCCTCCGACCTCGACGCCCACCAGGTCATCGTTGGCATAGACGCGCAGCGAGCCGCCATGGAACGCCATGACCAGCGCGTCGCGCACCTCGGCGTCTTCGCTGGCGGCGACCAGCGCCGTGGGCTGGCCGCGCGCCACCTCCAGGGCAAAACTCGGCCCGCTCAGGATGCCGCCTTTGATGCGGGGGGCGACTTCCGCCTTGACTTCATGACCCAGCAACCCGTCGCCCCCGCCACTGGGAGCTTCGAAACCCTTGCAGAGCCATGCCACCGGGCCCCCGTGCTCGCGCAATTCGCCGAGCATCTGGCGCAGGCCTGCCATCGGCGTCGCGATGATGGCCAGGTCGCACCCGGCCGCCAGCGCGGCGAGCGAGTGCGCCGGGTCGGTCCGAACGTCGACGCTGGCCGGCAATAGCACCCCCGGCAGGTAGCGCTGGTTCTCGCGCTGCGCGACCAGGGCCTGTGCCTGCGCCGGGTCGCGCGCCCAGAGCGCCACCTGGTGCCGGGCGGCTGCGTTCACGCTCAGTGCCGTCCCCCAGGCCCCGGCGCCCAACACGACGATCTTCATACCCAGTGCCCGGGGCGGCGGCGGCGCCGGCTCGACCTCAGGCCGTGGTGATGATGCGCGACGGCTCGGCCTGCTTTTGCAGCTCGGCCTGCTGCTGCTCGTACATGGCCTGGAAATTGATTTCGGCCAGGTGCACTGGAGGGAAGCCCGCGCGGGTGATGATGTCGGCCACGTTGCTGCGCAGGTACGGATAGACGATCTGCGGGCACGCGATGCCCATGATCGGGTTCATCTGGTCCTGCGGCAGGTTGCGGATCTCGAAGATGCCGGCCTGCTTGACTTCAACCAGGAACACGGTCTTCTCCTTCACCTTCGTGGTGACCGTGGCCGTGACGCACACCTCGAACAGGCCGTCGGCCGCCTGCGAGGCCTCCACGCCGAGCTGGATGTCCACCGCGGGCTGCTCCTGCTCGAGCAGGATGCCGGGGGAATTGGGCTGCTCGAGCGAAGCCTCCTTGAGGTACATGCGCTGAATCTGGAAGACGGGATCTTGCTGCTGGTCGGCCATGTGAGTCTCTTTCGGTCAAAAGCAAAAAGCCCGCCGAAGCGGGCTGGAATTCGGACAGGGGATTATCTCAGGGCGGCCGGGCCGGCAAGTATCAGGCCTTGAGCAGCGGCAACAGGCCGCCGCGGCTGTCCAGCGCCATCAGGTCGTCGCAGCCGCCCACGTGCGTGTCGCCGATGAAGATCTGCGGGACCGTGCGCCGGCCCGTGATTTCCATCATCCTCATGCGCTCGTGCGGTTCCATGTCGACCCGGATTTCGTGGATGATCTGGACGCCTTTGGCTTTGAGGATCTGCTTGGCGCGGATGCAAAAGGGGCATACGGCGGTCGTGTACATCTTCACTGGCTTCATGGATGGGCTGGTCTTTCAGGCTTTCTCGACAGGAAGATTAGCGTCTTTCCAGGCTTTCAGCCCGCCGGCCAGCACTTGGGCCTTGTCGTAACCGAGTTTTTTCGCGGACGCGAGCGCGCGTTTCGCACGTATGCCAGAAGCGCAGACCAGGATCAGCGGCACGCCTTTGTTCTTCACCACTTCGGGCAGGCGCTGCTCGAACTGGCCCAAGGGGACGTTTTTCGCACCCCCGACATGGCCGGCGGCGAACTCCCCGGTTTCGCTGACGTCCACCACCACGGCACGCTCGCGGTTGATGAGCTGGACTGCGGCAGCGGCGGACAGGCCGCCGGCGGTGGCGCCCTGCACCAGCGGCCACAGCAGCATGGCGCCGGAGACGAAGGCCACCGAAATCAGCATCCAGTTGTCGATCAAGAATTTCACGTCTTTCCTTGTAGTAGTGGGGTCGGTCAAACGCTCGATTCTAAAATGCCGGGTTCCCACCGCGCTCCCGCAAGGCCTCCCATGTACAAGCTCGTGCTGATTCGCCACGGCGAATCGACCTGGAATCTCGAAAACCGCTTCACCGGCTGGACCGACGTGGACCTGACGCCCACCGGCATCGAGCAGGCGAAGGACTGCGGGCGGCTGCTGCGGGCCGAAGGCTGGGAATTCGACGTCTGCCACTGCAGCGTGCTCAAGCGCGCCACCCGCACCTTGTGGCACTGCCTGGACGAGATGGACCGCACCTGGCTGCCGGTGGTGCATTCCTGGCGGCTCAACGAGCGGCATTACGGGGCGTTGCAGGGCCTGAACAAGGCCGAAACGGCACGAAAATTCGGCGACCAGCAGGTGCTGATGTGGCGCCGCAGTTACGACGTGCCCCCGCCGCCGCTCGATCCGCAGGATCCGCGCTGCGAGCGGGGCGACATCCGCTACGCCGGCCTGGCGCCCGGGCAGGTGCCGCTGACGGAATGCCTGAAGGACACGGTGGCCCGGGTGCTGCCGTTCTGGACCGAGTCGATGGCGCCCGCGATCAGGAGCGGCAGCAAACTGCTGGTCTCCGCCCATGGCAATTCGATCCGGGCGCTGGTGAAATACCTGGACGGGATTTCCGATGCCGACATCGTCGGCCTGAACATTCCCAATGGGATTCCACTGGTATACGAGCTCGACGAGCAGCTCCGGCCGATTCGCCACTACTATCTCGGGGACGCCGAAGCCGCGGCCAAGGCCGCCGCCGCCGTCGCGAACCAGGGCAAGGCGTAGACCTCGCCGCTCGCGCGGCTTCCCGGGCCCTGGGGTTTCCACCATCGGGCGAAGCGCGGGATTTTCCACAAATAGTCGCGGCAACGCGGAACCCTCGCGTAACCGTTGCGTCATACGCCATTCCCAGGTGTATATTTTCGAGACTCAAGAGGACTGGATTCTTTTCAATGAGCCACAAACTCAAGATTGCCGGCTGGATTTCCGTAGGCGCATTGGCCGGCGCGCTGACGACCGTGTCGCTGCAGACCGTGGCTCGTGGCTCGCTGGCGCCGCTGCCGCTGGAAGAGCTGCAGCAGCTCGCCGCCGTATTCGGCATGATCAAGACCGACTATGTCGAGCCGGTCGACGAGAAAAAGCTGATCACCGATGCGATCTCGGGCATGGTGGCCAGCCTGGACCCGCATTCGCAGTATTTCGACAAGAAGTCCTTCAAGGAATTCCGTGAAGGCACGACCGGCCGCTTCGTGGGCGTCGGCATCGAGATTTCGCAGGAAGACGGGCTGGTGAAAGTCGTTTCGCCGATCGAGGGCTCGCCCGCGTTCCGCGCCGGCCTCAAACCGAACGACCTGATCACCAAGATCGACGACACCGTCGTGAAGGGCCTGACGCTGAGCGAGTCGGTCAAGCGCATGCGTGGCGAGCCGAACACCAAGGTCATGCTGACCATCTTCCGCAAGGACGAAAACCGCAGCTTCCCGGTGACGATCACGCGCGAGGAAATCCGCACGCAGTCGGTGCGCGGCAAGGTGATCGAGCCCGGTTACGGCTGGATCCGGCTGTCGCAGTTCCAGGAACGCACGGTGGACGACTTCGTGAAGAAGATCGACGAGATCTACAAGGCCGAGCCCAACCTGAAGGGCATGGTGCTCGACCTGCGCAACGACCCGGGCGGCCTGCTGGACGCGGCGGTCGCCATCTCCGCGGCCTTCCTGCCCGAGAACGTGACGGTGGTCTCCACCAACGGCCAGCTGCCGGAAAGCAAGTTCGTCTACAAGGCCGCGCCGGAGTTCTACCAGCGCCGCGCCGGCGCCGACCCGCTGCGCCGCCTGCCCGCCGCGCTCAAGAACGTGCCGCTGGTCGTGCTGGTCAATGAAGGCTCGGCGTCGGCCAGCGAGATCGTGGCCGGCGCCCTGCAGGACCACAAGCGCGCCTCCATCCTGGGCAGCCAGACCTTCGGCAAGGGCTCGGTGCAGACCGTGCGCCCGCTCGGCCCGGACACCGGCCTGAAACTGACCACCGCCCGCTATTACACGCCCAGCGGCAAGTCGATCCAGGCGAAGGGCATCGTGCCCGACGTGATGGTCGACGAAAGCGAGGAAGGCAACGTGTTCGCGCTGCTGCGCACCCGCGAAGCCGACCTGGACAAGCACCTGGGCAACGGCCTGGGCCCTGAAGTCAAGGACGCCGTGCGCGAAAAGGCGCGCGAGGAAGCCCGCAAGAAGGCCGAGGAAGAGGCGCGCAAAGGCCCGAGCGACCGCAAGATGCCCGAATACGGCAGCGACAAGGACTTCCAGCTCGTGCAGGCGCTGAACCAGCTGAAGGGCCGTCCGGTCCTGATCAGCAAGACCATGGTCGAGCGCAAGGAAGAGAAGAAGGAAAACTGACACGCCGCAGGCATGTGATCCCGGCGCAGGCCGGGATCCCGTTCTCCGAAAAAGCCAGCCCCGCGCTGGCTTTTTCTTTGCCCGCAGGCTGATCGCGCCTTCCTTGCTTGCGATCAAATGGCCCCGGCCGGCTAGCGCGCACACTCGTCGTCGAGCGAGGTGCGCGCGCCCGTCCGGGCTTCGGCGAGCCGGAAGGGCAGCAAAGCCCTGTATCGCCCGGCCTGGGCTTGCCGGCGTCGTTGCCGCCGGTGTCCCGGATCAAACGACGGCTTTTCGCGAGGCGCACGCGGGAAATTCGTGTTCACTGCCGAAGCCGGGATGTCGCCTAAAAGTGTCAAGTTCAAAGTCAGCCTCTACCTGACCCTCGTGTTGGTGGCGGTGATGATGCTGTTCGTGCTGCTGCTCGTGAAGCAGGAGCGCGAAGAGCAGCTGCGGACCCTGGTCACGCACATGTCGCAGCTGTCCCAGGTGATCGCGCGCAGCACGCGCTACGCGATGCTGCTGGACGAGCCGGACATCGTCGAAAAGATCATCGAGGACATCGGCAAGCAGGAGGGCATCCAGCGGGTGCGAGTGCTGCGCAAGGACGGCGTCATCACGCACTCGAACTATCCGCCCGAGATCGGCCAGCGCGTGGACAAGGAGGCCGAGCACTGCTCGTTCTGCCACCAGGGCGACAAGGTGCTCAACGAGATCCCCAACCACAAGAAGTGGCGGATCTTCGACGCCGTCGACCGGCAGCAGCTGCTCGGGAACATGGAGGTGATCCGCAACGAGCCTTCGTGCTCGAGCGCCTCCTGCCACAAGCACCCGGCCAGCCAGTCGGTGCTGGGCGTGGTCGACATCACTTATTCCCTGGGCGAGATCAACCGCACCATGAAGGCCCACGTGGTCAACATGGTCGTCGTTTCCGTGGGCTTCATCCTGCTGATCTCGCTCAGCGCGGGCTGGCTGCTGCACCGCATGATCTACCTGCCGCTGGCCGACCTGGAAAAAGGCGCCAAGCGGCTTTCCTCGGGCAACTTCGACAAGCCGATCCCGGTGCGAGGCGAGGACGAATTCGGCAGTCTCGCACGCTCCTCGAACACCATGATGGGGGCGCTCAAGAAGTCGCGCCAGGAACTCGAAGAATGGGTCCAGACCCTGGAACAAAAGGTCAGCGAGCGGACCAAGGAACTGCGCCTGGCCGAGGCCGAGGTCGCGCGCGGCGAGAAGCTCGCGTCCATCGGGCAATTGGCCGCGGGCATCGCCCACGAACTGAACAACCCGCTGACCGGCGTGCTCACGTTCACCCACCTGCTGCGCAAGAAAATGCCCGAGGGCAGCCAGGACGCCGAAGACCTGGACCTGGTCATCCGCGAAACCAAGCGGTGCGCCAGCATCATCCGGCGGCTGCTGGATTTCGCGCGCGAAAAGACGCCGGAGAAAAAACTGGTGGACCTCAACGGCCTGATCGAGGAAACCGTGCGGTTCGTGGAGCGTTCGGCCGCGCTGCAGCAGATCGACATCTCGATGGAGCTCGAAGCGCAATTGCCGCAATTGAACGTCGACGCCGACCTGATCAAGCAGGTGCTGATGAACATCCTGGTCAACGCGCAGCAGGCGATCGCGGAACGCGGCTGGATCATGGTCAAGAGCCGGCTGCACGAAGCCAGGCGGTTCGCCGGAGGCGAGCAAGCCGTGCCGGCGGTGGAAATCTCCGTCACCGACACGGGCTGCGGCATCCCGCAGGCGAATCTCCAGCGCATTTTCGACCCCTTCTTCACCTCCAAGGAGGTGGGCAAGGGCACGGGGCTGGGCCTTTCGGTCAGCTACGGGATCGTGCGGTCCCACGGCGGCGAGATCGAGGTGGAAAGCACCGTCGGCGAGGGGAGCACTTTCCGTGTGTACCTGCCGGCCCCGAGCCCCGCGAAAGTTTTGCAGGACAATACCTCTGAGAGCATTGCATGAAAGCACGCATACTGATAGTCGACGACGAGGAGATCGTCCTTCACAGCTGCGCTCGCATTCTCGGCGGCGACCAGTACCAGGTGGAGTGCTCGCTGGACCCATGGGAAGCGCTGCGCAAGATCGACGAGAACGGCTACGACGTGCTCGTGCTCGACATCATGATGCCCAAGATCGACGGCCTGGAAGTCCTGCAGCACGTCAAGGAGCGGCACCCCGACGTGGACGTGATCATGATGACCGGCCTGTCGCAGATCCAGACCGCAGTCAAGGCGATGAAGCTGGGCGCGTTCGATTACCTGTCCAAGCCTTTCGAGCCGGACGAACTGAAACTGGTGGTCGATCGCGCGCTCGAGCGCCAGCGCCTGCTGCAGGAAAACCGCACGCTCAAGAGCGAAGCCAGCTCGAAGTACCGCTTCGAGAACATCATCGGCCGCAGCCCGCAGATGCAGAACGTGTACCGGTTGATCGCCAAGTGCGCGCCGACGAACTGCACCGTGCTGATCACCGGCGAAAGCGGCACCGGCAAGGAGATGATCGCCCGCGCGATCCACTACAACAGCCTGCGCAAGGACCAGCCGTTCGTCGCCGTGGATTGCAACGCCCTGAGCGAGAACCTGCTGGAAAGCGAGCTGTTCGGGCACGTGAAGGGGGCGTTCACGGGCGCGGTGTCGAACAAGCGCGGCATGTTCGACATGGCCAACAACGGCAC
>JAGRPN010000263.1 GCA_019449555.1 Ramlibacter sp.
GACCGTGTGGTCGATGGTGTACTACCTGCAAAAAGCGCTGCCCGAAATCCGCAAGCGGGTGAAATAGCACATGGTTTCCTTCTCGCGGCAGGACGCCGTGGTCCGCGCCATGCCCGCTGTGTTCGTGCTGATCTGGAGCACCGGCTTCATCGTCGCGCGCTATGGGATGCCCCACGCGCCGCCGATGAAATTCCTGGCGCTGCGGTATTTCTTCTCGATCGCGTGCTTTCTCGCCTGGGCCCTGGCCGCGGGCGTCGCGGTGCTGCCGGCCGACCGCCGGCAGGCGAGGCACCTTGCCGTCACGGGCATCCTGATGCACGGCGGGTACCTGGGCGGGGTCTGGGCCGCCGTCAAACTGGGCATGGGTGCCGGCCTGGCTTCGCTGCTCGTCGGACTGCAGCCCGTGCTCACCGCGGTCTGGGTTTCTTCGCGCGGTGGCGTCGTGTCACCGCGCCAATGGGCCGGCCTGGCGCTGGGCTTCGGCGGGCTCGCGCTGGTCGTGTGGCAGAAGCTGGGCTTGGGCGAAATCAGCACGGCCAATTTCCTGCTCGCGGTGGGCGCATTGGCCAGCATCACGGTCGGCACGATCTACCAGAAGCGTTTCGTGGTGCCGTGCGACGTGCGCACGGCCAGCCTGGTGCAGCTTTGCGCCGCGTTGATCGTGACCTTGCCGCTGACCCTGCTCGAAGCGGAAGGCGTGCGCTGGAATGCCGAGCTGGTCGGCGCGATGGCGTGGTCGGTGCTCGCGCTGACGCTGGGTGGCAGCTCGCTGCTGTTCCTGCTGATCCACCGGGGCGCGGCGACGGTGGTGACCAGCATGCTGTATCTCGTGCCGCCGTGCACGGCGGTGATGGCGTGGCTGCTGTTCGGCGAGGCAATCACGGTGTTCACCGTCGCCGGGATTGCGCTCACGGCGCTGGGCGTGAGCCTCGTGGTGCGCTCGCCTTCGCCGCGGCCGTGAGTTTCCACGGCTCGCCCCGGAAGCGCTCCACCAGGAAATCGATCAGCAGGCGCACCCGCTTGGGCGTCTGGGCGCGCTGCGGCGCGAGCCAGTGGATGTCGGCGTCCAGCATCGCGTAGGCCGGCAAGACGCGAACCAGCTGTCCCGACGCGAGTTGCGGCGCGATGTCCCACAGGCTGCGCAGCATGATGCCGCGCCCGGCGAGGCACCAGTCACGCACCAGCTCGCCGGAATTGCTGGACAACGATCCCTGCACGCGGATGCGCACTTCGGCCTTGTCGCGCTCCTTGCGCAAGGCCCAGACATCGAAGCGCTGCTCGCTCTCGCGCACGATCAGGCAATCGTGCTGCGCCAGCTCCGCGGGCGTTTCAGGCGTGCCGCGGCGGCGCAGGTATGGCGGCGCCGCGACGACGACGCGCTGATTGCGCGCGAGCCGGCGGCTGATCCATTCGGACGCGCGCCGGCCATGCACGGACCACAGCCACACGGCGCCGTCGAACCCTTCCACCGCCAGGTTCGGCAACTGTTCCGTGAGCTGCAGTTCCACCTGCAACAGCGGATGGCGCGCCTGGAAATCCGCGAGCGCCGGCCCGACCCAGCGCCGCCCGAAGCCGAACGTCGCCGCCAGCCGGATCAGCCCGGATGGCTCGCTGCCCCGCTCGCGCAGGTCCGTCTCGAGCTGGGCGAAGGACTGCAGCAACTGGGCCGCGCGCTCGCACAGCGCCTCGCCCTCGGCCGTCGCCACGATGCGCCGCGTGGTGCGCTGGAACAGCCTGAAGCCCAGCCGCGCCTCGAGGGCCGCCAGCTTCTTGGTCACCACCGAAGGCACGACGCCGGCCGCCGCCGCGGTCGCGGCGAGACTGCCGTGCGCACGCACGGCCAGCAGCAGCTCCAGGTCGGCGCGGTCGAGGAGGCCGTTCAATTGTTGCCCGTTTGGAAATAATCGATTGCCGGATTATTGCTTGCCGCCGGGAGCGCCGCAATGACAGAATCCGCCATCGCCGGACCGCGCGTTGGCTGCGGCGCCAGGCATCAGGTACCAGGCAGACAGGAGAAAGACGAGATGGGCAAGAAGAGAATCGCAGTCATCCCCGGCGACGGCATCGGCAAGGAAGTCATGCCCGAGGGCGTGCGGGTCATGGACGCAGCCGCGCGCAAGTTCGGCATCGACCTCGCGTTCGACCACTTCGATTTCTCGAGCTGGGACTATTGCGAGAAGCACGGCAAGATGATGCCCGACGACTGGAAGGACCAGGTCGGCGGGCACGACGCCATCTACTTCGGCGCCGTGGGCTGGCCGGAAAAGATCCCGGACCACGTGTCGCTGTGGGGTTCGCTGCTTTTGTTCCGGCGCGAATTCGACCAGTACGTGAACCTGCGGCCGGCCCGGTTGATGCCGGGCGTCATCGCGCCGGTCGTGCGGCGCGACGGCAGCCCGCGGCAGCCGCGCGAGATCGACATGTACATCGTGCGTGAAAACACCGAGGGCGAGTACTCCAGCATCGGCGGGCGCATGTACCCGGGCACGGAACGCGAGATTGTCATGCAGGAGACAGTGATGTCACGTCATGGCGTCGATCGCGTACTGAAGTTCGCGTTCGAACTCGCGCAGTCGCGACCGAAGAAGCATCTCACCAGCGCGACCAAGTCCAACGGCATCGCGATCACCATGCCGTATTGGGACGAGCGCGTGGCCGAAATGGCCAAGGCCTATCCGGGCGTGAAGGTGGACAAATTTCATATCGACATCCTGACCGCGCATTTCGTGCAGCGGCCGGATTTCTTCGATGTGGTGGTGGCCACCAACCTGTTCGGCGACATCTTGAGCGACCTCGGGCCGGCGTGCACCGGAACCATCGCCATCGCACCGAGCGCGAACCTGAACCCCGATCGCAAGTTCCCTTCGCTGTTCGAGCCGGTGCATGGCTCGGCGCCCGACATCGCCGGGCGCAACATCGCCAACCCGATCGGGCAGATCTGGTGCGGCGCGATGATGCTGGACTTCCTGGGCTACCGCGAAGCACACGACGCGGTGCTCGCAGCGATCGAAAAAGTGCTCGATCCGGCAAGCGGCGCCCCGCGCACTGGCGACCTCGGCGGGACCGCGAGTACAACCGATGTCGGGCGTGCGATCGCGTCCGCCGTGTAGCGATTCCGCGGGTCTGCAAGCCTGCGCAATTTGCGCAGTGCGGCACAACAATCGGCCCGCAACCCGCATGGAATCTAGCTAAAAGCGTCTAGAATCCGCCTCCGCGCTGTTGTAAACCCGCTCTTCGTATTGACACGGTCAGGGTCCGTGGCTCTAATCGGTCCGGTGGCTGAAGCCGCGAACGATGTCTCCCGCATCCTCGCCTCAAGGCACCCCGAGCGTGCCCGCAGGGATCGGGAGACAATAATTTTTGAAGAGACTCGCCTGTCAACAATTCTCTCTACGAGGGGCCCCTGTGAACAAGACCGAACTGATTGAGCACATCGCCAAACATGCCGATATCTCGAAGGCCGCCGCCACGCGCGCGCTGGAATCGATGATCGGCGCCGTCAAGACCACGCTGAAAAAAGGCGGGTCGGTTTCGCTGGTGGGTTTCGGCACTTTCGCGGTGGGCAAACGCGCCGCGCGCAGCGGCCGCAACCCCCGCACCGGCGCAGCGATTAAAATCAAGGCAGCCAAGGTTCCCAAGTTCCGTCCCGGCAAGGCGCTCAAGGATGCGCTGAACTGAAGCGGTGCGTTTCCCGGTGGGGTGCTTAGCTCAGCTGGTAGAGCGGCGCCCTTACAAGGCGTAGGTCGGCGGTTCGATCCCGTCAGCACCCACCAACCAGCCGAAGGCGAACAGTAGTTCGCCTTTTTGTTGCGCGTTTTAAAAGAGTCCGAGCATGTTCGATTTCGTTCGCAAGCACAACAGGGTCATGCAGCTGCTGCTGTTCCTGCTGATCTTCCCCTCATTCGTGCTGGTGGGCATCAATGGCTATAACCGCTTCAAGGAAAAAGGCGAGGCGGTCGCCAAGGTCGATGGGCAGGAAATCCTGCAAGGCGACTGGGACGCGGCGCACAAGCAGGAGGTCGACCGCTTGCGGCAATCCGTCCCCAATGTGGACCCCAAGCTGCTGGACTCGCCGGCCGCCCGCTACTCGACGCTCGAACGGATGGTGCGTGACCGCGTGCTGGCCGCGGCCGCCGCGAAGTCCCATCTCGTCACCAGCGACTTCCGTCTCGCGCGCGAGTTGCAGCAGAACGAAGCCATCGCGTCGCTGCGCGGCCCGGACGGCAAGCTCGATATGGCGCGCTATCGCCAGCTCGTGGGCCAGCAGGGAATGACGCCGGAGATGTTCGAGGCGAGCGTGCGGGCCGACCTGTCGGCGCGGCAGGTGCTCGCCAGCGTGGGCGCGACCAGCCTGGCGACGCCGACCGAAGCGAACCTCGCGCTGAACGCGTATTTCGAAAGACGCGAGGTGCAGGTGGCACCCTTCGCCACTTCCGCGTACATGGGCCGCGTGAATATCACCGATGCCGACCTCGAGGCGTTCTACAAGAATAACCCGGCATTGTTCCAGGCTCCGGAGCAGGCCAACGTCGAATACGCGGTGCTCGATCTGGACACCGTGAAGAAGGGCCTCACACTCAACGAGCAGGATCTCAAGAGCTATTACGAGCAGAATGCCGGCCGCCTCGGCGGCCAGGAGGAGCGGCGGGCGAGTCACATCCTGATCGGCGTGCCCAAGGGCGCGCCCGTGGCCGAGCGCGAGAAGGCCAAGGCGAAGGCGCAGGAACTGCTCGCGGAAGTGAAGAAGTCGCCCCAGAACTTCGCCGAGATCGCAAAGAAGAATTCGCAGGACCCGGGTTCCGCCGCGAACGGCGGTGACCTCGATTTCTTCACGCGCGGCGCGATGACCAAACCATTCGAGGACGCGGCGTTCTCGTTGAAGAAGGGCGAGATCAGCGGCCTGGTGGAAACCGAGTTCGGCTACCACATCATCATGGTCACGGACATCAAGTCCC
>JAGRPN010000264.1 GCA_019449555.1 Ramlibacter sp.
CAAGGGCCTGGTGGACACCGAGAAATAGCACGAAGAGAAACCAAAGACCATGGCATCCATATCGCTCAGGAACGTCGTCAAGCGCTACGGGAAGGGCAAGCACCAGCTTCAGGTGATCCACGGCGTGAACGCCGAGGTGACGGACCGCGAGTTCATCGTGATCGTCGGGCCGTCCGGTTGCGGCAAATCGACCCTATTGCGCATGGTCGCCGGGCTGGAGGAGATCACCGAAGGCGAGATCTCGATCGGCAGCCGCGTGGTGAACAACCTGGAACCCGCCGAGCGCGACATCGCCATGGTGTTCCAGAACTACGCGCTGTATCCGCACATGAGCGTGTTCGACAACATGGCGTATGGCCTGAAGATCAAGAAAGTTCCCGTCGCCGAGATCAAGACCCGCGTGGACAAGGCCGCCGGGATCCTGGAGCTCGGTCACCTGCTCGAACGCAAGCCGCGGCAGCTGTCCGGCGGACAGCGCCAGCGGGTCGCGATGGGCCGCGCCATCGTGCGCCAGCCGCAGGTGTTCCTGTTCGACGAGCCCCTGTCCAACCTCGACGCGAAATTGCGCGCGCAGACCCGCATCGAGATCCAGAAGCTGCACCGGGAATTGGGGATCACGTCCCTTTTCGTCACGCATGACCAGGTCGAGGCGATGACGCTGGCCGAACGCATGATCGTGATGAATGCGGGAGTCATGGAGCAGTTCGGCACGCCCGAAGAGGTGTACCACCGGCCCGGTTCGACCTTCGTGGCCAGTTTCATCGGCTCGCCGCCGATGAACCTGCTGACGAACGCGCCGGGCGGGCGGCCCCGCTCGATCATGGGCGTGCGTCCCGAGCACCTGCAAGTCGGCAGCGCCGGTTGGGAATTGCGCGTGGAGACCACCGAATTGCTCGGCGCCGAGCGCCTGATCTACGGGCGCCTCGGCGAGGAGCAGGTGATCGTGCGCAGTGACGAAGCGCATGCGGCGCCGGCCCCGGGGTCCACGATCCGGGTCGCTCCGCGCGAAGACCGCGTGCACTGGTTCGACGCCGTCAGCGGAAAACGCATGTGATGCCAGGCTGGCCTTATCCGCGCTGGGTCGCGCACCGGGGCGCGGGCGAACTGGCGCCAGAAAATACCATGGCGGCCTTCAGATTAGGTGCGCACTACGGCTATCGCATGTTCGAGTGCGACGCGAAACTCTCCGCCGACGGAGTGGTCTTCCTGATGCACGACAGCACGCTGGAGCGCACGACGAACGCGGCGCAAGTGCTCGGTGCCCAGGCCAGCATGGTGGCTGGCGATCATCCGTGGAGCGTGCTGTCGCAGCTCGACGCCGGTGGCTGGCATTCGAGGGCCTATGCCGGCGAGCCACTGGCCACGCTGGATAACCTGGCCCGCTTTTGCCTGGCCAACAGTCACTGCTTGAACATCGAGATCAAACCCACGCCCGGGCTCGAGCAACGCACGGGCGAGGTGGTGGCCCGGCAGGCTGCACTCCTCTGGCAAGGCGCGGCGATACCGCCGCTGCTCACGTCGTTCCGGCCGGAGGCGCTGCAGGGTGCGCAACAAGCGGCTGCGCATCTGCCGCGGGGGCTGTTGCTGGACACCTTGTGGACCGGCTGGCTCGAGACGGCGCTGTCGCTCGGCTGCGCGGCGGTCGTCTGCAACCAGGCGCTGTGGGACGGCAGCAGCCTCACCCAGGCGAAGAGCGCGGGCTTTCGTTGCCTGAGCTACACGGTCAACGATGAATGGGCGGCGCGGCGCCTGCTCGACCTCGGCGCCGACGGCATCATCACCGATCGGGTGGATCTGTTCGCGCCTACCTGAGATCGCCGGCGAGGGACGCCAGCGTCTCCGGCGCGATCGTCACATGCGCCGGGTAGTTGCGGTGATCGCAACCGAGTTTCACGCCCGCGCCCGCCTTGATCGCCGCCACCATCGCCGGCGTGAATTCGAAGCGAACGAAGTGCACCGCCGACGTCTTCTCGTCGTTGTCGCGGTCCAGGTCTTCGTCCGCGATCGCGTACACGCGCTGGTGCCCCTCGACCTCCACGAACATACGGTCTTCCACGCCGATCAGGCGCGCCAGCTCGCGCTTGCGTTCGTTGACGTCGGGGTACTCGATCATCATCGTCGCCTTCCAGTTGGTGCCGTCGGGCATCATGGGGGCGTAGACGGCGATCTCCTCGTCGATGCCTTCCTCCTCGAAGATCTTCTCGATCCGCAGCATCTCCTGGATCTGGTAGCGGATCGTCAGCTCGCTTTCGAATTGCAGCGTGATGTGGTCGCCCAACGCGACGCTGCGCAGCTTGCGGTGCGCGATCACGTCCGCCTTGTGCTGCTTGCGGTACTTGCTGTAGGCCTCCAGCGTCATCAGGCTGTCACGGGTGATCTTTCCGGTCAATTGCATTTTCAGTCCAGTCCGTAGGCGATACGCAGCAGTGTGAGCGGGTGTCCCCATTCGGGCGTGCCAAGCGAGTTGCGCTCGAAACCCTGGCCGATGTGGTGGCCCGCCAGCGCGCAATCCGAGCTGATCCAGTCGGGCTGGCCGCCCTGGGGATGCTCGGCCATGCGCTTGAAGAGCGGCTTGCCGATCTTCATCGCGGTTTCGTGGGTGGCTTTCTTCACCCCGTAGGTGCCCGCGTGGCCGGAACAGCGCTCGTTGGTGTGCACCGACGTGCCCGGCACCATCTTGAGCACCTCCTCGGTCTTGCGCCCGATGTTCTGCACGCGTTGATGGCAGGGCACGTGGTAGCTCACCTTGCCCAGCGGCTTGGGAAACTCGGTCTTCAGCAAGCCGTCGCGGCGGCGCGCCGCGAGGTATTCGAACGGGTCCCACATCGCTTCCTTGACCGCCTGCACATCGGCGTCGTCGGGGTACATCAGCGGCATTTCCTGCTTGAACATCAGTGCGCAGCTCGGCACGGCGGCGATGATCGCGTAGCCTTCGCTGGCCAGCTTCGCGAGTACCGGGATGTTGGCGCGCTTGGCCTGATCGACCGATTCGAGGTCCCCCAGCTCCAATTTGGGCATGCCACAGCACTTCTCCTTGCCGACGACGACGTATGGAATCTCGTTGTGGCGCAGGATCTTCAGCAGGTCCAGCCCGATGCCGGGTTCGTTGTAGTTCACATAGCACGTGGAGTACACCGCCACCTTTCCCGGTGTGCGCTCGCCATTCTTCACGGGCAGCTCGGGGGACTTCGGCGCCGCGCTGCGGAACCTGCGGGTGGCCAGCGCCGGCAGCCACGCGTTGCGGTCCACGTGCAGCGTCTTCTCCATCACGGCGCGCGCCGGCTTGGTCTGGTTCACGGCGTTCGCCACCTGCGTCACGATCGGGATGCCCGCGAACTGCCCGTGCACGTCGGTGGACGAAAGCAGCCTCGCGCCGAAGTCCACGCCGCCGCTCTTGTACTTGATCGCCTTCGCGCGCAGCATCGTATGCGGGTAGTCCACGTTCCACTCGTGCGGCGGCACGTACGGGCACTTGGTCATGTAGCACAGGTCGCACAGGTAGCACTGGTCGACGACCTTCCAGTAATCCTGCTTGTCCACGCCGTGGACTTCGCCGTCGCTGGTTCCGTCCACCAGGTCGAACAGCGTCGGGAACGACGCACACAGATTGACGCAGCGCCGGCAGCCGTGGCAGATCTCGAAGATGCGCTCGAGCTCCTTGAAAGCGGCCGTTTCGTCGTAGTACTCGGAATTCTTCCAGTCGATCGGATGGCGCGTGGGCGCCTGCAGGTTGCCTTCGCGGGGTGCGGCCATTTCTTGCTTTCTGGGGCTAGGGTGAGGGGACTGGATGCGCCCTCACCCTAGCCCTCTCCCACCAGGGAGAGGGTCGTCGGGAAAACTTTAGTCCACCAGCTCGTTGAGCGCCCTGGTGTAGCGGTTCGCGTGCGAACGCTCGGCCTTGGCCAACGTTTCGAACCAGTCGGCCACTTCATCGAAACCTTCTTCGCGGGCCGTCCTGGCCATGCCCGGGTACATGTCCGTGTACTCGTGCGTTTCGCCGGCGACGGCCGCCTTCAGGTTATCGCGGGTGGCGCCGATCGGCAGACCCGTGGCCGGGTCGCCGCACTGCTCGAGCCATTCCAGGTGCCCGTGGGCATGGCCGGTCTCGCCCTCGGCCGTGGAGCGGAATAGCGCAGCCACGTCGTTCTGCCCTTCGACGTCTGCCTTGTTTGCAAAATACAGGTAACGGCGGTTCGCCTGCGATTCGCCCGCGAACGCGGCCTTCAGGTTCTCTTCCGTCTTGGAGCCTTTGAGTGCTGCCATGGGAAATCTCCTAGTGGGTTGATGAAATGTCCGGCTTCGCCTTGCACGCGGGCAAGGACTCTTGGAGATTAGTCCGCCTGCAGGCCCCCGTCTAATTGGCTGCCTCAATGCCGTCGATTAACTTTAACTATCGAACTTACTATTCAATAGTCATCATCAATGTACCACAAACCCTGCTCCGAGCCGGATTTGATGATTACGCTAAAGTAAATGCGTTACGCATTAGTAAATCAAGGAGACCCCCATGGCCGCCGTTTTGAATCCCAGCGCGCTGCCTGCGCCGCCCGCGATCCAGCAGCTGCACCACTTCGCCTACCGCGCCCGCGACGCCGAAGAGACGCGGCGCTTCTATGAGGACATCCTCGGATTGCCGCTGTACCACATCATCCAGAGCGACTACGTCCCCAGCACCGGCGAATACTGCCCGTACACCCATTTCTTTTTCCGCCTGCAGGACGGTTCATTCATCGCGTTTTTCGACCTCGGCGACGACGAGGCGGCGCTGCCCTCGCCCAACACCCCGCCGTGGGTCAACCACATTTCCTTCCGCGTCGAGTCGCAGCAGGCGCTGCGCGACATGAAGGCCCGCCTGGAGGCGCACGGGATCGAGGTGCTGGGCATCACCGACCACCATATCTTCCACAGCATCTACTTCTTCGACCCGAACGGGATCCGGCTCGAACTCACGGCCCAGCTCGCCGACGAATTCCAGATGTTGCAGGAAAGCAAGACCGCGCATGCTCGCCTGGCCGACTGGACGGCGCGCAAGGAGCAATGGCGCAAGGACCGCGCTGCCGGCAAGGCCAGCGAGCCGCTCAAGCCGCAGCAAAACGACCGGCCCGAGCTGGTGGGTACAAAATAGGCACCATGACGGAGAGCTACCGCAAGACGGCATTCAGGAACGGTTATGAGTTCGCCCAGGGCAGCGCCTATGCCTTGCCCGAGTACCCATTCGTGGAACCGTCGGAGATCACCCGGGGCGAAGTAAGCCACCACCCGATCGTGATCGTCGGCGGCGGGCTGACCGGCCTCACCATGGCATGTTCTCTGGCACGCTACGGCGTGCCGGCGGTGCTGCTGGACGAGGACAACACGGTCGGCGTCAAGGGCGCCTCTTCGCGCGGCATCTGCTACACGCAGAAATCGCTCGAAATCTTCCAGCGGCTGGGTATATATGACCGCATCGCTGCGAAAGGCGTCGAATGGAGCGTGGGGCGCACCTTCGCCGGCACCGACGAGGTCTGCTCGTTCGACTTGCGCAAGCAAAGTGCCTACAACCTTTCCAGCCAGCCGCCTTTCATCAACATCCAGCAGTTCTATGTCGAGGGTTTCCTGGTCGAGCGCATCCAGGAACTCGGCCATATCGACCTTCGCTGGTGCAGCCAGGTCACTGGCTTCGAGCAGAACAACGAATGCGCGACCCTGACCGTCCAGACGCCTGCGGGCGAGTACCGCATGCGCGCTGACCACGTGATCGACGCCACCGGCGGCCATAGCCCGTTTCGCAAATGGGTGGGCGCCTGCGTCACCTCCAGGCGTGGCGATGACCGCTGGTGCATCGCCGACGTGCGATTCGGCAGCCAGCGGCCGAACGCAGCGGAGCGCCATACGTGGATCGAGGCGCCATTCAACGAAAACAGGGCCGTCTGGCAGCACCCGATGGGTGACGATGTGTGGCGCATCGACTATCAGATGACCCCGGATTCGGACCCCGAGCATGTCAGCCGCGAAGACGTGGTCCGGGAGCGTCTGGCCCGGCATTTCGGCGAGAGAGCCGAACTCCACATGGTCTGGGTCGGACCCTACGCCTACCGCAGCGAGTGCATCGACCAGATGCGCCACGGCCGCGTGTTCTTCATGGGCGACGCGGCCAAGGTGGTGAGCCCGTTTGGCGCTCGCGGCGGCAACACCGGTGTATCGGATGCGGACAACCTGGCGTGGAAGCTGGCCGCCGTGATGAAGGGCCGCGCAGCGATGGCTTTGCTTGACAGCTACCATGAAGAGCGGCACGACGCGGCTCAGCAGAATGTCAAGGTGGCCAACCGCACGGCCCGTTTCCTGCGCCCCGCCAGCCCCATGGAAAAGACTTTCCGTGATGCGGCAATCGGGCTGGCGCGGCAATACGTGTTCGCGCGCCAGCTGATCAACACCGGCCGGATGGCCATCGCCAACCCGTACCCGCGTTCCAGCGCCTGCGAGGCGACGGGGGGCCAGTCGGTGCAGAACGTGAGCTTCCTGTGGGCCGATCGGTCCAGGGGCACCGTGAACGACCTGCTGCAATGGGCGGGCGGCCGGCTCCTGCTGCTGCTGTTCGGCGACGCGAGCCCGCAATGCCTCGAGCGGCTGCGCGCACTCGGCGAAACTGCGCCGGTGCGCAGCGTGCACGTGCTCGGGGCCGAGGACGTTGCCGATGCGATCGAGCACGTGCGTGACCCCGAGGGCCACTTGCAGGGCGCCTGCCATGTGTTCGGCCACGCATGGGCGCTCGTCCGCCCCGACAGTTATGTGGCCGCCACGGGGGAAAGCGTGGACACGACGCTGGTCCACGCGATCGCGAAGGCGATCGGCGCGCAAGGAGAAAGCGCATGAAGACCGCACTGCACCTGCAGGACGCCGACGGTTTTTACGAACAGCTGCTGGACGCCCATCAGGGCCTGACGCCAGAGCAATCCCAACTGCTGAACGCCCGCCTCATCCTGCTGCTGGCCAACCAGGTGGGCGACGCCAAGGTGCTGCAGGAGTGCATCGAGGCGGCGCGGCAGATGCCCAAGTAAAATCAGCGGCATCCCCCCACAGAAATTGGGGTCAGATTCTAATTAAAAATTGGAATCTGACCCCAATAGATTATGAGCGACACATCCCCGCAGCAACCCGGCCTCAACAGCCTCGCGAAATCCTTCGAGCCCGCCGCCATCGAGGCGAAATGGGGCCCGGCGTGGGAAGACCGTGGCTACGCCCGGGCCGGCTACCGCGGCACGGGCCAGCCCCGCACGGGCGAACCCGCGTTCTCCATCCAGCTGCCGCCGCCCAACGTGACCGGCACGCTGCACATGGGGCATGCGTTCAACCAGACGATCATGGACAGCCTCACGCGCTACCACCGCATGCGGGGCTTCAACACGCTGTGGGTGCCGGGCACCGATCACGCGGGCATCGCCACGCAGATCGTGGTGGAGCGCCAGTTGCAGGAGCAGGGGCTGTCGCGCCACGACCTGGGACGCAAGAACTTCGTCGCGAAGGTGTGGGAGTGGAAGGAGAAGTCGGGCGACACCATCACGACGCAGATGCGCCGCATGGGCGATAGCGTCGACTGGGCGCACGAGTACTTCACGATGGACGACAAGCTGTCGCGCGTCGTCACCGACACTTTCGTCAGGCTGTACGAGCAGGGCCTGATCTACCGCGGCAAGCGCCTGGTGAACTGGGACCCCGAACTCAAGACGGCGGTGAGCGACCTCGAAGTGGAGAGCGAGGAGGAAGACGGCTTGCTCTGGTACATCACCTACCCGCTGGTGGATCCCGATGGCAGCCTTGCGGCTGCGGGCTCGGGCGGGCTCACAGTGGCGACCACCCGGCCGGAGACCATGCTGGGCGACGTGGCCGTCATGGTCCATCCCGAAGACGAGCGCTACCGCCATCTGCTCGGCAAGCACGTGAAACTGCCGCTGTGCGACCGCAACATCCCCGTCATCGCGGACGAATACGTGGATCGCGAATTCGGCACCGGCGTGGTGAAGGTCACGCCCGCCCACGACGCCAACGACTACGCGGTGGGCCAGCGGCACAAGTTACCGACCGTCGGCGTGCTGACGCTGGATGCGAAGATCAACGACAACGCGCCGGCGAAATACCGCGGCATGGACCGCTTCGTCGCGCGCAAGGCGGTCGTGGCGGACCTCGAGGCGCTGGGCCTGCTCGCGGAAACGAAGAAGCACAAGCTGACGGTGCCGCGTTGCGCCCGCACCGGCCAGATCGTGGAGCCGATGCTCACCGACCAATGGTTCGTCGCGATGACCAAGGTCAGCGAGAAGGATCCGACCGGCAAGTCGATCGCGCAGAAAGCGATCGATGCCGTGCAGTCGGGCGCCGTCACTTTCGTGCCGGAGAACTGGGTCAACACGTACAACCAGTGGATGAACAACATCCAGGACTGGTGCATCTCGCGCCAGCTCTGGTGGGGCCACCAGATCCCCGCCTGGTACGACCAGGACGGCAACGTGTACGTGGCGCGCGACGAAGCGCAGGCCCAGGCCCAGGCGCCGGGCAAGACGCTGCGCCGCGACGAGGACGTGCTCGACACCTGGTATTCGTCGGCACTGGTGCCGTTTTCGACGCTGGGTTGGCCGGAGGCGGCAACCAACGCATCGGCATCGAGCGACTACAACCTGTACCTGCCCTCTTCGGTGCTGGTGACCGGCTACGACATCATCTTCTTCTGGGTCGCCCGGATGATCATGATGACGACCCATTTCACCGGGCAGGTGCCGTTCCGCCATGTGTACATCCACGGCCTGGTGCGCGATTCGCACGGGCACAAGATGAGCAAGTCGGAGGGCAACGTGCTCGATCCGGTGGACCTGATCGACGGCATCGAGTTGCCGCCGCTGCTGGAGAAGCGCACCACGGGCCTGCGCAAACCCGAGACCGCTCCGACCGTGCGCAAGAACACCGAAAAGGAATTTCCGCACGGCATCCCGGCGTTCGGCGCGGATGCGCTGCGCTTCACGTTCGCATCGCTGGCGTCGCTGGGCCGCAACATCAATTTCGACACCAAGCGCTGCGAGGGCTACCGCAACTTCTGCAACAAGCTCTGGAACGCGACGCGCTTCGTGCTGATGAATTGCGAGGGGCAGGATCTCGCAGCCCAGGACACGTCACTGACCGAGGCTGACCACTGGATCGTCTCGGTGCTGCAGCGCGCCGAGGCGGACGTCGCCAAGGCGTTCGCCGAGTACCGCCTGGACAATGTCGCCAACACGATCTACCAGTTCGTGTGGGACGAGTTCTGCGACTGGTACCTGGAAATCGCCAAGGTCCAGATCCAGACCGGGGACGCGGCGCAGCAGCGCGGCACGCGACGCACCCTGATTCGGGTGCTCGAAGCCATCCTGCGCCTCGCCCACCCGGTGATCCCCTTCATCACTGAAGAGCTGTGGCAGAAGGTGGCGCCGGTGGCAGGCAAGACCGGCGATTCAGTCAGCGTCGCGCCCTACCCGATGCCGGACAGCAGCGCCATCCGCGCCGACGCCGAAGCCCATGTGGCCAAACTCAAGTCGGTGGTCGACGCGTGCCGCAATCTGCGCGGCGAGATGAACGTGTCGCCCTCGACCAAGTTGCCGGCCTATGTGCTGGGTGATGCCGCTTTCATCCGGCGCGCGGCGCCGGTGCTGCAGGCGCTGGCGAAATTGAGCGAAGTGAAGGTATTCGATGACCAGGCGGAGTGGGCGGCCGCAGCCCAAGCTGCACCGGTGGCCGTGGCCGGCGACGCGCACCTGTGCCTTTACATGGAGATCGACGTCGCCGCCGAGAAGGCGCGCCTGGGCAAGGAAGCCGCTCGCCTCCAGGGCGAGTTGGCCAAAGCGAACGGCAAGCTCTCCAACCAGGCGTTCGTCGCGAAAGCCCCCGCAGCGGTAATCGACCAGGAGCGCAAGCGCATCGCCGATTTCACTGCGACGCTCGGCAAGATCCAGGAGCAGCTGGGGCGGCTGGGTTGATCAGCGAACGATGAGCTGCGGCGTCGTGGCGGCCGGGGCCCCGCCCGTCACGTCAGGCCCATGGAAACGGTGGCCAGCCGATCAAGGCCGCTGGCCCGCTGCGCGGCCAGTGTTTCATGGATCCGGTGCGCCACGTACCAACTCGCGCGCAGCCGCGATTCGCGGGTGTGGGAGCCGAGCCGAGGTGTGAGGAACAGGTTGTTCACTTCGTGCAAGGGCGTGCCCTTCGAAGCGAATCCCGCTTCCGCTCCGTCGAGCATGCAGGCCTCGATGCGGCCGTCGAGCAGCGCTTTGGCCAGCGCGGCCGGGTCGAACAGGTGTGAGCGGCTGATCCCCGCCCAGATCTGCCCGGGCTTGCAATGAGCCAGCACCGCTTCGTTGATGAACCCCTGGTAGCGCGACGCGTACATCACTTGCACCGACACGGCATCGGAGTGGGCCATCAGCTCCTGCAGACTGACGGGCTGGACCTGCAGCCGCTCCCAGATCGGCGCGGTATGGTGCACGGCCGGGTCGTAACCGATCAGCTTCGCACCCAGCGCATGCAGCATCAGCGCGAGCGTGTGCGCGGTTGGTGCCAGCCCGAACAGGCCGACGACGCTGCCGTTGAGTTCACGCCCGAGGCGGATATCGGCGTGGCGGTCGCCCATCAGCGACGATCCGATGCCGCGGCGAAACAGCAGCAGCAGGCTGGCCAGCAGGTATTCCGCGTTCGAGCGCACGTTTGCCGTGGTCGCCTGAATGACGCGGATGTTGCGTTCGCGGCAGGCCTCCAGGTCGGTGTTGTCGGTGCCCACGTGCATGCGGGCCACCGCCCTGAGCAGGGGCGCGAAATCCAGGAATTCCTTGGTGACGACGATCTTGCGCGGCAGCACCATGGCCAGGGTCTTGTACGCGGCCTTGCGCACGGCGCTCGCGTCGTTCGCGAGTTCGGGACGGCACTCCACCGAATGACGAGCTTCGAGCCACGTTTGTGCCTCGGGCACCAGCCGTTCGAGAAGTAAGATGTCCACCCGCTTGCGTCCTTGTCTTACAAAAGCCTGGGCCGTTTACCTCGATAGTGAAGGTTCCGAAGCGCCCAAAATACGGGCAAACTTTAGCTGTAAACCTGTACGCAGTCGATGAAAAAAATCACAGAAATTAACAAAGCTGTCTTCCCGGTCGCGGGGCTCGGGACCCGTTTTCTCCCTGCAACGAAGGCTCAGCCCAAGGAAATGCTGCCTATAGTGGACAAGCCTTTGATCCAATACGCAGTCGAAGAGGCGTATGCGGCCGGCATCCGGCACATGATCTTCGTTACGGGACGCAACAAGCGTGCCATCGAAGACCACTTCGACACCGCTTATGAATTGGAGAGCGAACTAGAGGCGAGCCACAAGCACGAACTGCTCGAGCTCGTACGCGGCACGCACCCCGACGACATGAACTGCTCGTATGTGCGGCAGCCACGCTCGCTCGGCCTCGGACACGCTGTGTTGTGTGCCCAGCCGCTGGTGGGCGACGAACCTTTCGCAGTACTGCTGGCGGACGACCTCATGTGCGGACTCGACGGTGGGCCGTCGGTATTGACACAAATGGTCCAGGTCTTCCAGGATCTTCGGACATCTTTGTTAGCGGTCCAGGAAGTGCCGGCCGACCACGTGCAGCGCTACGGCATTGTCGCGGGCGAAGCGGCCGGCGAACGACTCACCAGGGTAACGAAGATGGTCGAGAAGCCGGAGGCGGCATTGGCACCGTCGCGCATGGGTGTCGCCGGCCGCTACATCCTCACCCCGGCCGTGTTCGATCAGATCCGCAACAACACCCGAGGCGCGGGCGGCGAGATCCAGCTGACAGATGCGATCGCCAAGCTCATGGATACCGAAGGCGTGCATGCCTACGAGTACGAGGGCAGGCGCTTCGACTGCGGCAGCAAGCAAGGTTTTCTGGAAGCGTCGGTCGCACTGGCGCTCAAGCACCCCGAGATCGGGGCGGGTTTCAGGGAGTACCTGAAGGGCTTGGATTTGAGGGATTGACGGGAAGTTATGGATTGCGGGTCAAGCCCGCAATGACGCGGGTTATCTGCGCCGCAGGACGTGAATGAATTCCTGCCCGACCGTCTGCTGCTCGACCAGCTCGTTGCCCGTCTGTTTCGCGAATGCCTGAAAATCGCGCACGGATCCGGCGTCGGTGGCTACCACCTTCAGCAATTGGCCCGACTGCATGTCGGTCAACGCTTTCTTGGCCTTCAGGATGGGCAGCGGGCAATTCAGGCCGCGGGTGTCGATTTCCTTGTCGATATTCATCGCTGGTTCCTGCAATTCGAGCTTTCGCAAATGCTCAGGCGCGGCGCGGCAGTTCCATAAACTGCGGCTCGACGCCGCGGCTGCGCAGCCAGTCCGCCAGCGCATAACCGGTGCCGGCGGGCCAGCACTTCACCGCATCGTAGTCGTACAGCTTGTAGTCCACCAGCTCCGGCGACAGCTTCACCTCGCCCTCCGCCACCGCGTGGTACGCGATGATCACCTGGTTCATGCGCTGGAAGTCGTATACGCCGATCAGGTGGAGCTCACGGGCGTGCAGGTTCGTCTCTTCCTTGATCTCGCGCGCGATGCCTTCCTGCGGCGTTTCGCCCGCTTCCATGAACCCGGTGATGAGCGCGTACATCTTCGTCGGCCACGCGGCGTTGCGCGCAAGCAGGATGCGATCCTGGTACTGGATCACCGCCGCGAGCACCGGCGTCGGATTGTTCCAGTGCGTCCAGCCGCAGGCGACGCAGCGCAACCGCTGCTTGTTCCCGCCGTCTTCGAGCTGGGCGATGAGCTCCAGCGGCGTCGCGCACTGCGGGCAGAACTTGTAGAGGTTGTCCATCACGCCGGGAACACGCCCGTGGAAAGATAGCGGTCACCCCTGTCGCAGACGACGAACGCGATCGTGGCGCTCTCCACTTTCTTGGCAATCTCCTGCGCGACCCAGCAGGCGCCCGCGGCCGAGATGCCGCCGAAGATGCCTTCCTCGCGCGCCAGACGCCGGCACATCTCCTCGGCGTCGTCCTGGCTCACGTACACCAGTTCATCCACCGTGCTGGGGTCGTAGATTTTCGGCAGGTATTCCTGCGGCCATTTGCGGATGCCCGGAATGCGCGAGCCTTCGCTCGGCTGCGCGCCGATGATCCTGATCGCCGGGTTCTTTTCCTTCAGGAAGCGCGACACGCCGGTGATCGTGCCGGTGGTGCCCATCGCGCTGACGAAATGCGTGATCCGGCCCTGGGTGTCGTCCCACAGTTCGGGCCCGGTGGTTTCGTAATGGATGCGCGGGTTGTCGGCGTTGGCGAACTGGTCGAGCACGCGCCCCTTGCCTTCGCGCTGCATGTTCTCGGCGAGATCGCGCGCATATTCCATCCCACCGCTCTTGGGCGTGAGCACCAGTTCCGCGCCGAACGCCTTCATGGTCTGCGCGCGCTCCACCGACAGGTCTTCCGGCATCACGAGAACCATCCGGTAGCCGCGGATGGCAGCGGCCATGGCCAGCGCGATGCCGGTATTGCCCGAGGTCGCTTCGATCAACGTATCGCCGGGCTTGATTTCGCCGCGCTCCTGCGCGCGCTTGATCATCGACAGGGCCGGCCGGTCTTTGACCGAGCCGGCCGGATTGTTGCCTTCGAGCTTGCCCAGGACCACATTGCCGCGCTGGGCGTTTTCCGCCGCGCCGATGCGCTGCAGCACGACGAGCGGCGTGCGGCCGATGGCGTCCTCGATGGTTGGGTAGTGCGGATTCATAGCCTTCACTGTGCCATAATTTCCGGCTTCACTTATCCCCCTGCCGGAGTGGTGAAATTGGTAGACGCACGGGACTCAAAATCCCGCGGGGTAAAACCCGTGCCGGTTCGATTCCGGCCTCCGGCACCAGCGTAGTTCAGCCCTTCGACAAGCTCAGGGCGAACGGGTCGCTCCTTTCGATGCGCGGCACCAGCGCCACGCGCTCTCGCACATTTCCTCGATACCTCGCGTGGCGCGCCAGCCGAGAACGGAGGCGGCCTTGGCCGGGTTGGCATAGCAGCTGGCAATGTCGCCGGGCCGCCGCGCCTTGAACTCGTGCGCGATCGCATGGTCGCATGCCTGCTCGAAGGCGCGCAGCATTTCGAGCACGCTGTAGCCGCGGCCGGTGCCCAGGTTGATCGCGTGCCAGCCCGCCTCGCGCTGCAGGAACGACAACGCCGCCACATGGCCCGCCGCCACGTCCATCACATGGATGTAGTCGCGCACCCCGGTGCCGTCGGGCGTCGGATAGTCGTTGCCGAAAATGCCGAGCGAAGGCAACTCGCCGCTCGCCACCTTGGTGATATAGGGCATCAGGTTGTTCGGAACGCCGTTGGGATCCTCGCCGATGAGGCCGGAGGGATGCGCACCGGCCGGGTTGAAGTAGCGCAGGCAGGCGGCACGCCAGGCGGGCTCCGCGCGGCACAGATCGGACAGCATTTCCTCGATATGCAGTTTCGTGCGGCCGTACGGATTGGCGGCCGACGTCGGGTGCGCCTCGTCGAGCGGCAGGTACTGCGGCTCGCCGTACACCGTGGCGCTCGAACTGAAGACGATCGTCGCGACGCCCGCCTCCTGCATCGCCTGCAAGAGCGCCAGCGTCCCGCCCACGTTGTTGTCGAAATACGCGAGCGGCTGCCGCACCGATTCGCCGACGGCTTTCAGCCCCGCGAAATGGATGACCGCGGTGCAGCCGTACTCGCGCAGCACCGCGGCGAGCTTCGGCCGGTCCCGCACATCGGCTTCGACAAAGGGTAGCGTACGGCCGGTCACCTGCCGCAGCCGCTCGAGGACTTCGGGGCGGCTGTTGCTCAAGTTGTCGAGCAGCACCACCTCGTACCCGGCCTCGACCAGGACGGCGGCGGTGTGGCTGCCGATATAGCCGGTGCCACCGGTCAGAAGAATGGTCACGAGAGGAGCCCCCCAGCGGCAAATGGCCTTATTGATAAACGTCCCGCAAATGGTACCGGCTGGCCGACCGGCCGCACGAACACATCATGAAACATTCCTGGTCGGAAAGATGATGACCTTCCTATGCGTGCAGGGACATAGCTCCCATGGGTGGCAAAGCGGCGAATCGGACAGTGGAGGCATCGATCCACTGCCTGTGCCAACCGCTGCTGTCCATGCTTCGCCGCGCCCTGCTCACCGCTGCCGCCCTGCTGCCTTTCGCCGCATTGGCGCAGGCGAGCGAGAGCATAAGTTCTTTCGTCGCAAACCGCGGCGCCGCTTCGGTAGCGAAAGACCTGAAAGCCATCGCAACGGTGCACGCCGGCTGGCGATACTTCAATCTGCGCTGGCAATGGCCGGACCAGATCCTCGGCGCGTTCCAGCGCGCTGGAATCGCCACGGTGGCCGACGCGCTGGCGTGGGCCGACCGCATGGCCGCCACTCTCAGCCACACGGATGTAGAGCAGATGGAGCGCGAATTCGGCAAATTGCCGGACGGCGTCGATCCCGCCCTAATGCCCAGCGCAACGGTGGACGCCATCCACGTCCAGTACATCGCCGCGCAGGCCAACGCGACGAACGGCATCTGCGGGCTCACGCCGGACCACGAGGCCTGGCCCAACGGCGACCCGAGCTACAAACTGGCGAGCGAAGATAACTGGAAGGCGTTGCTGCAGGCGTATCCCGGCGCGCTGAAGCCCTACGTGGCCACGGCCAACGACTGCGAAAAATCGGTCGATAACTTCAAGGGCTGGCTGTGCGACATGAGGCTGGGCGTGCTCGCATGCGCAAAGGTTTGGCTGGAAATCTATTCAGGCACCCAGCAGGCGCCGAGCGGCCACGTCACGACCATCATCGTCACCGACATGGGCAAGGCCCTGTTCCTGGAGCCGCAGGATCGCGCATTGCAACCGCTGACGTACACGCAATTCAACGGCTACCGGGGTGACCTATCCAGCATGTTCTTCAGGGCGACGGCGACGCGGATTGCGCGGCTGCTGATTTGAGCAGGAGCCGCGACTCAGCGAAGCAGCAAAATTACGCGGCCAGCCTCAAGTGCCCGCCGATGCGGGATTTGCCGTCAGTGCCGGCAACTGCTTGCACTGCCGGCTCGATCCGCGCCGGATACTTGGCCGTCAGCGTTGCGACATGCACTTCGACTTGCACCGGGCCGGTGAGACAGCTGAAAAACTGCGGCGGGATGTTCGCGCGCCCATTCGTCCAGCGATGGTTCGATTCAGCCGGATGGAAGCCGTCAGTGAGCAGCGGATGCTTGTGCCCGATCTGGATTTCGGTTTCTGCCGAGCGCAGCACGATGCGGGTCAGTGAAATGCCGAGCTGCCGCGAATCCGTCGAGGCCAGATCCATGTCAGCGGGCGTGCGAGTGAGCGAGCCGAGCGAGAGCCGCGAGGGGCATGCCGGCAGCTCGAAACGGCACACCTTCCCGGTCACCTCTTTCGGCTCGAAGCGCTGGCCGTCTGCGACCAGGTGGATGCCGGGATCCGTCGTCGTGCCGTAGCCCGCCGCGAAAGCGCGCTTGGCCAGATCCGTACGCAGGCGCGCAACCAAGGCGCCTTCCGTCACGATGGGCAGGCAGGGCATGGACGGTGCTTCCTCCGCATGACCGAGCGCGAGGTAATCCACCACGTTCATGAAGAAATTGCGGTTGCCGCAATCGAGCCAGCTCTCGGCCGGCGCGCCGTCGGCCAGCAGCACGTCGTGGCTCGGCA
>JAGRPN010000265.1 GCA_019449555.1 Ramlibacter sp.
ACATCATCGATTCCATGTTCAACCAGCACGCCTAGTGGCTGAAGGTCTCGTCGCACCTGCCGTGGCGGCGCAAGATCGCCTCGCTGAACTACCTGCTGGCCTCGCATGTCTGGCGCCAGGATCACAACGGGTTCACCCATCAGGATCCCGGTTTCATCGACCACGTCGTGAACAAGAAGGCCGAGATCGTGCGGGTTTACCTGCCACCGGACGCGAACTGCCTGCTCTCGGTGATGGACCACTGCCTGCGCAGCCGCCACTACGTCAACGTAGTGATCGCCGGCAAACACCCCGCGCCGCAATGGCTGGCGATGGATGCCGCCATCAAGCACTGCACCCAGGGCATCGGCATCTGGCAGTGGGCCAGCAACGACCAGGGCGCAGCGCCCGATGTTGTCATGGCCTGTTGCGGCGACGTGCCGACGCTGGAGACGCTCGCCGCCGTCTCGCTCATGCGCGAGCATCTGCCCGACCTGAAGGTCCGGGTGGTCAACATCGTCGACCTGATGAAGCTGCAGCCGCAGACCGAGCACCCTCACGGTCTTTCCGACATCGATTTCGACGAGCTTTTCACCAGGAACAAACCGGTCATCTTTGCCTTCCATGGCTATCCGTGGCTGATCCACCGGCTGATCTACCGTCGCACCAACCATGACAACTTCCACGTCCGCGGCTACAAGGAGGAGGGCACCATCACCACGCCCTTCGACATGACGGTGCTGAACGACCTGGACCGGTTCCATCTCGTGATGGATACCATCGACCGCCTGCCGCAGGCCGGCGAAAAGGCCATCTACCTGAAGCAGCAGCTCAAGGACAAGCTGATCGAGCACAAGCAATACATCGATCAGCACGGCCAGGACCTGCCGGAGATCCGGAACTGGAGATGGGGCGACGCTCGATGAATGCCCGGGCGATATCGGCTGACGCGACGGCCCCGCGCGGCGGCAGGCTGGGTCATGCTCGCTGAAGCGGCACCGCGCCTGGCTCCGCGCGCGCTGCAGTGGGCCGGCTGGCTGTTCGGACTGCTGGCACTGCTGGCTGTGGTCGCTGTGGCGGCGCACCTGGGTGACATCGAGCGCTTCGTGCAGTTGTTGCGCTCGCTCGCGCCCGCCTGGCTGCTGCTGGCGCTGCTGCTGCAAGCGGCAACCTATTTCAGTTTGGCGGTGGCTTGGCAAAACGGTCTGCATCATGCGGGGGTCGAGCGGTCCGTCCGCAAGCTGCTCCCATTGACATTGGCCAAGCTGTTTGTCGACCAGGCGGCTCCGACCGGCGGCATCAGCGGCACGGCGTTCCTGGTTGCCGCGCTCGTGCGCAGGGGGATTCCCGCACCGGCCTGTCTGGCTGTCTTGCTGGCGAATGTGGTGGGCCACTACGGCGCCAACCTGTTGGCGGCGCTGGTCGCTATCGGGCTGTTATGGATAGCGCACGAGACCCGGACCTGGATGGTCGGGGTATTCGCCTTGTTCGCCCTGGTGTCCGTGGCGATCCCGACGGGCATGCTGGCGCTTCGTCGATATGGCCGCCGGCAACCGTCCTGGCTGCTCCGTATCCCGCGGCTGGCGCCACTGCTGCGCGTGGCCAGCGATGCTCCTGTGACCCTGCTGCTCCGTCCGCGCGTGCTGGCCACCATGACAGCATTGGGTATCGCCGTGATCCTGCTGGATGCGGCGACGTTGTGGGTGATGCTGAACGCACTGGGCTTGCCGACCTCCTATCAGGTCGCGTTTCCGAGCTACCTGTTTGCCATGATGGTTGCAACCGTGGGCCCGATACCGTTGGGCTTGGGTACTTTCGAAGCGACTTGCGTCACCGTGCTGGTGCTCCAGGGCATACCGATCGAAGGTGCGCTGACAGCAACGCTCCTGCTGCGGGGCTTCACCACCTGGTTGCCGCTGCTTCCCGGCCTCATTCTGGTCAGGCGCGAGTTGCGTTTGGCGCATGGTGTGTCGCTCCCACAATTCGATTTGCCGTAGTCCCTGCTCTCCCTGGCCTGCTGAATCTTCAACGCGCTACTGCCAGCCGAAGCGGCGAATGTAGAAGCGCTTCATCAGGGTTGTGAGAATGAAATAGCCGGTGAGAATCCCCGCCAGCCACGGGAAGTACATAGGCGGCAGTGCCTGCAACTTGAAGTAATCGGCCAGCGGTCCCATCGGCAGGAAAATGCCCACCGCCATGATCGCCGCGGTCATCACCATCAGCGGCGCCGCCGCGCGGCTTTGGATGAACGGCACCTTGGGGGTGCGGATCATGTGCACGACCAAGGTCTGCGTGAGCAGTCCCACGACGAACCAGCCCGACTGGAACAGGCCTTGCGTGGCCACGCTATTGGCGTTGAACACCCACCACATCACGGCAAACGTAGTGATGTCGAAGAGCGAGCTGACCGGCCCGAAGAAGATCATGAAGCGCCCGATGTCGCCGGGGTTCCACGTCAGCGGCTTGCTCACCAGCTCGGCATCGACGTTGTCGAATGGGATGCCGGTCTGGGAGACGTCGTAGAGCAGGTTCTGCAGCAGCAGCTGCAGCGGCAGCATCGGCAGGAAGGGCAGGAAGGCGCTCGCCACCAGGACCGAGAACACGTTGCCGAAGTTCGAACTGGCCGTCATGCGGATGTACTTGAGCATGTTGCAGAACGTGGTGCGGCCTTCCACCACGCCGGCGTCGAGCACCATCAGGCTCTTTTCCAGCAGGATGATGTCGGCCGCCTCCTTGGCAATGTCCACCGCCGAGTCGACGGAGATGCCGATGTCGGCCGCGCGCAGCGCCGGCGCATCGTTGATGCCGTCGCCCATGAAGCCGACCACGTGCCCGTTGGCGCGCAGCGCGTGCACGATGCGGTCCTTGTGCAGCGGCGCGAGCTTGGCGAAGACTTGATGTTGCTCCACCGCCTTGGCGAGCGCTGCGTCATCCATGCCTTCCACTTGCGCGCCCAGCAACACTTCACCCACGGACAGGCCGACCTGGCGACACACTTGGGCGGTGACCAGTTCGTTGTCGCCGGTGAGAACTTTGACAACCACGCCGTGGGCAGCCAGCGCCTTCAATGCCGGTGCGGCCGAATCCTTGGGCGGGTCCAGGAACGCGATGTACCCGATCAGCGTCAGGTCGGTCTCGTCGGCGATCGAGTAGACGGTCTGGCTGGGCGGCAGTTCCTTCACCGCCAACGCGACCACGCGCAGTCCGCTCTCGTTGAATGCACGGGCCACGGTTTGCACGCGCGAGAGCATGGCGGCGCCCAGCGGCACGTCCTGCGGGCCGGCGTTGCCGTCCTGGCGCACCCGGCTGCATGCCGCCAGCACCTCTTCGAGCGCGCCTTTGCAAATCAGCTGATGGCGCTCGTCGCGCTGCGACACGATCACCGACATGCGCCGGCGCTCGAAGTCGAACGGGATCTCGTCGATCTTGCGGTAGTCGTCCTCGAGTTTCAGTTCGGCCGGCAGTTCCACATGCTCGAGCACGGCGCGGTCGAGCAGGTTCTTCAGCCCGGTCTGGTAGTGGCTATTGAGGAAGGCGAAGCTCAGCACGTCATCCGAAGCCTGGCCGAAGGCGTCGACATGGCGTGCGAGGGCGATCTTGTCTTGCGTGAGCGTGCCGGTCTTGTCGGTGCACAGCACGTCCATGGCGCCGAAGTTCTGGATCGCGTCCAGCCGCTTGACGATCACCTTCTTGCGCGACAGCAGCACGGCCCCTAGGGCCAGCGTCGAGGTCACGATCATCGGCAGCATCTCCGGCGTCAGCCCCACCGCCACCGAGAGAGCGAAGAGTCCAGCCTCAAGCCAGTCGCCCTTGGTGAGTCCGTTGACCAGCAGCACGACGGGCACCATCACCAGCGCGAAGCGGATCAGCAGCCAGCTCACGCTGTTGACGCCGGCCTGGAAGGCATTGGGGGCGCTGTCCGTGGCCGTCGCGCGCAGTGCCAGGGTGCCGAAGTAGGTGCGGTTGCCAGTGGCCACGACCAGCGCTTTGGCCGAGCCCGAGACCACATTGGTTCCCATGAAGACCAGATTGCTCTGTTCGAGCGGATCTTGCGCATCGCCACGCGAGTTGGCGAACTTCTCCACCGGCGCCGACTCGCCCGTCATTGCCGCCTGGGCAATGAACAGGTCGCGTGCGGCGAGGACACGGCAGTCGGCGGGAATCATGTCGCCCGCCGACAGCACCACCCAATCGCCTGTCACCAGTTCGCGAAGGGGAATGTCTTGCGGGGGCGCTTGCTGGGCGGCGGCGGTTGGCGCACCGGCATCGCGGCGGATCGCGGTGGCGGTGTTGCGCACCATCGCCTTCAGGCTCTCCGCGGCCCGATGGGAGCGGCCTTCCTGCACGAAGCGAAGGATCGTGCTGAAGACCACCATCACGCCGATGACGACGGTGGCCTTGGCGTCGTGGCTGAGGTACGACAGCACCGCCAGCACGGTGAGCAGGAGGTTGAAGGGATTGCGGTAGCACTGCCACAGGTGATGCCACCAGGGCAGCGGCTTCTCGTGCGCGACTTCGTTCGGACCGTCGCGGGCCAGGCGCTGCGCGACTTCGGCTGCGCTCAGGCCGCCTTCGTGGGATTGCAGCCGGGCGACGGCGCCGGGTATGTCGTCGCGCGCGACCAGTAGCAGATCGTTCGCGAGATGAGAGGGCACCGCGGGCATGGGGCCCCGGCTGGCGAGCGTGGCCACCAGCGCATGGCGATGGAAGTGCTTGAGCGCGTGGCGGCGGCGCAGAAATCCGCTGAACCACTGGGTCAGGACGGTCTGCATCAAGCGGAACGAATCCAGCGAGCGACCTCGGGCCAGCATTCGGTCAAGGTCTTCTTGCCCATGAACAGTCCGATATGGCCGCCCGACGCCAGCTTCCTGATGATCTGCGCCTTGGGAGTGCCGAGGTATTTTTCTGCGTCGAACACCTGTTCCTTGGTGGTGATCTCGTCTTCCGAGCCGGCCAGCAGGTAGACCGGACACACGATGTCTTTCAGCGAAAGGCGTTTGCCGAGGCCGATGAACTTGCCCTTCGCCAATCGGTTTTCCTGAAATATCTGTTGGATCGCCTGAAGGTAATAGGCGCCGGGAAGGTCGATCGGGTTCTCGTACCAACGCTCGAAGGCCTCGGTGCGCTCGATGTAGTTCTTGTCCTCGATGTGCTCGTACAGTTCGAGGTACTTGCCCAGGTATTGCTCCTCCGGGTTCATGCCCTTCCAGCCTGCCAGCATGGCCTGGCCGCGCATGAGGCCGCCCCCTGCGGTGACCATCTCCTCATAAAAGGCAAGCGGCAGGCTATGCGCCAGCGTCTTGATGGGGCCGTTGCCGGCATCGGTGTCGATGGGAGCGCCGGCCAGCACGAGGCTGCGCACTTTGGCCGGAAAGCGCGCTGCATACATGGCGCTCATCCAGCCGCCCTGGCACAGGCCGACCAGGTCAACCGTTCCGCCCAGGTGCTGGACGGCGATGTCGATGTCTGCCAGATACTTGTCGATGTCGAAATCCTTCATCGCGAGCGTCGCACTTTTCCAGTCGGTCACCAGCACGCGCGCCAAACCGGCTGCTTGCAGGGTCTCCACCAGGCTCTGGCCGGCGGCGTAGTCGGCAATGGTCGAGCTGTGGCCGGCGTAGGGAGCGTCGATCAAGACCGGCGGATGCACTTGCTTGTGGCCGGGCGGTGAAAAATCGCGCAGCCGCATGGTGTCCAGATCCAGCAGCACGCGGTTCTTTGTGGCCCATGTGGGCTCGGGCGGTTCCGCGATCTTTTCAGCCTCCGCGACATAGCGCAGGTTGTCCTGAAACAGCGTGAGGCCGCGCTCGCCGAGTTCGATGGCGGCAGCCATCGGCCAGAACCATGGGACGCTGTGCTCCTGGCGCGGCCGATGGGGGACATTGGGGTGGCTGGTCATGATGTGACTCCGATCACGGGGCTGGTGTCGATGGTGCGCACGAAGGGTTGGTAAGTGTGAAAGTGTGCCGGGCCACCATCAACTCTTCGTTGGTCGGTATGACCCACACGGACACCGGACTCGCCGCGCTGCTGATGCGCGGGCCGCCGGCGTCATTGGCCGCCGGGTCCAGTCGAATGCCGAGCCAGGCGGATTGGGCGCAGATCCCGGCGCGAATCTGCGGCGCGTGCTCGCCAATGCCGGCGGTGAAAACCAGGGCGTCCAGGCCGCCGGCCGCGGCGGCGAGCGATCCGATTTCGCGCGCGCACCGATAGACAAACAGCTCGATGGCTTCGCGCGCTCGCGCGTCGCTGCTGGCGAGCAGTTCGCGTACATCGCTGCTGATGCCCGACACGCCCAGCAAGCCCGATTGCTGATAGAGCAGGGTTTCGATGGCCTTGGCGCTCATGCCTTTTTCCTGCAGCAGGTAAAGCACGACGCCGGGATCCAGCGCGCCGCAGCGCGTCCCCATCGGCAGGCCGTCCAGGGCGGAAAAGCCCATGGTGCTGGCCACGCTTTGGCCGCCGATCATTGCGCACAGGCTGGCGCCGCTGCCCAGATGGGCCGCGATCACGCGCCCGGCCAGCGCCCTTGGCTCCCGTTTGGGCAACTCGCCCGCGATGTACTCATACGACAAGCCGTGGAACCCGAAGCGCCAGATCCCTTCGGCGGTCAACGCCTCGGGCAAACCATACAGCCGCGAGATGCGCGGGCTGCTTGCATGAAAGGCGGTGTCAAAGCAGGCAACCTGCGGCAGCCCGGGATGGCGCCGCGCGAATGCATCGATCGGCGCCAGGTTGTGCGGCTGGTGCAACGGCGCCAAGGGTGCCAGCGCCCGCAAATCGGCCAGAACAGCGGGCGTGACAAGCTGTGGCGCGATGTAGGCGGAACCGCCATGCGCCACCCGATGCCCCGCCGCTGCCAGCCGATTGGGCCCGAGATGTCGTTCGATCCATGCCATCAGCTGGTCCAGCAAGTCGTCGTAGGCAGTGCGCGGGTCCCAGAGCTGTTCGACCAGCGGCCGGCCCTGCTGGTCCCTGGCAAAAAAGTGGGGCGCTGTGGCTATGCCTTCGATCTCGCCGTGGGCGATGCCGGCCAGCGCGTCGCTGCTGCGGCCGGTCAGCAGCGAGAACTTGATGCTGGAAGACCCGGCGTTGATGACGACCAGGCAGCGGCCCGCCGCATCGGTATCTGGAGTCGAGCTAGGCATGAAGCGAGCCTGCGGCGCGTTGGCGCCGGGTATGCGCCAGCTTGACGGCCACGGCGCACGACGCGAGCCGGGTTTCGCTGCTGTCGGCACGGCTGGTCAGGATGATCGGCACGCGCGCGCCCAGCACGATTCCGGCGGCCTTGGCGTTGGCCAGGTACTCCAGCTGCTTGGCCAACATATTGCCGGACTCGAGATCGGGAACCACCAGGATGTCGGTCGTCCCCGCAACCGCCGATACCAGTCCTTTGATCCGGGCCGCTTCCAGGTTGATGGCGGTGTCGAAAGCCAGCGGACCGTCCACGATGGCGCCGGTGATCTGGCCCCGGTCCGCCATCTTGCAGAGCGCAGCAGCCTCGATCGTGGAACGGATCTTCGACTCGACCGTCTCCACTGCCGAGAGGATCGCAACCTTGGGCCGGGCCATGCCGAGCGCATGGGCCAGGTCGATCGCGTTCTGCACGATGTGGACCTTGTCGTCGAGCGTGGGATAGATGTTGATCGCGGCATCGGTGATCAGCAGCATGCGCGGGTAGGTCGACACTTCCATCAGGAAGACGTGACTGATGCGCCGCTCGGTGCGCAAGCCGGTATCGACGTCGACAACCTCGTGCATCATCTCCTCGGTGTGCAGACTGCCTTTCATCAGCGCTTCACACTCGCCGGCGCGGCACAGGGCCACCGCGCGTGCGGCCGACTCGTGACTATGGGCGGTGGCGACCACGCGGAAGTTGGAGATGTCGAGTCCCGTCTGCCCGGCGAGCGCCCGCAGTCTGGCCGGCGGCCCGACCAGAACCGGCTCGATCAATTTCGCCTGCGCCGCTTCGACCGCGCCGCGCAGTGCGACCTCGCTGCAAGGGTGGCAGATCGCGACATGGATCGGGGCGAGCGAGGCGCCCAAATCGATCAGGTGTTCGAGTCTTTGAGGAGTCGTGGACATCGGCATCCCTTTGTATTTCGACCGCACGTGAGCTGGAAGGGTCTCGCCGCAGACAAGCAGCGAGCTTACACAGCAGCCACTGCACGGGCGAAACCAGAGCTTCTCGAATTGGACAATACCGCGCCCACGGAAGAAGGGGCGGGGCCATCTCACGGGCGACGCCGAAACCAGATCGCAAGAGCGCGCTCTTAGTTCTTGTTTTCCCTACTATCCTTTTCCTGCGGCGCGGCCCTGTTGTGCCGGCCCTGGCTTTGCGGCTCTGGGTGGGCTCGCTGCGCCTCAGCGGGAGGCCGGGCGGGCTGACGTTGCCGTTGCTGTTCGGGCTGCGTGTGCGTCGGTTGAACCGGTGGCTGCTCTCGCTGTTGCACAGGTGCCTGCCTTCGGGGTTCGGCTTGGGGACGCTGCGCCTGCGGCTGGGCAGTGCGCGGCTGCGGGCGTTGCTGTTCGGCTTGAGGATGCTGCTCCCGCGGTTGCGGTTGGGCAATTCGGGGCTGCGGACGTGCGGGTTCCTGCGCCCGCGGCGCTTGAACCGGCGCTGGCGCTTGCTGCTGGAATTGCTGCCGGGTAACAGCCTCACGTGGCTGGTAGCGATAGTTGCCGGATCGAATCGCCTGCTGCTGCTCTACCGCTTGGGGATAGCGTGCCCCTGAATACCTGCGCTGGTAGTCCGGGAGCGGCGCCGCTGCCGGAACGGAGCGTCGGTTCCACTGATCCCATCGAGGTCGGCGCTGTTGCCAGTCGTTGCCCCAGTGCTCGCCCCAGCGCGGCGGCGCATCGGCCCGCCAGCCGCGAAAATAGGACGGAGGCTGGCGGTAGTAGCGAACGGGGATGCGCAGCACGAACAGCGGCACGTACTCGGGCCCTACGGCCCGCCACGGGCCGTTGTACCAACTGCTGGAATACCAGTTGTCTCCCCAGAACACCCAGTACAGGCCATCGTAGAAGAAGTAGTTGGAACTCGCGCGCGGATCGTAATAAACGGGATAGCCGGGGATACGCACCAGCTGCGGATACACCGGCACGTGGATGCCGATGCTGAGGCCGGGCGTCGCGATCCCAATGCTGATCTGGGCGCTGGCCGTGGCGGCCGTGCCGAGCAGCAGCGGCAATGCAAGAAACAGATAGAGATAGCCCATCTTTCAATTCTCCTGCGCACAAGAATCCGGGGCCACCATCCGGCCGCCCCCTATCGGGACATGCCCAGTGAATCGAGCAGCACAAGCGAGGACCCCGGCCTCGCTCGCCTCGTTCATTTCTTCTTGTCGACTTCGTGGCCGATGATGCCGCCGACGGCGGCACCACCTAGCGTGCCCGCCGTGCTGCCTCCCGTCAGAACGCTGCCGCCCACAGCACCCACGCCGGCGCCGATGGCGGTGTTCCTCTCCTGCCGCGTCATGTCGGCGCAAGCAGCCAGACCGAGCAGCGCGGCGATGGCCACTGCGCTGACCGCAAATCTCTGTGTCGTTTTCATGGGGTCACCTCTTTCTCGCGAACATCAGGTTGCCGCAGGCGTCGTCTCTCACCGCGTGCGACGGGTCACTTGCCAAGGCTCCCCACCTATACCGGGCAGGAGCCTCGGCCGGCATGACGCAGGGCTGGCCGGCAGGGCGGCAACTGGCTACAACCGCCCCATCAGGAGCAGCACGACGATGATCAGCACCACCAAGCCCAGCACACCGCTGGGCGCATAACCCCAGCTCCTGCTGTACGGCCAGCTAGGAATGGCGCCGACCAGCAACAGAATCAGAACAATCAGCAGTATGGTTCCCAAGCTCATGAAATTCTCCTTGCGCGGTTGAGTCGCCGAAACCGGTTCGCTTGCCGCCCTTTGGCGTGTCAGGGCCGCACGGTCAGATGGCGAGATTCCTGTGTGGATTTCCCTGGCATGTGAAGAGATATCCATCTATGTATAGGGTCTACCTCGGCCTTTTCCTTGACGGCGGTCAATACAAATTTCGGATCTACGCGTGTGGCCGTGGAGCTGCATTTGCTTTCGCGCTACTGTCGGGTTGAATAGCCCGTGCGTAGCCGGCCCCGCCAAGGCGACAATGCGGCATGGCCCAAGGCAAGCGCATCTCTGCAGACATCGGCGGTGACGCCCTCCAGGCGATCAAAGACATGGGTGCCGCTGCAAAGCTGGCGCGAATGCGTGCGGGTGAAGGCCAAGCGGTCGCTGCTGCCCGGCTGGGCGTGCACGTGCAGACGATCGCCCGGATCGAATCAGGCGTGCCAGGCGTCGCGGTCGGGCACGTGCTAGGCATGCTTGCTCTCTACGGCATCGCTACGAAGTTGCAGCAGCCCGACGCAATGCGAGGTCGACTCCATTTTGGAAGGGCCGCAACCGAGCGGTGAATGATGCGAAAGGCGTGGGTCTGGATCCTCGGCGTCATTGCGCTCGCTGCAGTTGCCGGCGTGCTTTGGTGGCGCGAAGGGCCTGCCGCCGTGATCGTCGTGGCCCCGACCCGCGGTCCAGCCATCGATGCGATCTACGCGACCGGAACCGTGGAACCCACGGTAATGTTGCCCATCGCGCCGCGCGTGGCCGCACGGCTGGTTGAACTCAATGTCGACGAAGCAAGCCAGGTGCGCAAGGGCCAGGTGCTCGCACGCCTGGACGATGCCGATCTCATCAGTACGGTCGAGGAGCTCGAAGCGCGCGCCCGCTACGCCCAATCGCAACATGAGCGCATCGAGAACCTGGTGCGCCAGGGCTTCATGGCCAAGGCTGAATCCGATCGGACCCGCGCCGACATGGATGCGGCGACCGCCGCGGTCAAACGCGCGCGGTCGCAGCGCGACTACATGGCGCTCACCGCGCCGGCCGACGGCCTGATCATTCGGCGCGACGGTGAGCGGGGCCAGTTCATCCCGGCGGGGCAAGCCGTGTTCTATCTCTCGTGCTGTGCGCCGCTTCGCGTGACCGCGGAAGTGGACGAGGAAGACATTTCGCGCGTACATATCGGGCAGAAGGTGGTGCTGCGTGCCGATGCATTACCGGGCGAGGTCCTGGACGGCAGCGTCACCGAAGTCACTCCGAAGGGCGATCCGATCGCGCGCAGCTATCGCGTGCGCGTGGCGCTCGCCGAACCGAGCCGGTTCAAAGTGGGCATGACGGTCGATGCGAACCTGATCGTCGCCGAGCGTGCGAACGCGCTGCTGGTGCCAGCCACCGCCGTCCAGGGCAACGCGCTCTGGACGATGAGCGATGGACGGCTGCACCGGCAGACCGTGCGGGTCGGCGTCACCGGCTCCGGCCGAACCGAAATCCTCGAAGGCCTGGCGCCCGATGCATGCGTGGTCGACTCGCCCGCGGCCGACTTGCGTGAGGGCCACAGGGTTCGGATAGCGCAGCCGCCGAGCGGCGGGAAGAAGAAGTAATGCTCTCCCTGGACGTCGCGCTCGGCCATCTGACCAGCCGCAAGCGCCAGACGCTCGTATCGCTTTCGGGGGTGGTGCTCGGCGTCGCTTTCTTCCTCGCGGTGTCGTCGTTGATGCGCGGCTCCGAAAAGGACTTCCTCAAGCGCCTGGTCGACAACAGCCCGCACATCACGGTGTCGGACGAGTACCGGCTGCCGCGCGTGCAGCCCGCGGCGATTCGCTGGAGCGGCGGCGCCATCGGAATCAGCAACGTGAAGCCGCAAACCGAAACGCGCGGCATCCGCGGTTATCGGCAGAAGCTCGAGTTCGTCGAATCGCTGCCCGGCGTGCGGGTCGCGCCGGTGCTCGCGGGCTCGGCGGTGCTGACGTTCGCCGGCCGCCAGGAAGGGGTGACGCTCTCGGGCATCGTCCCGGCCACGATCAAGGGCGTATCGACGATCGACGAGAAGATCATCGACGGGTCGATCGACGCGCTCGCCGGCGATCCGAACGGCATCGTGATCGGCAAAGGCCTCGCCGACAAGTTCAACCTGGGCGTCGGCAGGACGCTGGGCGTTTCGGCGCCGAACAGCACCACGCGGCCGATGAAGGTCGTGGGCATTTTCCGCACCGGCATGGCGAACTATGACGAGACGCAGACGTTCGTGCTGCTCAAACGCGCGCAGGTCATGCTCGATCGTCCCAACCGCATCAATCGCCTTATCATCCAGCTCGATGACGCATACGCCGCTCGCGATGTCGCCCGTCATATCGAGGATACGATCGGCTACAAGTCCGTGTCCTGGCAGGAGGCATCCGAGGACATCGTCAGCGTGCTGTTGATCCGCAACATCATCATGTACAGCGTGGTGTCGGCGATTCTGGTGGTGGCCTCGTTCGGCATCTACAACACGCTTTCGACGATCGTGATGGAGAAGACGCGCGACATCGCCATCCTGAAGTCGATGGGCTTCCACGCGCGCGACGTGCGCGCGATCTTCGTGCTCGAAGGATTGATCGTCGGCACCGTGGGCAGCCTGTTCGGACTGGCGTTCGGCGTTATCCTGATGAAAGCTCTGTCCGAAGTCACCTTGAAGGTGCCGGGCGCCACGGAGGCGGTGAATCTCCCGGTGTGGTGGGGGCCCGAGCAGTACGCGCTCGCCGCCGCGTTCGCACTCGGCTCGTGCCTCGTGGCGGCCTATCTGCCCGCGCGCCGCGCCGGCCGGGTGCACCCCGTCGATATTCTCAGGGGCATGACGTGACCACCGTGCTGCGGGCCGAGAACCTCGTGCGCAGGCTCGCAGGCGAGGTACCGGTCACCCTGGTCGACGGCGTCAGCCTCGAGATCGAGCGCGGCCAATTCATCGCGATCATGGGCCCATCCGGCTCGGGCAAGTCGTCGCTGCTGTACCTGCTCGGCCTGCTCGACGTGCCGACGAAAGGGCGCGTGTGGCTCGATGGCGAGGATACGTCGGCCTATGACGAGGACGACCTCGCCAACCGAAGACTGCGAAAGCTCGGTTTCGTCTTCCAGTTCCATTTCCTGCTCGCTGAATTTTCAGTGGTGGAAAACGTCACGCTGCCGATGCGCCGGCTGGGCGACCTGAGCGAAAAGGCGGCGACGGCACGCGGCATGGAGTTGCTGGAACGCCTCGGAGTGGCCGATCAGGCCGCCAAGCGACCGCACCAGCTCTCCGGTGGCCAGCGGCAACGCGTCGCCATCGCACGCGCGCTCGCCAACGATCCGCTGATCGTCCTTGCCGACGAACCTACGGGAAATCTCGACTCGGTGTCGAGCGCGAACGTGCAGCAGATCCTGCGCAATCTCGCGCACGAGAGCGGCAAGACCGTCGTGGCGGTAACGCACGATGGCAACTTCGCTGCTGCGGCCGACCAGCGCATCGGCCTCGTGGACGGCAAGATCAACACCGAGTGGCGGCCGGCGTGAAGTCCTGCTTGAAGTGCGCTCCTGGCCCTTGCGGCCAGAAGGAGTCCGGCGCCGCGGAATCGCAGTGACCTTGCTGCGATACTGCGGCCATGGGTCTGAAGCACCTTCTGGCAGACGAATTGCGCCAGCTCGCGAGCGTGAACCGCAGCGATCGCCCATGGGAAATGCCCGTGGCGGCCGCCCTGGCCAGCGGGCTGCCGATCTTCATCGGCGCGGCCTACGGCGAGCTCGGACTGGGGCTGGTCGGTTCGCTGGGCGGGCTGGTGTTCCTCCACCTGCCTGCAACGCGCCTGTCGCACCGCATGGCCTGGCTCATGGCGTGCGCGTTCGGCATGACGGGCAGCCATGCGATGGGCATGCTGGGGCACCTGTACCCGCCGCTGGTAGTGCCCTTGCTCGTGATCATCACCATCCTCGTCACGATGGTCTGCCGTTTCTACGCGGCACCGCCCCCGGGCAGCCTGTTCTTCGTCATGGCCGCAGCGATCGGTGCGTACAGCCCGGCCCAGGGGCGAGCAGCGCTCTTGCAGGTGGGAGCTCTCGCACTCGGCACGGTGCTGGCAGTCGTTATCGCCTTCCTCTACAGCTTGCACATCGTGAGCCGCCACGGCGTGCCCGCGCCGAGCCCGCTCCCCCATCCCGAATTCGACTTCGTGGTCGTGGATTCGGTGGTGATCGGCGGCTTCGTGGGGTTGTCACTGCTGGCGGCGCACGGGCTGCAGCTGGATCGGCCGTATTGGGTGCCGGTGAGCTGCCTCGCCATCATCCAGGGCGCGTCGCTGCGCGCGGCGTGGACGCGGCAGCTGCATCGCATCGCTGGCACCGCACTGGGCCTGCTGGTGTTCCTCGGCGTCGCGCAGGTGCCGCTGGGGCCGTGGGGTGTGGCCGGTGTGTTGACGACGTTGACGCTCGTCATCGAAACGCTGGTGGTGCGCCACTACGGGTTGGCCACCGTCTTCATCACCCCGCTGACGATCCTGCTGGCGGAAGCAGGGCAGGGCTCCATCATGGCGCCGCAGCGCCTCATGCAGGCGCGCCTGGCGGACACCGTGGTCGGGGCGGTGCTCGGTCTGGCGGGTGCGGCCTGCCTGCACAGTCCCCGTTTCCGCGCGGTGGTCGGCGCCGGCTTGCGCAGGCTGTTGCCCGGCGGCGCGCCGGGCGCGCAGAGTTGACGCCCGCGAGCGAGGGTCGTGAGTCGCCTCGGGTGCTCAGGCGTCGCGCGGCAATGCGATCAGCACGCGCACGATGAAAGCGTGCAGCTCCGTCATGTAGTTGCGCAGGAACTCGGCCGTGCTTTTGTCGCTGACCTCGCCCTCGGCCGTGATGAGCCCCGGCTTGAAATGGACGTAGGCCTCGACGTTGTTCATCAGCGGCGAGTTGCAGAAGCACAGCACGCCGCGCAGATGACTCTGCGCTACGGCGGTACCGATCGATCCGGGCGACGTGCCGATCACGCCCGAGGGTTTGCGTGCGAACGAGTTCTGGCCCCAGGGCCGGCTGGCCCAGTCGATCGCGTTCTTCAGGCAGCCCGGAATCGAGCGGTTGTATTCGGGCGTGATGAATAGCACCGCGTCGCATTCGGCGATGGCCTTCTTGAACGCACGGGCCACTGGCGGGTAGTCGGCGTCGAAGTCCTGGCTGTACAGCGGAAGGTCCCGGATCGGGATTTCCGTGAGCGCGAGTTCCTTGGGCGCGAGCCGCACCAGGGCATTGGCCAGCAGACGATTGATGGAGGTGGACGAAAGGCTACCCACGAAATACCCGACCTTGTATGTAGTCATGCTGCTCCTTCCAGAGATGATGGATGGTTCTGCTGCTCAGCCGGTGAACTGGCAGTCGGTTCGGGGCAGCTTACGCCGTGAATGACATTGTTCGCAAGAACGAAAAGACGGCCGAGTTCCGGCGCGGTTACATGACGGATTTCCATGAATTCGTCGCGCGGGTCATGACGGCATTGCCGCGCGACGCATAGGCTGCAACCCACGCTTCCTCGCTGTCGGCCAGCGGCCGACAGTTTGAGAGGGCTTAGCCGAGCGCCCGGCGCAAACCGCCGGTGGCCACAGTCAGGAGCGCTTACTGCGCAAGGATGAACTGCACCAGGTTCTTGACCACGGCCGGATCCTTCAGGGCCTTGTGCTCTTCCTGAGTGCCGTCGCCCATGTTGACCTTAGGACCGGTGGTGAGGAACGTCGTCAGTTTGGCTTCGGCATCGGCCTTGCCCTTCATGTCGGCGGCAACTTTCTTGAAGGCCGGGCCTTTCTTGGCCTTGTCGACCGAGTGGCACTTGGTGCAGCCGTTGTCCTTCAGCGCCTTCGTGGCGGCATCGGCATCAACAGCGGCGCCGGCGGTCATCGAGAAGGCGAACATCGCAGCGGCGGCGAGGAGGGAGACGGTTTTCATTGATTACTCCTGAAGAAAGGTTGGGTGCTTGCTCATGAAACGGGGCACACAGGCGTCGGGTTGACCTCAGGTGTGTCGCGCGCGTTGCCACGGGTGAAAGAACATGCAGACAGTGTGATCGTCCGTTCATGAACGAATGCTGAACGGACGTCGCATCTGCTCCCGGCCACGCGCAGCCATTCACACGCGCAAGCGTGCTGCAGGTCAACAGGGAGGCGCGTAGGGCCGGGGCAACGCCCCGGCCCTACGCGCAGGCCTTTCGAACCGGTTCGGCTCGGCGGCAGGTTCCCGCGCAGATCCCGCGCGGCGTCCTGGCGCCAGTCCGGCTCGTCGCGCTGCCCGGCGCGCGGGTCGCCGGGCGCAGCTCATGCTCTCATGCTCCGGCGCGGTGCGAGCCTTGGAGCCCGTCGCAGGGTCGATCTTGCGGCTGCGCGGCCACGCGCCGTCGGCTTGGGTGCAGACTACGGGGTGGCAATTGGGCCGCTCTCACGAAGGACAACCGGTGGTGTACTGGTCGCTCTGGGGCATCGCTTTGCTGGGACTGGTTTTCCTGCTGATCGCGATCATCTGGTCGATCCGCAGGCGCCGTGACATCAAACTGCGCGTTCACTCCAACGAGGGCATCGAACATCTTCTCCCGTCGCTCGCGGGCCTGACACTTTGCACGGCGGTTCCCGGCAATTCCGTGGAGCTGCTGGAGAACGGGCGCTACTTCGACGTGCTGCTCGAGCGCATCCGGGCGGCGGAGCGCTCCGTGCATTTCGAAACCTTCCTCTGGAACGATAGCGCCATCGGGCGCACGCTTGCCGCCGCGCTCGCCGAACGGGCCCGCGCCGGCCGCTTCGTGCGCGTCCTGCTCGACGCCAACGGAGCGAAAGATATCGCCAGCGAGACTGTCAGCCAGATGCGCGAGGCCGGCTGCAAGGTCGCGTTCTTCCACGACGGCACCCTGCGCAACATCGGCCTGCTCAACGACCGCGACCACCGCAAGCTCGTGGTGATCGACGGGCGCGAAGCTTTCGTCGGGGGCCATTGCGTGGTCGACACCTGGCTGGGCAATGCGGAGGACCACCGGTTCAACGCGGACCTGAGCGTGCGGGTGCGTGGGCCCATTGTGAACACGCTGCAAGGCGTGTTCAGCGAAAACTGGGTGGGCGAGACGACGGAGGTGTTCGGCGGGGACGACTACTTTGAGCGCCTGGCGCGCGCGGGGGACACGAGCATCCATGCCGCCTACCTGAAGCCGGAGGGCTCCCCTCCTGCCGTGAAGGTCCTGCACCACATCGCGATCTGCATGGCGCGGGAGCGGATCCGCATCCAGAACCCGTATTTCATCCCCCAGCCGGCGGCGATCGATGCGCTCGGCGAGGCGGTGCGCCGCGGCGTGGACGTCCGGGTGCTGATGCCATCCACGAGCGGCTCCGACAACCCGATGGTGCAGCATGCCGGGCACCGCAACTTCGAGAAGTTGCTGCGCTGCGGCGTGCGGCTCTTCGAGTACCCGCACACGCTGCTGCACCAGAAGGTGATGACCGTCGACGGCGTCTGGAGCGCGCTGGGTTCCAGCAACTTCGACGACCGCTCCTTCGAGACGAACGACGAGCTCACCCTCGGCATCCTGGACCGCGACGTGGCGCGGCAATTGGACGCGATCTTCGACAAATACGTCGCCCGCGCGGAGGAAGTTCACCTGCACGCGTGGCATCGGCGCGGGGCGTGGCACAAGCTCAAGGACAACACTTTTTACCTGTTCCACGAGCTCCTGTGATGTTTTCGGCAGCGTCACAGTGAGCCGTCGCTTCTTACCAAAGTTGAATGCGAAACGCAATGAAAGTTCTCGATGCGGACCTGTACCGGCTCTCTGCCCAGGAAGCGGTCGAGGCGCTTGGCGCCGATTCGAACCGCGGACTGAGCGACGAGGAGGCGCGCTCGCGGCTCGATCGTTACGGCAGCAACGAGCTGGTCGTCGAAAGAGCCCTGCCTGCCTGGCGCCGGTTCCTCACGCAGTTCAGCGATCCCCTGGTGGTGCTGCTGCTGGTTGCCTGCGCGACATCGGCCGCGCTGTGGCTGCTCGAGCGTGACTCCCCCCTTCCATATGAAGCGCTCGCAATCCTCGCCGTCGTGCTGTTGAACGCGATGATGGGGTACATGCAGCAGCGCCGCGCCGAACAGGCTCTGGCTGCGCTGAGCCGGATGTCGGCGCCAGATGCCACAGTCATTCGCGGCGGCACGAGACGCAGCATCCCCGCGGCCGAGCTGGTGCCGGGCGACCTGATCCTCATCGAGGAGGGCGACACCATTCCGGCCGACGCCCGGCTGGTGCAGGCGACGGCGCTGCAAACGGCGGAGGCGGCGCTCACGGGCGAGAGCCTGCCGGTGGCGAAAGACATCGATCCGATTGCGCAGGAGGCCGAGCCCGGCGACCGCCGGAACATGGTCTTCAGCGCAACATCGGTAACCTACGGGCGCGGCAGTGCGGTTGTCACTGCGACCGGCATGCGCAGCGAGATGGGCCGCATCGCCGGCTTGCTGAAGCAGACGCAAGCCGAGATCACACCCTTGCAGAAGGAACTTGCGCGCATAGGCAGGATGCTGGGCATTGTCGTCGTCGTCATTGCCGTGGTAATGATCACGACCATCCTGCTGGTCGAGCAGGTCAGCGGGCTCTCGGCACTTTTCGACGTATTGATCATGGGCGTCGCACTTGCCGTGGCCGCCGTGCCAGAGGGCCTGCCCGCGGTTGTCACCGCCGTACTGGCCCTGGGGGTACAGCGCATGGCCAAGCGCAACGCCATCGTGCGGCATCTCGCCGCGGTCGAAACACTGGGCTCGGCGAACGTCATCGCCACCGACAAGACGGGCACGCTGACTAAGAACGAAATGACTGTGCGCGCCATCGTGACGGCTGGCGGGCGTGTGAACCTGGGCGGCATCGGCTATGCGCCTGAAGGCGAGGTGACGCCCTTGGACAGCGCGCGCCGCACCGAGCTGGAACGCGCATTGGCCGTGGGCGACCGTGCGAACAACGCGGTGCTGCAGCGGCGCGACGACGGCCGCTGGATCGTCCAAGGCGACCCTACCGAAGGGGCGCTGATCGTGGCGGCGCGCAAGGCGGGCCATGACGGCGGCATCCTCGATGCCCGGTTCGAGCGGGTCGGCGAAGTGCCATTCTCGTCGGAGCGCAAGATCATGACGACGGTGCACAGCGATGCCGAGCGCGAGGACCGACTACTGGTTTTTTCCAAGGGCGCACCCGACGTACTTCTCACGCGCTGCTCGCACGAGCTCGTCGGCGCACAGGCCAGATCGCTCACCGAAGACAGGCGCACGGAGATCCTGGCAACCAATGAAGCGCTTGCGCGCGAAGCACTGCGCACGCTCGGCGTCGCCTACCGCACCCTGCCGGCACCTGGCTTCGATGTTGCTCAGGTCGATGAACGTCTCGAGCGCGATCTGGTCTTCGCTGGAATCATCGGCATGATGGATCCCCCGCGCGACGAGGCGAAGGTCGCTGTGGCCCGCGCCAAGGCGGCGGGAATACGTCTCGTACTGATCACCGGTGACCATCCGGTCACTGCCGTGGCAATTGCGGGCGAGTTGGGCATCAGTACCGAAGGGCGTGCCGCGACTGGCGCCGAGCTCGAAAAAATGTCGGAGGACGCGCTTCGACGCACCGCCAGAGAAGTTTCCGTCTATGCGCGCGTCAACCCGGAGCACAAGCTCAGGATCGTCAAAGCCTTGCAGAGCGGTGGGGCCATAGTGGCGATGACCGGCGACGGGGTGAACGATGCGCCCGCCCTGAAGACGGCCGATATCGGCGTTGCGATGGGCATCACCGGTACGGACGTTTCCAGGGAAGCTGCCGACATCGTGCTGGCGGACGACAACTTCGCCACCATCGTGGCGGCGGTCGAAGAGGGGCGCACTATTTTCTCCAACATCAGGAAATTCCTGCGGTACCTGCTTTCGTCGAACATCGGCGAAGTCATGACGATGTTCTTCGGCGTCGTGCTCGCCGACGCAATCGGACTGACGGCGCCCGCCGGTGGCGTTGCGCTGCCGCTGATGGCGACGCAGATCCTGTGGATCAACCTGGTGACCGACGGAGCGCCCGCGCTTGCGCTTGCCGTCGACCCCGGCAGTTCTGCGGCCATGATGAGGCCTCCGCGACCGCGCAACGAAGCAGTGATCACGCGGCGCATGTGGGCCGGCATCTTCCAGGTGGGGGCGATCATGGCGGCTGGGACGCTGCTCGTTCTGGACGCGAGCCTCCCCGGCGGGCTGATCCAAGGCGACGGCGACATGCGCTACGCGCAGACCATGGCTTTCACAACGCTGGTGCTGTTCTCGCTCTTTACCGTCTTCACAGCCCGCTCCGACGACCGCAGCGCGTTCGTGGGACTTTTCAGCAACACGTGGCTCTGGGGCGCGGTGCTGCTGTCGCTGGTCCTGCAGGCGATGGTGATCTACCTGCCCTTCCTGCAGCAGGCGTTCTCGACAGTTGCGCTGGAGTTCAGCGATTGGTTGATTTGTTCAGCGGTGGCGAGTTCGGTATTGTGGCTGAGCGAGTTGAGCAAATGGGTTAATAGGAGGCGAATAGGAGGCGCGCCGCGCCGGCCAGAGAAAGATGCATGACACGCCGCTGAACATGAGCGCACGGTCGATTCGTCAAGTATGTATGTACAGCCCGCAAAGCGTGGGTCACGCGCCCTTGTCGGCACTGGGTTTGCCGTCATCGTGTGGAGTCTTGTCCGGCATGATGGACGGGGACTCTGCGCCTGGCGTGGCATCAACGTTGCCCTGAACCAGGTCGAGAGCTTCGTCAACCTCGGCGGTCGAGTGCTTGGATGGTTCGATGTGGGCCGGCTTGTCTTGATTCATAGGGATTCCGTTCTGTTGATGAATCGGCTCCTCAGTGTTTGACGCCTGGCGTGCCGCGTCTGTCGGTCGGTCGGACGCGCAACGGTAAGAGGGCGCCTACCTCGATGATCCGATGCGACCGGGAGTCCGAAGTTGTCCATTTGACGTCGTCCCTCAGGAGTAAGCGCGCGGCGATCCCGTCTCAAAGCTCTGGCCTATTTCGCGAATGACCTATCTCATGTGGCGTGGCCCGGAGGTCCGTTTGTCCTACTGCGACGCGCGCCAAAGGATGACGTCTATTCTGACCTTCGGTGTTCCATTAGGGTAGCTGAGTTAACCCATTCTGCGGCGACCGGCCAACTTGAGAGAAATCGACATGAAATTCACCAAGACATCACTTCTGCTGCTTGCGCTACTCGGACTGGGCGCCTGCACCGGGCCAGCCGGACCGCAGGGTAATCAAGGCAATACCGGCTATACCGGCGCCACGGGCGCAGCCGGAAACCAAGGCAACACCGGCAGCACCGGGCGCACCGGCGCCATGGGTGCTACTGGGAACCAGGGCAACACCGGCGATACCGGCAGCCAAGGGAACACCGGAGACACCGGCGCGACGGGCGCTACCGGTAGCACGGGCTACACCGGCGCCACGGGTGCCAAAGGCAATACCGGCAACACTGGTACGGGCGGAAGCACCATCGTGGTCGTGCCCAAGCCGTAGTCAGCCTGGGGGCTGAACCCGATTCAGGCATTCCCGCGTATTGAGCAAAGGGGCAGGCTGTCAATGGCCTGTCCCTTTTTCATTGAACATCATCCACACGTGCATTCCGACCAGCATTGCGGGCGCGGTGCCCGGAACTCCTCCTGTCCGCTCCGCAATCCACGGCAATCGCTGCTCAGCGGGTATCCGAGACGAGTTCGCGGCGGACCGCTCAGGGTCTGAAATCCGACAAGCATTTTGTTGACGAGGCTGAGTTGGGCTCAGCAAGAGCTGACGCGGCGCGATCACCGCTCGGGTGTTGGCCCGCGGTAGATGACTGCTTCCGGCCGAGGCTGTGTGAAAACGCCCTAAATCGGTAGACTCCGGCAACTCGTGCCGGAGATGCCGATGCCGCGATTCGTGGAAGGTAGTGACCGCAAGCAGGTGACGCTGCTGCCCGAGTGCCTGGACGACTACCTCGGTGAA
>JAGRPN010000266.1 GCA_019449555.1 Ramlibacter sp.
GACCGGGCTGAAGGTCGGCGCGCGCGTCGAGGTGAAGGGCAGCGCCGTCAACGGCGTCGTGATCGCGACGTCGGTCAAGGTCGAAAGCGAGACGGAACTCGAGAGCCAGGAGTTCGAGCTGCACGGCACGGTGTCCAACCTGAACGCCACGAGCAAGACCTTCGTGGTGCGCGGTGTGACGGTCAGCTACGCCGGAACCGTGAAGTTCGAGAATGGCGACGCCGCCAAGCTCGCGGCGGCCAGCGGCACGTCCGCCGTCGTGGAGGTCAAGGGCACCTACAACGCTGCGACCAACAGCGTCACGGCGACGAGCATCTCTTTCGAAAGCTGAGCGGCGCGGCGATGGAGCAGGCCGAACGCTTGCGCGCGCGGCCTTGCAGCACAATCGCCGCATGATCGTCCTGTACGGCATCCCTACCTGCGACACCGTGCGTAAGGCGCGCGTCTGGCTCGCCGCGCAAGGCGTGCCGCATGAATTCCATGACTTCAAGAAGCAGGGCATCCCGGTCGGGCGGCTCGACGCGTGGCTGGCGCATCCCGGTTGGGAAAAGCTGTTGAACCGCAAAGGCACGACCTGGCGCAAGCTGGAGCCCGCCGAACAGGAACGCGCATGCGACGCGGCCGGCGCGAAGGCCCTGATGATCGATCACCCGAGCGTCATCAAGCGGCCGGTCGTCGAATGGGGCGGCCAGACGACCGTGGGGTTCGATCCGGCGCAGTGGGCGTTGCTCGCACGCCGCTAGCGCGTGCAATCACCTCAACTTTTACCGGCGCTTTACCCGCAAACGGGCGCACCCGCCCCGCTTTTGCCTAAAATTTTGGCTGTGGAAGCAAGCCAAGGAGCCATCATGAAAAAGACGATTGTGTTTTCCGCGATCGCCGTGTTGTCGGGTTTCAGTTCCGTGGCAGGCGCGCAGGAAGTCGGGCGCGTGATCTCCAGCACGCCCGTGATTCAGCAGGTGGCGGTGCCCCGCCAGGTCTGCAGCAACCAGTCGGTTGCCGTGCAGCAGCCCAATACGGGCGCCGGCGGCGTGATCGGAGGCCTTGCGGGCGGGGCGGTCGGCAACCAGTTCGGGCATGGCGACGGCCGTGCAGCGGCGACGATCCTCGGCGTGGTCGGCGGCGCATTGCTGGGCAACCAGATCGAGAGAAACAACAACGCGCCGCAGGTGCAGAACCTGCAGCAGTGCACGACGCAGACGGCTTACGAGAACCGGACCGTCGGCTACAACGTGCAGTACGAATACGCCGGCAGGCAATACAACGTGCAATTGCCCTATGACCCGGGTCCGACGATCCGCCTGCAAGTCACCCCGATGACCGGCGGCGGAGTGGCGCCGGACGTCGCAGGGACCGCGGCGCCCGCCGATTCCAACGGCGTGGTGGTGGCCCCGCCGGTGACGCAGGCTATCGGCCAGCCGGTGGCGCAGGTCGTGGCGGTGCCTTCCACCGCGGTGTATCCGGCCTATTACCCCGGCTATTACCCGGCACCGTCGTACTACTACCCGCCGGTCGGCATTTCGCTGGGCTTCGGCTTCTACGGCGGCGGCCATCGCCACCACTGGCGCTGAAACGCGGGGTCGCCCGCAACGGGCGACTCGTTTGCGCTGAAGATGCCGGCAGCGGGCGGCGGGCCAGCCGTGCCGCCCAGCTAAAATCAGGGGCTTCCCCACCCGAAGAGCGTCCCGCATGCACGGAACGCTCACTGCAATGACCACCGAAAAGATCGACGGCGCCTGTGTCACGTCCCAGGCCAATGTGTACTTCGACGGCAAGTGCGTGAGCCACAGCTTCACGCTCGCCGACGGCTCCAGGAAATCCGTCGGCGTCGTGCTGCCGGCCGAGCTGACCTTCAACACCGGCGCGCCGGAAACGATGGAGTGTGTCGCCGGCGGGTGCGAGTACAAATTGGCGGGCAGCGCGCAGTGGCTCAGGAGCGGCCCCGGGGAGCGATTCAGCGTGCCCGGCAATTCCAGCTTCCAGCTCCGCGTGACGCAGGCCTACCACTACATCTGCCATTTCGGCTGAACGGCACTCCCATGAGCACCACCATCCTCGAGCATCTTCCCGTCGGCCAGAAAGTCGGCATCGCGTTTTCCGGCGGCCTGGACACGAGCGCCGCGCTGCACTGGATGCGCCAGAAGGGCGCGATCCCGTACGCGTATACCGCGAACCTCGGCCAGCCCGATGAGCCGGACTACGAAGAGATTCCGCGCAAGGCGTTGCAGTACGGGGCCGAGAAGGCGCGCCTGGTCGATTGCCGCCTGCAGCTCGCGCACGAGGGCATCGCGGCGCTGCAGGCCGGCGCGTTCCACATCTCGACGGCCGGCGCGATGTACTTCAATACGACGCCGCTGGGCCGCGCCGTCACCGGCACGATGCTGGTGGCCGCGATGAAGGAGGACGACGTCCACATCTGGGGCGACGGCAGCACGTTCAAAGGCAACGACATCGAGCGGTTCTACCGCTACGGGCTGCTCACCAACCCGAGCCTCAAGATCTACAAGCCCTGGCTGGACCAGGCGTTCATCGACGAGCTCGGCGGTCGCGCCGAAATGTCGGCCTTCATGCAGCAGGCCGGCTTCACCTACAAGATGTCGGCGGAGAAGGCGTATTCCACCGACTCCAACATGCTGGGCGCGACGCACGAGGCCAAGGACCTGGAGCAGCTCAATAGCGGCATCAAGATCGTCAACCCGATCATGGGCGTGGCGTTCTGGAAGGACGAAGTGCCGGTGAAGGCGGAGACCGTGACCGTGCGTTTCGAAGAGGGCCAGCCCGTCGCGCTGAACGGCCGGACATTCGGCGACGCCGTCGAGCTCTTCCTCGAAGCCAACCGCATCGGCGGCCGGCATGGCCTGGGCATGAGCGACCAGATCGAGAACCGCATCATCGAGGCCAAGAGCCGCGGGGTGTACGAGGCCCCCGCCATGGCGCTGCTGTTCATCGCCTACGAGCGGCTGGTGACCGGCATCCACAACGAGGACACGATCGAGCAGTACCGCGACAACGGCCGGCGCCTGGGCCGGCTGCTGTATCAGGGCCGCTGGTTCGACCCGCAGGCGATCATGCTGCGCGAAACCGCGCAGCGCTGGGTGGCGCGCGCGATCACCGGCGAAGTCACGCTCGAACTGCGCCGCGGCAACGACTACTCGCTGCTCGACACGGTGTCGCCGAATCTCACGTACAAGCCCGAGCGGCTGACGATGGAAAAGGGTGAGTCAGCGTTCTCGCCGAAGGACCGCATCGGGCAGCTCACGATGCGCAACCTGGACATCGTGGACACGCGCGAAAAGCTTGGCGTGTACACCAAGGCGGGCCTGCTCTCCCTGGGCGGGGGCGCCCCCTTGCCCAGCCTGGGCGACGGCCACAAGGACTAGGGCCCGTTCACACTGTTCTTGCCAGTGCGAACGGGGCCCTGATCCGCACCGGAACCGGGTTGCAATTTGTTGCCGCCCGGCATCCCGTTCGCCGGGTTTCCCATCTGCCCTGAATCGCCGGTTTGTGCTGAAATGAAAGCGCCCCCGGCGCTCGCCGGCGGTTCGGAGGTGACCATCATGAAACATTGGCAGGACTCCACCAACGCAGTGCTGGGTGTATGGCTCATCGTCTCGCCACTGGTGCTGCGTTTCCACGGCGACGTGACGGCGCTGGCGAATACGGCGATCGTCGGCGCGCTGCTGCTCGCCGCCGCCCTCGGAGCGATCTTCGTTCCGCGGGCCTGGGAGGAGTGGACGGAGACGGCACTCGGACTGTGGCTAGCGCTCTCGCCCTGGCTGCTCAGCATCGAAACGCCGATCGCCAAGGCCAACTCGGTCGTCACCGGGCTCGTCGTCCTCACGCTCGCTCTCTGGGCGACGCAGGACTATGAAACCGCGGCCGGCGAAAAGGTGCCCCACTAGGCTGGCGCACGCGCGGCCGGAGCGCCACCTGGCCACCGGCCACGCTGCCCGCGGGTAGCGGGCGCGAGGAGGCGACACGCCTGTGGCGCCGAAGCCGCTCAGGCGCAAGGGACCGATGCGATGGATGTCGGTCCGGGGATCTGGTTTGGCGCTGCGGTCGCCGCACTGACGAGTTTCGCGCAAGCCGCTCGCGCTCGCACCCCCACCCGGAACAAACCCGTTTTTCTCCCACTCAAAGACTTGCCGCTGCGGTTTTCACAGCGGCAAAGGGGGTAGACCATGAAGCAGATGAAGCATTGGCAAGACCCGGTAAGCGCACTGGTGGGTGTTTGGCTGATTTTCTCGCCGTGGGTCCTGGGCTTTCAAGGTGAAATGAACGCCCTGGCGAACGCCGTGATCGTCGGCCTCCTGCTCGTCGCCACGGCCCTCGGGGCGATCTTCGTTCCACGGGCCTGGGAAGAGTGGACCGAAACCGCACTGGGCGCATGGGCGGTGGTGTCGCCGTGGGCACTGGGATTCAGTGGCCTGAAGCTGGCGATGTACTCCACCGTCGCGGCCGGCGTGGTGGTCATCGTGCTGGCGCTGTGGGTGCTGAGCACCGACAAGGACTATGCCGGCTGGCTGGGTCAGAGCCCGGCCCGGTGATCCGGTGAAGTGACGCGCCTCGGGCCTTCGGGCCCCAGGCGCGAGCGCCTTCACCAGTCGACAAGCCATCGCGGCCTTCAGCCGTGACAAGGAACTGCGCCTGCGTGTAAGCTGGCGCTCCCCCGACGCCAGGAGACCGCGATGGCCCGCTTCCAGCTCATCGTCAACGGTGCCGACCGGGCCGTCGAGGCCTGGGACGGCGACATGCCGTTGCTCTACGCCCTGCGCAACGAGCTGGGCCTGCATGCGGCGAAGTTCGGCTGCGGCCTCGGCCAATGCGGCGCTTGCACCGTGCTGGTCGACGGCCGGCCGGTGCGCTCGTGCATGCTGAAGCTGTCCGATGCGGCGGGCCGGCGCATCACGACGGCGGAGGGCCTCGGCTCCCCCGGGCAGCCCCACCCCGTGCAGGCCGCCTTCATTGCGGAGCAGGCGGCCCAGTGCGGCTATTGCACCAACGGCATGGTGATGGGCGCCGTCGCGTTGCTCGCCGGCAATCCGCGCCCGACCCGTGAACAGGCCCAGGCCGCGCTGGCGGGCAACCTGTGCCGCTGCGGATCGCACGACCGGGTGCTCAAGGCCGTGGAACGGGCTGCCGGACAACGGAGCGCCTGACATGGAACCACCCGTCGTCACCGCGCCCGCCACCCGGC
>JAGRPN010000022.1 GCA_019449555.1 Ramlibacter sp.
CCTCGCCGATGGCATGCAGGCCCGCCAGGTCGCTGCGGCCGGTGAGGTCGGTGTGGATGCCGCCGCAGGTGTAATGCGCCGCCGGCACCACCGGGATGGGCTGGCGCGTGATGTCGATCCCCAGCTCCAGGCAGCGTGCGTGGATCGTCGGGAAGTGCTCGCGGATGAAGTCCGCCGGCTGGTGCGAGATGTCGAGGTACACGCAGTCCAGCCCGTGCCGCTTCATCTCGAAGTCGATGGCGCGGGCGACCACGTCGCGCGGCGCCAGTTCGGCCCGGGGGTCGTGCTGCGGCATGAAACGCGTGCCATCGGGCAGCAGCAGGCGCCCGCCTTCGCCGCGCACCGCCTCGCTGATGAGGAACGATTTGACGTTGGGGTGGTACAGGCAGGTCGGGTGGAACTGGATGAATTCCATGTTCGTGACCCGGCAGCCTGCGCGCCACGCCGCCGCGATGCCGTCGCCGGTCGCCGTGTCGGGGTTCGTCGTGTAGATGTACACCTTGCCCGCGCCGCCGGTCGCCAGGATGGTGTGCGGCGCGCGGAACGTGATCACCTGGTCGGTCGCTTCGTCGAGCGCGTACAGCCCCAGACAGGCCGGCGCCGTGGCCGGCGACATGCCGAGCTTGCGGCTGGTGATCAGGTCCACCAGCGTGTGCTGCTCGAACACCGTGATGTTGGGCGTGCGGCGCACATGCTCGATCAGCGTCTGCTGCACGGCCGCGCCGGTGGCGTCGGTCACGTGCGCGATGCGCCGCGCGCTGTGGCCGCCTTCGCGCGTCAGGTGCAGGTGCCCGTCCTCCAGCGAGAACGGCACGCCCAGCTGGCGCAGCCACTCGATGCTTTCGGGCGCGTGTTCGACCACGAAACGCGTCGCCGCCAGGTCGTTGAGTCCGGCGCCGGCGACCACCGTGTCGTCCACATGCGACTGGAACGTGTCGCCTTCGGCCAGCACGGCGGCGATGCCGCCCTGCGCGCGCTCGCTGGAGCCGTCGGTGATGCCGCGCTTGGTGAGGATCGCCACCCGGTGCGTTGCGCACAGGTGCATGGCAGCCGACAGGCCGGCCAGGCCGCTGCCCACGATCAGTACGTCGAAATCCTTGGAGGTCGCGCTCACTGCATTCATCTCGGTCGCGCCGTAGGGCGGCTCAGTTGGTTCAAGCCGGCTGGTACGCCAGCCGCACGTAAATCGGGGCGAATGCCTCGGCCTGGGTCACGTCGATCAGAGCCTCTTTCGCCAGCTCCAGCAACGCGATGAAAGTGACGATCAGCACGGGCACGCCGCGCGCCGGGTCGAACAGCTGCTCGAATTCCACGAACTTGCGGCCCTGCAGCCGGCGCAGCACGATGCTCATGTGCTCGCGCACCGAGAGCTCCTCGCGCGTGATCTTGTGGTGCTGCACGAGCTTGGCGCGCTTGACGATGTCGCGCCACGCTTCCTGCAGGTCGATGACGTTGACGTCGGGAAAGCGCGGTTGCAGCGCCTGCTCGATGTAGACCTGGGCGCGCAACACGTCGCGGCCCATCTGCGGCAGCTCGTTCAGGCGGAATGCCGCCGCCTTCATCTGCTCGTATTCGAGCAGGCGGCGCACCAGTTCGGCCCGCGGGTCTTCCGGCTCCTGTCCCTCGGCCGTCTTTCGTGGCGGCAGCAGCATGCGGGACTTGATCTCGATCAACATCGCCGCCATCAGCAGGTATTCGGCGGCCAGCTCCAGGTTGCGGCCGCGGATCTCCTCCACGTACGCCAGGTACTGGCGCGTGACGCCGGCCATCGGGATGTCGAGGATGTTGAAGTTCTGCCTGCGGATCAGGTACAGCAGCAGGTCCAGCGGCCCTTCGAAGGCCTCGAGGAAAACTTCCAGCGCGTCCGGCGGAATGTAGAGATCCGTCGGCATGGCGAACAGCGGTTCGCCGTACAGCCGCGCGAGGGCCACCTGATCCACCACATCGGGCATGCCGGGCAGCAGCTCGGTTGCCGGGGCTTCCGGCAGCGTCGCTTCGCCGGCTTCGATCATTTCGCTTCGGTCTGGTACACGTACGGTTTCTGCGGCACCTGGGCGGCGCGCCACTCCTCCCAGGCCTCGCGGTCGACGCGCTTGTCCCACAAGAGCGCCATGCCGGCGCGCTGCCGCGCCTCCAGGTCGGGCTTGGCGGCCTTGAGCTGTTCGATGAACTGGGTGGCGTCCGAGTTGTAGTCGGGACGGCGGAAAATCTTCTGCAGGATGGACATAGACTCTTTTCCTTTTCCGCAATTTTACGTCCCCTCGCGATGAACGCCGGCTTCAGGATCCTTGGCAGCGTGCTCGCCTTGTGGGCCATGGTGGCGTGCGACCCGCAGCGCATAGCGGAACTCGAGGAGGGCGTGTCCACCGAAGCCGACGTGCGTGCGCGCTTCGGCGCACCGGACGCGATCTGGAAAGAGCCCGGCGGCGAACGCGTGCTGGAATACGACCGGCAGCCGGCGGGCCACAAGAACTACATGATCGGCATCGGCCCCGACGGGCGGATGACCTCGCTGCGTCAGGTGCTCGATCCCGCCAACTTCGCGCGTGTGCAGCCCGGCATGCGCAGCGACGACGTGCGCCGCCTGCTGGGCCAGCCGATGAAGCAGACGCCGTACGCGCTGAAAAACGAAACGGCGTGGGATTGGCGCTACCTGGAGCCGCCCGGCACTTCCATGGTGTTCACCGTCTGGTTCGGCCCGGACGGCCGCGTGCTGAGGACCGGTTCGTCCCCTGATCCGGAAGCGACGGAGAACCGCGGCGGGCGGTGAGGCGCGCGCGCGGCGGGGCGATGATTGGCCCGCGCTCGATGCGGGGTTCGGCTGGGCCGGCCGTGAATGGAGTTAGCATACGTTCTTCCCATGAGACCTTCTGCCGAGTGCCGGACAGTCGCCAGCGATGCGGACCGGCGACTGCCGGCGGCCCGCGCGAGAGGCTGGCTCGTGGGAGCTGAAGGACGACGGATTTGACGGAAGCAATGGATCTCACGGCCTGGCTGCGGCTGGACTGGATGCTGGTGGCCGTGGTGGGAGGATGGCTCGCGATCGGCCTGGCAGGCGTGGCGGCCCTGCGCCGCTTCACGTTCGTATCGCATGTCCTGTTTCCGGCCGGTGGCGCGCTCGGCTTGCTGCTGTTCGGCCTGGGGCTAGCGGCGGTGTTCGGCGGACCGGAGGTCGCCGTGTTGCCGGTCGGCTTGCCGAGGCTGCCATTTCACCTGCGGCTGGACAGCCTGTCGGCGTTCTTCCTGATGGTGATCGGCGCGGTGTCCGCCGGCATTTCCACGTTTGCCGCGGGCTATTTCCGCAAGGCCGAGGGCACGCCACCCGGGCTGCTGTGCCTCGAATACCACGTGTTCCTCGCCAGCATGGCCATGGTGGTGCTGGCGGATGACGCCTACTGCTTCATGGTGATGTGGGAAACGATGGCGCTGTCCTCCTACTTCCTCGTGACGGCCAATCACCGCGTCCCGGAAGTGCGCAACGCCGGCTACCTGTATCTCACGATGGCCCACATCGGCGCGATCTCCATCCTCCTGTGTTTCGGTGTGCTGCAGGCCAACACCGGCGACTACACGTTCGCCAACATGCGCGTCCAGAACCTCTCGCCGTTCTGGGCTTCGGCCGGTTTCCTGCTCGCGCTGCTCGGGTTCGGCGCCAAGGCGGGCCTGATCCCCGTGCATGTCTGGTTGCCCGAAGCGCATCCGGCGGCGCCCTCACCGGTGTCGGCGCTCATGAGCGCGGTGATGCTCAAGACGGCGATCTACGGCCTGCTGCGGGTTTCGTTCGACCTGCTGCATACGCAATTCTGGTGGTGGGGCGGGGTGCTGCTGGCGCTCGGACTGGCCACGGCCTTGTTCGGCGTGGTGTTCGCGGCGGTGCAGGTCGACATGAAGCGGCTGCTCGCCTATTCGTCGATCGAGAACATCGGCCTGCTGATCGCCGCCATCGGGCTCGCGCTGATCTTCTCGGCTTACGGGATGAAACCGCTGGCGGCGCTGGCGCTCACGGCGGCCCTCTATCACGTCGCGAGCCATGCATTCTTCAAGAGCCTGCTCTTCCTGTCCACCGGGTGCGTGTTGCACGCAACGGCCGAGCGCAGCCTCGGCAAGCTCGGCGGGCTCATCCGCTACATGCCCTGGGTAGCGTGGGTCACGCTCATCGGCGTGCTCACGAGCGCGGGGCTGCCGCCGCTGGGCGGCTTCGTGTCGGAATGGCTCCTGCTGCAAAGCTTCCTGTTCACGCCGGGACTGCCGGATTCGCTGCTGAACATGCTCATTCCCGGGGCGGCCGCGCTGATCGCACTGGTGGCGGCGCTGGCCGGCTACACGATGGTCAAGTTCTTCGGCGTCATCTTCCTGGGCCAGCCGCGCGAGGAGAAGCTGGCGCAGGCCCATGACGCCGGTGCGTGGGAGCGGGTCGGCATGCTGTGGCTGGTGTTGGGCTGCGTGGCGCTGGGCTTGTTGCCGGTGCAATTCATCCAGCTGATCGACCCGGTGACGCAGCAGCTCGTCGACGCCGGCCTGGGGCAGACGGTGAGTGCCAGCGGCTGGCTGCTCGCGCCGATCAGCGTCGAGCGCGCCAGTTACGGACCGGTGATCTTCCTGATCGGCGTGGCGGCGAGCTTCGCGCTCGCCTTCCTCATGGTGCGCTGGTTCTACCACGGCCGGGTGCGCCGCGCGCCGGCCTGGGACTGCGGCTTCCCATGGCAGAGCGCACGCATGCAGGACACCGCGGAAGGTTTCGGGCAGCCGATCCGCCAGATCTTCGAGCCGTTCTTCGTCATGCGGCGCGAGCTGCCGACGCCGTCCGACACCCGGCCGCGCTACCGCGTGGTGGTGGAAGACCATTTCTGGGGCTGGATCTACCTGCCGCTGGCCGCGCTCGCCACGCGCATTTCGCGGCTGGTGGGGCTGCTGCAGCAGGGGCGCATCTCCATCTACCTGCTCTACAGCTTCGTCACGCTGATCACCATGCTGCTGGTGGTGAAACGATGACGATCTCCGGCTTCGTCTCCCAGGCGCTCGAGATCATCGTGGCGCTCGCGCTCGCGCCGCTGCTCAGCGGCTGGGTCAACCAGTGGCGCGCCTGGCTGCAGAACAAGTCGGCGCCCAGCCTCTGGCAGCCCTACCGCGTGCTGCACAAATTGTTCAACAAGGACTCGGTGGTGGCCGAGAACGCCTCGCCGCTGTTCCGCGCCGTGCCCTACATCGTGTTCGGCTGCATGGCGCTGGCCAGCTCGATCGTGCCCACGCTGTCCACCGACCTGCCGCTATCGCCCGCCGCCGATGCGATCGCGCTGGTCGGCCTGTTCGCATTGGCGCGCGTGTTCATTTCGCTCGCGGCGATGGACATCGGCACCTCGTTCGGCTCCATGGGTTCGCGCCGCGAGATGCTGATCGGCTTCCTGGCCGAGCCCGCTTTGCTGATGGTGCTGTTCTCCGCGTCGCTGATTTCCAAGTCCACTTCTCTCACCACCATGGTGGAGAACATGGCGCATCGCGAACTGGCGATTTATCCGGCGCTGGCCTTTGCCGGGGTGGCGTTCACGATGGTGTCGCTGGCCGAGAACGCGCGCGTTCCGGTGGACAACCCCGCGACGCACCTGGAACTGACGATGATCCACGAAGCGCTGATCCTGGAGTACTCGGGCCGGCACCTGGCGCTGATCGAATGGGCCTCGAGCCTGAAGCTGTTCGCGTATTCCTGCATCGGGCTGGCGCTGTTCTTCCCCTGGGGGATTGCCGAGGCGCAGGCGCCGCTGGCGCTACTGCTGGCGTTGCCCGCGCTCGTGGGGAAACTGGCGATCGGCGGGATCGGGCTGGCGGTGCTCGAAACGCTGGCCGCCAAGATGCGCATCTTCCGCGTGCCCGAGTTCCTCGCCGCCGCCTTCCTGCTCGCCGTCATCGGCATGCTGGTCCACATCCTGCTCGCGACATGATGCCCCCACGCTCACTTCGTTCCCTGCCCCCCGAGGGGGCCTCAGTGCCCTACGGGCGGCCGGGCGGTCACTGAATGACCGAACTCCTGGCCCAGTTGGTGAACCTGCTCGGCGCGCTGCTACTGATGCTGGCGTTCGCCATGATCGGGCAGCGCCGGATCCTGTCGCTGATCAACCTGTTCACGCTGCAGGGCCTCACGCTCGTGATCTCCACGCTGGTGGTCGGCTACGTGACCGCGCAGCCGCACCTGTACCTGTCGGCGGCGCTCACTTTCGCGCTCAAGGTGGTGCTGATCCCGATCCTGCTGCACCGGATCATCGACCGGCTCAAGATCCGCTGGGACGTGGAGACCCTGATCAACATCCCGACCACGATGCTGATCGGCATCCTGGTGGTCATCTTCGCCTTCAACCTGGCCACGCCGATCGCGCTGCTGTCGACCTCGCTGGCGCGCGGCACGCTGGGCATCGCGCTCGCGTGCGTGCTGCTGTCGTTCCTGATGATGATCACCCGGGCCAAGGCGGTGCCGCAGGTGATCGGGTTCCTCGCGATGGAGAACGGCCTGTTCTTCGCGGCCACTTCGGCCACCTACGGCATGCCGATGGTGGTCGAGCTGGGGATCGCGCTCGACGTGCTGATCGGCGTGCTCATCCTCGGCGTCTTCATGTTCCAGATCCGCGAACAGTTCGACAGCCTCGATATCCGCCACCTGGAAAAACTGAAAGACCAATAGGCAATTAATGGAAACGCTGTTCGTCGTCCTGGGCATCCCGCTGGCCGGTGGCATCACGCTGGCCCTGTTCGGGCATCGCGACGAAGCGCGCGACATCAACGTGATCTTCAGCCTGGGCACGTTCATCGCCGCCTGCGTGCTGACGGCCAGGATCGTCGCCTTCGGCCCGATGTTCGCGTGGAACGAGGAATTCTTCATCGACCCGCTGAACGTCTTCCTGGTGACGCTGACGGCGTTCGTGGGCCTGACCACGGCCATCTTCTCGCGTCCATACATGAGCGTGGAACGCGACCACGGCAAGATGACGCGCAACCGGCTGCGCCTGTACCACAGCATGTACCAGATGTTCAGTTTCACCATGCTGCTGGCGCTCACGACCAACAACATGGGCATCCTGTGGGTGGCGATGGAGGCGGCCACGCTCACCACCGTGCTGCTGGTCAGCGTCTATCGCACGGCGGCCAGCCTGGAAGCGGCGTGGAAGTACTTCATCCTGTGCGGCGTGGGCATCGCGCAGGCGCTGTTCGGCACCGTGCTGCTGTACATGGCGGCCGAGAAGGTGCTCGGCTCGGAAGGCGGAGCGCTGCTCTGGACCCACCTCGACCTGGTCAAGGGCCGGCTCGACCCCAACATCATGACCCTGGCGTTCGCGTTCCTGTTCATCGGGTACGGCACCAAGGTCGGCCTCGTGCCGCTGCACAACTGGCTGCCCGATGCGCACGCCGAGGGGCCGACGCCCGTGTCCGCGGTGCTGTCCGGGCTGCTGCTGAACGTGGCGCTCTACGCGGTGCTGCGCTGCAAGGTGCTGACGGACGGTGCGCTGCAAAGCCATCTCGCCGGCAACCTGATGATGGGGTTCGGCCTGGTATCGGTGGTCGCATCGGTGTTTCTGCTGATCCGCCAGAAGGACGTCAAGCGCATGTTCGCGTATTCGTCGATCGAACACATGGGGCTGATGACGTTCGCTTTCGGCATGGGCGGTCCGATCGCCAACTTCGCCGGCCTGCTGCACATGACGGTGCACTCGCTGGTGAAGTCGGCCATCTTCTTCGCCGTCGGGCACGCCGCGCAGAAGGCCGGGACGCAACTGATGGACGAAATCCGCGGCCTGATCAAGGTGAGTCCCACGGTGGCTTGGGGGCTGATGCTCGGGTCGCTGGCGATCCTGGGCATGCCGCCGTTCGGCGTGTTCGCCAGCGAGTTCCTGATCGTGACCACCGCGATGCGCGAGCAGCCCTGGGCGACGCCTTTCCTGCTGATCGCGCTGGGCGTCGCGTTCGCCACCGTCTTCAACCGGGTCCAGCCGATGGTGTTCGGCGATACCACGGTGAAGCCGCTGCCGCACCCGCCCGCGCTCATTCCGGTGTTCGTGCACCTCGGGCTGGGGCTGGTGCTGGGCTTGTACATCCCGCCGTACCTCGACATGTGGTACCGCCAGGCGGCGCGGATGCTGGGGAACTGATGATCGCTGGACTGAACCTCCCGTTCGAACGGTTGCCGGCGCCGCTGCCGGTGTGGCGCGCTGCCGTCGATGCAGTCCAGTGGACGCTGGCCGCGCAGTCGGTGCAGCAGGCGGGCGGGCGCCTCGTGTCGCTCTGGGGCTGCGACCGCACGCGTGACGCGCAGACCTCGCTCGCCGTGTGCGCGGCCTACGCCGTACGCGAAGGCCTGCTCTGGCTCGACCTGCCGGCCGGCGACGGCGAAGCCGGTTACCCGGACCTTGCGGGCCTGTTCCCGTTCGCCGGCCGCATGCAGCGAGCCACGGCCGATCTGCTGGGCATCGCGGCGCAAGGAGCGCAGGATGCGCGGCCCTGGTTGAACCACGGCGCCTGGCCCGAAGGCTATTTTCCGCTGCGGCGCGATGCGTCGGCGGCACCGTTGAGCCCGCGCTCCTCCACCGATTACCCGTTCGTGCGCGTCGAAGGCGACGGGGTGCATGAAATCGCGGTCGGGCCGGTGCATGCGGGCATCATCGAGCCGGGCCATTTCCGCTTCTCGGTCGTCGGCGAGAAGGTGCTGCGGCTCGAGCAGCGCCTGGGCTACACGCACAAAGGCACCGAACAGCGGTTCACGCGGCTGGCTCCGCTGGAGGCCCACCAGCTCGCAGGCCGCGTGGCGGGCGACTCCACCGTGGCGTTCGCGTGGGCGTATTGCATGGCGCTGGAATCGGCCGTGCGCTGCAGCGTGCCCGAACGGGCGCACTGGCTGCGCGCGCTCTTGCTGGAGCGCGAGCGGGTGGCAAACCACTTGAACGACCTCGGCTTCCTCGGTAACGACGCGGCGCTGGGCTTCGGGCTCGCGCAGTTCTCGCGCCTGCGCGAAGACTGGCTGCGCCTGTCGCGCGAAGCGTTCGGCCACCGGTTGACGATGGACTGCGTCGTGCCGGGCGGCGTTGCCACGGACCAGGACGCCGCGATGATCCGCCGCCTGCGCGCGCAATGCGACGCGGTGGAAGCCGAGGTTCGCTTGCTGGAATCGATCTACGAATCGCATGCGGGGTTGCAGGACCGGTTTGCGACCACCGGCACGGCCTCGCCGGAACTGGCGGCACAACTGGGCCTGACCGGCCTTGCCGGACGAGCGAGCGGCCAGCGCGCCGACCTGCGCTGCGACCAGCCGTGGGCGCCCTACGATCGCCTGGGGGTCCAGTTGGCCACGGCCCAGAGCGGCGACGTCGCCGCGCGCGTGGCGGTGCGCTTCCAGGAAACGCTCGAATCGATGCGCCTGATCCGCGCGATCTGCGACGAACTGCCGGGCGGCCCGTTCTGCGCCGCGGTGGCACTGCCACGCCAGGCCCGCGTCGGGGCGGGTTGGGTGGAAGGCTGGCGGGGCGAGGTGTTCATCGCGCTGGAACTGGACGAGGACGGGACCATCCGCCGCTGCCATTGCCATGATCCCTCGTGGCAGAACTGGCCGGTGCTCGAGCACGCGGTGATCGGCAATATCGTGCCGGACTTCCCGCTGATCAACAAATCGTTCAACCTCGATTATTCGGGACACGACCTCTAGTTATGCGGAACGAACTCTGATATGTGGAAGATCATCCGACAGATCGCGCGCACCGGCATCCGTACCGAGGCGCCGCCGTTCGCCACCGGGGACGAGTCGCCGGCCGCGGTCGAACGCATCCACAAGGACATCCTCGACATCCTGGGCCAGGCGCTCGCCATCCGCGTCGTGGATGCCGGTTCGTGCAATGGCTGCGAACTGGAGATCAACGCGCTCGCGAACCCGTACTACAACATCGAAGGCCTCGGGATCCGCTTCGTCGCCAGCCCGCGGCACGCCGACATGCTGCTCGTGACCGGGCCGGTGTCGCGCAATATGGAGATGGCCCTGCGCCGCACGTACGACGCTATCCCCGAGCCTCGCCTGGTTGTCGCGATCGGCAATTGCGGGTGCACCGGCGGCATCTTCGGGGACAGCTACGCCACCTGCGGCGCGGTCTCGAACGTGCTGCCGGTGGACATGGCGGTGCCGGGCTGCCCGCCGCCGCCGATCGACATCCTGCGCGGGATCCTCAGCGCGGTGCGCCGACGCCGCTAGAGTTGCCCGCGCCGCCGCGCATGACACCACCCTAATCGGAGCTTCCCGGCGTGACGGCGTCGGCCGCCGCGCCGATGGCCTTGCCGGTCAGGCGCACTGCGCCCACGCCGGCATCCACCGCCAGCCCGGCGCCGGTGACGGCCAGGCTCGCTGCGGCGCCCGCAACGGTGACGACGGCGCAGCCGGTGAGCAGGGAAGTGACAAGGGTCAGCGCGCAAACGATCGCGGCGCCGCGAACGGAAAGAGGGGTACTGCGGGACATCCGGGTCCTTCAAGATGTCCGCGGATTCTACGGAGCAGGTGTAACGAAGCGGCGTCGCAAGGGTAAAGCGGCGAGCGCGCTCTCCGCGCGTTGCGGCCGCAGTCAGCGGATCCGCATGCCGGGCTGCGCGCCGGGCCACGGATTGAGGATGAAAATGCCCGGCTGCGATCCGGGGTCGGCATGGCTGGCCGCCAGCACCATGCCTTCGCTGACGCCGAACTTCATCTTGCGCGGCGCGAGGTTGGCGACCATCACCGTGAGCTTGCCCACCAATTCTTCCGGTTTGTAGGCCGAAGCGATGCCGGCGAACACGTTGCGCGGAGTGGCTTCGCCGATGTCCAGCGTCAGGCGCAGCAGCTTGTTGGACGCTTCCACGCCCTGGCAGTCCAGGATCTTCGCGATCCGCAAATCGACCTTGGCGAAATCGTCGATGGTGATGGCAGGCGCAACTTCCTCGCCCCCCGGTTTCCCACTGCCTGCCCCTTCGGCGGAGGCTTGGCCTGTCCTGAGCTTGTCGAAGGGGGGAGGGGGCATTTGCGCCGCCGCCGCGGCCTCTTCCGCCGGCTCGAACAGCGCGTCCATCTGCTTCGCGTCGACCCGGTGCATCAGGTGCTTGTAGTCGCCCACATGGTGGCCTTCGCCCAGCGGCACGGCGGCATTCTTCCAGTCCAGCGGCAGGCACTTGAGAAAAGCCTCGGCATGCAGCGCCAGCTCCGGCAGCACCGGCTTCAGGCAGGCGGTCAGCACCTTGAACATCTCGATGCATTCCGAGCAGACTTGCGCCGCCTCGGCGCGTTTGCCTTCCTTGACCAGTTTCCACGGCGCGGCGCTGTCGAAGCGCAGGTTCACAGCATCGGCCGAGGCCATGATCTCGCGCAACGCCTTGCCGTATTCGCGCGCCTCGTACAGGTCCTTCACGGTGTCCACCAGCCGGGCGGGCTCGAGCCGGTCCACATGGCTTGCCACCAGCTTGCCGCCCTCGAGGAACTTGACGGCGCGGCTCGCGATGTTGACGTACTTGCCGATCAGGTCGGCGTTGACGCGTGCGACGAAATCGTCGGGATTGAAATCGACATCCTCCACTTTGCCGTTGAGCTTCGCGGCGATGTAGTAGCGCAACCACTCGGCGTTCATCCCGAGCGACAGGTAGCGCAGCGGGTCGATGCCGGTGCCGCGGCTCTTGCTCATCTTCTCGCCGCTCACGGTGATGAACCCGTGCACGTTCACCTGGCTGGGCGTCTTGCGGCCGGAAAACTCCAGCATCGCGGGCCAGAACAGGGTGTGGAAATAGACGATGTCCTTGCCGATGAAATGCACCTGCTCGACCGCCGGGTCGGCCATGAAGTCGTCGAAGTTGGCGTCGGTGCGCGAAGGCGGGTGCCAGTGGTTTTGCGCCTGCCCCTTGTCGAAGTGGTTCTTCAGGCTGGCGAGGTAGCCGATCGGCGCGTCCAGCCAAACGTAGAAGTACTTGCCCGGCGCATCGGGGATCTCGATGCCGAAGTACGGCGCGTCACGGCTGATGTCCCAGTCGTTCATGCCCGCCTCGAACCATTCGCTCGCCTTGCGCGCCATCTCGGGCTGCAACTTGCCGTCCTGGGTCCAGCCTTTTAGGAACGCCACCACGTCGGGGTCGGACAGCTTGAAGAAGAAATGCCCGGAGCTGCGCAGCTCGGGCGCGGCGCCGGTGAGCGTGGAGTAAGGGTTGATCAGGTCCGTGGGCGAATAGACGCTGCTGCACACCTCGCACGCGTCGCCGTACTGGTCCTTCGAATGGCAGTTCGGGCACTCGCCCTTGATGAAGCGGTCGGGCAGGAACATGCCCTTCACCGGGTCGTAGAACTGTTCGACATTGCGGGTGGTGATCAGGCCGTTCTGCTGCAGGCGCAGGTAGATGGCCTGCACCAGCTCCTTGTTCTCGGGGCTGGCTGTGGTGTGCCAGTTGTCGAACAGGATGTGGAAGCCGTCCAGGTATTCCCTGCGGCCGGCGGAGATGCCCGCGACGAACTCCTGCGGGCTCACCCCGGCCTTCTCGGCCGAGATCATGATCGCCGCCCCATGCGCGTCGTCGGCCCCGACGAAATGCACCATGTGGCCGTGCATGCGCTGGTAGCGCACCCAGATGTCGGCCTGGATGTACTCCATGATGTGCCCGATGTGGAACTTGCCGTTGGCGTAGGGCAGGGCGGTCGTGACGAAAAGCTTGCGCTGTGGAGGCATGGGGGGTGTTCCGGAGGGAACCGGAGATTTTAGCTGCGCCGCAGCAAGCGCTGCCCGGGTCCGGCCGCCACTGCCGGCCTGCCGGGATGCGCCGGTAGGGTCTTGGACCGACTCGTTACACTGGATGGCGAACAGGAAAAACCCACACCCCATGGCTACCCAAGACCAATTGCTCCAGGCCCTCGCGGCCGTCAACGATCCCAACACCGGCAAGGATTTCGTCAGCACGAAGTCCCTCAAGAACCTGCAGGTCAACGGCGGCGAGGTCTCCTTCGACGTCGAACTCGGCTATCCGGCCAAGAGCCAGATTCCCGCGCTGCGCAACGCACTGATCGCTGCGGCCAAGACCGTGCCCGGCGTCGACAACGTTTCAGCGAACATCACGACCAGGGTGGTCGCCCATGCGGCGCAGCGCGGCGTGGCGCTCCTGCCCAAAGTCAAGAACATCGTCGCCGTGGCCTCGGGCAAGGGCGGGGTCGGCAAGAGCACGACCGCCGTCAACCTGGCGCTCGCACTGGCCGCCGAAGGCGCGGCGGTCGGCCTGCTCGATGCGGACATTTACGGCCCGAGCCAGCCCATGATGATGGGCATCACCGGGCGGCCCGAGTCCGCGGACGGCAAGACGATGGAGCCGCTCGAGAACTATGGCGTGCAGGTCATGTCGATCGGCTTCCTGGTGGCGCAGGACGAGGCGATGATCTGGCGCGGCCCGATGGCCACGCAGGCGCTGGAGCAGCTGCTGCGCCAGACCAACTGGGCCGACCTCGACTACCTGATCGTGGACCTGCCGCCCGGCACCGGCGACATCCAGCTCACCTTGTCGCAGCGGGTGCCGATGACCGGCGCGGTGATCGTCACCACGCCGCAGGACATCGCGCTGCTGGACGCGAAGAAGGGCATCAAGATGTTCGAGAAGGTCGGCGTGCCGATCCTGGGCATCGTGGAGAACATGGCGGTGCACGTGTGCAGCAACTGCGGCCACGTCGAGCACATCTTCGGCGAAGGCGGCGGCAAGCGCATGGCGGCCGAGTACGGGATGGATTACCTCGGCGCCTTGCCGCTGGCCATCAAGATCCGCGAGCAGGCCGACGGCGGCAAGCCCACGGTCGTGGCCGATCCGGACAGCGAAATCGCCGGCATCTACAAGGCCGTGGCCCGGCAGGTGGCGATCAAGATCGCCCAGAAGGCCAAGGACTTCTCTTCCAAGTTCCCGAGCATCAAGATCTCGAAAGAGACCTGAAGCCGCGGCCGCTCGAGCTGCTCGGGTGCTTGAACTTCTCCGCCGCCTTCAAACTTCGATGCGTGGCGGCCGGGAACGGCGTGCTGAGCCTGACCTTGCCGAAGAAGGAAGGCACCTGTTCGCGCCGCATCGCGATCGAGTGAGGCGGGCCGGGGGAGGACCCGGCTGCGCAAGGGGCCGACATCCACTAAAGTAGCTGGATGACCCCACGCCCCAGCATCGAGGTTGCCGTGATC